>CAYRUY010000036.1:0-18599 GCA_964427455.1 uncultured Candidatus Bathyarchaeia archaeon | reverse complement strand
TGGATCTCGCCGTAGTGGGCAGCGCTTGCGTCTTGCCTTCGACGCTTTCGAAGCGGCGAATGCTGGCCGAAGGTCAAACGGCGTCGCTTTGAGGGAGGGAGAAGGCGTGCTTGGAGATCGCCACGAGAGCTGTGGTATTAGTCTTTAATACCGTTGCCTCGTCTTACGTAAAGGCGTTATCGTGTGAGAAGCCTAAGGAAAGCCATTGCCATCACCCGCGTAGAGCAGAGGGATGAGGATGCTTGGTTCGACTTCGGTCTGAGGCAACTTAGGCGCGGGCAAGTTAGGTTCTACAAGGTGAGAGACGCTGTCTCAGGGGAGTGGCTTTTCAAGGTCTGTCAGGACAAGGAGAGAGGCAGAGCGATCGTGAAGGCCTTGAAATGCCCCCCAGGGATGCTGTACGCGCAGCTTGAAGGGGACTCAATGGTCTTCTCGAAGTCCCAGTTCGAAGGATACTTGTACGATGTCGTTGCGATCGCGCATGTTGAGAGCAATGAAAGATTAGCGAAGAGATTCGTTGCAAGCGTCGAGGACCTGCCGTCTTGGATAAGAGATGCTTACCCGGTGAAGCCGTATCTAGAGGCGACAGGAAGGAACCCGACGTTCGGCCGAGGATGTGTCACTCTGGTGAAAGATGGTGACGAGAGGGGGATGATCTGCCTCTTCCTACTCGAGAAAGCTTGGCCTATCTCAGTTGCCGAAGAGGACACGGCTCAGAGCTATGTAGACATCATCCCAGTCGTGAGGGAGCTTGAGAGCGCGGACCTCGACAGCGTCTATGAGACTGTGCGGAAACGACATGCTCTCTCAAAGGAGGACGCAGAGCGTCTGGTGTCATGGTCCATCAGGATAGGAAAGCTCATTTCTCCGGCGCCTGGCCGAGTGAAAGCCCCCAGCCGAAGATAGTCTCGAAAGGTGGAGCTGAGCTTGAGGCCAATCCGTGCTCCTGCAGGAATCATTGAGGGCTTGAGCACGGTGCATGGCTTCAACGCAGTCCTCGCTAGACAGGACATTGGCGTCGACGACTACCTTGAGGTCGACCATGAGGGAGCCATCTACCTGTGTACAATTCGCAACTGCCAGCGAAACGGCTCTAAGCTGCAGGCAGACTGCGTCATCGTCGGTCAGACGCCGAGGACCCCGTTCCTCCAAGGTTCGACGATCTACCGTGCCACTGAGGAGACAGTCCGGTCAGCTCTGGAACTGACTGGCACTATTGAAGCAGGGCTGTACATAGGTTCGCTGAGACGCCTCGGCCTGAAGGTCTGGTTCCCCGTAGCGAAGATTGGAAGAGTCTTCATCGTGGGAAAGCCGGGCTCAGGCAAGTCCTACACGGTCGGCGTGTTCGTGGAAGAGCTCCTTAAGAAAAGCGTGCCGGTCGTCATCATCGACCCTCACGGTGAATACTCAAGCCTCAAGGTTGAGGCAGAGAAGCCTCAAGACGCCGAGGCCTTCCAGCCGAAGTCATACATCGACCAGATCATCGAGTTCGGCGACTTCGACATGAACCCAGGCGCTGACCTAAGCCTGGCCGCCCTTCGAGTCGCCCAGGCCGAAGATCTAGTGCTCCAAGGGCTCTGCACGACCATCAACCTTAGGGGGCTCGGGGATGACGAACAACTTCAGATCGTGAGCTACCTCCTAGCGAGCCTCTTCGAGGCTGCTGCCTCTGGGAAGATCCCACCGTTCTACTGCGTCCTTGATGAGGCGCACCGGTTTGCAGGCAAGGACAAGACAGACGCGTCGATGCTGGTTCGCCGCTTCGCGCAGGAGGGCCGAAAGTTCGGCGCGAACTTGATCGTTGTCACGCAACGGCCTCAGCTGCTAGACACTACTGTGAGGGGACTTGTGGGCACTTGGATCATACATAGGCTGACTGACCCGAACGACGTGAAGATCGCCATGGAGAGCGGTGGCCTCGAACACCGCTGGGAGAGGGAGATCACCTGGTTCGAGAAAGGCGAAGCTCTCGTAACCGGCGAGATCGTCGAGAAGATCCCGCTCGTCGTGCAGGTAAGGCGTCGGGAGACCAGGCATGGAGCCCCAGGCTTCAACCCACTGGACTTTGTGACACCTGAGGCTAGGGCGCGGGCCGCAGCAAGGATCGGCGAGAAGAAACTGAAGCTGATCAAACGAGAGGCTGAGAGCTTCGAGGAGCGACCCATCCTAGCCCCCGGGCTTCCTCAGTGCTTCGCTTCTCTCGGCGTGACAGAGTCAGTACTTCGAGGCAAGCTATCTCAGCTATTGCCCGGGGTCACGGCTCGTCTAGGCGGTGCGAGGCTCGAGTACTTTCCCACAGTTCAGTTCCATGTCTGTGCAAAGGTGACAAGGGAAGACCCGAGAATAGCGTACAACGCCGAACTCACAGGACTTGCCTCGCTGGCCGATATACACGCTCGCATCGACTGGAAACAGCGAGAGGTCTTCGGGGTCGCGGTCTCCACTCTCGATGAGGCGGTTCTCACAACGAAGCCGTCGTCCCCGGGGAGATACGTGAAGATACGTATCCCTCTGGAGGACCAGAACGAGCTTAATGCCACGCTTGAGGGGCTGAGGGCCTACGCGGCCCTTGAGACGACAAAGGTGGTATACTACCATCGGTCCTTAGGGATCTTCGCCGTTGACACCGACCAGGCGGTGTTTCTGAAGGAATGTCAGAGAGCGACCACCAGGTTTCTCGAAACGAGGTCCAAGGAACTGGCGGCAGCCATGAATGCTCAACTGCAGGACATAGAGACCCGGGTAAAGCATGGAGAGGCGGAGGTCAGGCGACTCGCCTCAGACATGAAGCGAGTCGAAGCAGAGGCTGGGGAACTTCGCGAACAGCTGAGGTCGGCTGAGAGAGCAGGCAGGCCGACGAGGAGGCTCGAGGCGAGGGTCTCGGCTCGCGAGAGAAAGACCGCCGCGCTGAAGGTCAGCATCGCAAAGGCTGAGAGAGAAGTTCAGAAGGCCTACAAGCGGAGATTGGAGATCAGGGAGGAGAAAGAGAGAGAGCTGGCCGCGGCGAGAGCTGCAGCCCAGGGGCTAGAGAAAGAGGAAGTGGGCCGCGAGGTCGTTCAGCCCACGGCCCAAGAACTCAAGGTAGCGACTATTCAGGTCGTCTGGATACCGGTCTATCGAGCAGAGCTTACGATTGCCCACCAGAGCCGAGAGAAGACCTTGGCAATCGCCTGGAATGCTGTGAACGGCAAGGGGACCTTCGGCCTATGCGGAACATGCGGCCATGAGATTCAGGAGCTCAACGCTGAATGGCTTTGCGCCGATTGTCTGTCCCCGCTCTGCTCGGCGCATGCTCTTGCCTGTTCGAGGTGTGGAAAGACACTCTGTCCCGACCATGCGTTGAAGTGCCGCTCATGCGGCAAAGTCTTCTGCTCGTTTGAGAAGCTCACAACGTGCGCGGCGTGCAAGGGCTTGACGTGCGCAGATTGTGGAAGCAGATGCATGGCATGCGGGTCCGGCAAGGTCTTTTGTGCCAAACATCTCTCGCGATGTCACCTCTGCAGCAACCTCTTGTGCGCCGAGCATCTCGACAGCCATTTCGTGACATGCTCTGTGTGCTCGCAAAGGACCTGCCAAGAATCGGCGAAGCACTGTTCCATCTGCGGGGATGTGCTCTGTGCCTCCTGCATCGCCTTCTGCTCCGCATGCGGCATGCCCGTCTGCAAGGCTCACTCGTGGACGTGCCCGGTATGCCGCAGGCTCCAGTGTGAGGGCGAGCCGGCCAACCCTTGCGCCATCTGCGGCAGGAAAGTCTGCAGCCAGGACTCGGCCATCTGCCCCTCGTGTGGACAGATGACCTGTACCGCTCACACCGTAACATGCCCTAACTGCGGCCGACGCGTCTGCGCAAACTGCACGGTGGCCTACCGGCGACTGCTGGTCAAGAGGACCGGTTGCAGGCTTTGCGTCAAGGCGGCCGGCGTTCAACAGTTGACCGAACAGTCGAAGCTAAGGCCTAAAGCAGGAAACTGAGCTAGAACGGCAAGGGCACCTTCGTAAGCCTAGGCGAGACCGATGAGCGAGCTTTTCCGAGAGGGAGAAGATGTTACTCTCTATCTGGATGCCAAGCGGAAGTATCTCACGACGATCCGTGCAGGCAGGCAGCTTCATACCCACAAGGGATTCATCCAGCTCTCAGACATCATCGGGAAGAGGCCGGGCGAGACCGTGCTTAGCAGCATGAACGAACCCTTCGTCGCCTTCAGGCCGAACATCCGAGACTACGTGCTTAAGTTCCCGAGAATGACCCAGGTCATGTATCCAAAGGACATGGGCCTAATCCTGGTATACGCCGATGTCGAGCCGGGCTCGAGGGTTGTCGAGGCCGGCGTAGGGTCGGGAGCGCTCACAGCCGTGCTGGCCTCACATGTGAAGCCTACCGGCAAGGTCTTCGGGTACGAGATCAACGAGGCCTTCCTCTCCAACGCATCGCGAAACCTCGTCAGGGCAGGTGTCGACCCCTACGTCGAGCTGAAGAACGCGGACATCCTGCAGGGGATCAAGGAGGAGAACATCGACGCTGTGGTTCTGGACATGGCGACACCATGGCTGGTTGTGCCTCACGCATCGAAGGCCCTGAAGGGTGGGGGCGCGTTCGCAAGCTTCAGCCCGACCATAAACCAAGTCGAGAAGACAGTCCAGTCGCTCATGGAGAAGGGCTTCGTCGAGGTCGAGGCTGTGGAGTTGATCCTTAGGAACTTCAAGGTGAAACCAGGTGAGACTCGGCCCGTGACCTTGATGATCGGGCACACAGGCTACCTTGTCTTCGCGCGGAAAGCGTTCCTCCAAGAGCATGGCGGGATGCAAGGTGGGTCCTAGACTTCGGTCGATTGTCAGCGAGAACAGATCAAGCTAGTCGACGCAGAAAACGATAAATTGGACACCTTTGATCCCGGAGTCTGTTTCGAACGGCTAGGATGGTCGAAATGCTGCAGAGCGTGTCGGGTTCCAAGAACCTGTGGTGGCAGACGCTACTAGCGGCCGTCGTTCTCGCGTATGGCACAGTCTCGTACTACTGGGTCACACAGGGCTCTGTGACGGGCGGGCTCGGCGTGGCGGTCCAACAATACGTCTCGAACTGGCCGGTTGTGAGCATCTTCTTCCTCCTTGCCGCCACATCGCTTTGGCTGAAACTGCGCCAGCTGCCGGGCGAGGAGCGTGCTAGAATGGAGGCTTTGAACAGCACGGGCATGCTCTCGTTTCTCCTAGGCTCCTGCGGCCTACTCCTTGCTCTCGGTGTCTTGGCATGGCAGGTCTCATGGGCCTCACTACGGGCTATGGTCGAAGCCTTGGCCTACCCCCCTGTCTTTGTAACGGGTTCAACTAGCCTCGTGGTCGCAGGCCTCGCCCTAGCTTTCGCGTCGTGGCCTGCCAGCAGAAGGGCAGTCTTGCTTCGGGCTTCTGGAAGGGTCGGCCTCACTGCTCTCTTGGGCTTCCTACCCTTGCTCGTATGGTGGGAGGTTGAGGCCATGCACCTGCAGCTCCAAACCGCAGCAGCCATGGGCCTTCTCATCTTCGCCATCAGCCTCTTGCTTCTTCTCTCAAGGCCCAAGAGGCTCTGGGCTGAGAAGAGCGGAAGAGAGGACAAGGAGATAGCGTCAAAAGGCCGCTGAGCCTAGGCTCTTCGCTCACGCTTCATCGGCGTGGTCCTCTGCAGCTGAACGGTCGCGAGGCGTCGCGTCTCCTCAACCACAACTTCTGCCTGTCTCAGACGCGTCGTAATCGTTCGCTGGTCGACAGCTTCATTCCTAAACACCCTCGAACCCAATTGTTCCGCGTTCACCAGCACTTCAGGCGGCAAGGAATCGCCTGCCTCCCTTATGATGTCCAGAATGCGAGATGCTATCACCATAGAGCAGTAGATCGAGGCCTCCCTCTTCCCGTCAGCGAGCAGCTCCTTGGCGCCTTCGATGAAATACCGGGCCATAGCGGTGCTCAACCAGTCAGCGTTCAAATCGTAGAGCCGCTGATTATGGTTCCTTAGAGCCTGACCGGCCGTTTCGGCCAACTCGCCGACCCCATTTATGGCTTGCTCAGCCCATCCGTTCGAGGCTTCGTCCAAGCCAAGGAGGTTAACGAGTTCATCGTAGATGCTGTCCGCGCCAAGCATCTCGCAGGCTGGCTTCAGCGCTGCGAGGCATCTCCGCTCCGTTGGGGGCTCATCCGCCAGGAAGAAGATGGCAGGGGCCAACCCATAGACCACCAGCTGAGCGAGGTGGCTTGGCACCTCGTAGGCTCTTCCCTGGCGAACTCGGAGGCGTGCAAGTAGGAGATGGCGCCGCGCCGCCTCGAGGCTGAGTGAGATGCGAGCCTTGAGATAGAACGGGTCATCGTATCTTCGCAGCACAGCTCGTTGGATCTTCGCGAAGACCCCTTTGGGGTCGTAGAGTGCTTTCGCGTCGACGATCTGTGATGAGAGGACGACTGAACCCGTCAGGAGCCCCTCGATGTCCGAGTAGAGTCGAAGAGGGTGCAGCCGGTAGAAGACAGGTCTCCCCGAGATTACTATCGGTGGTTGCCTGCTGCTACTGGCGGGTTCCTCGACGATGGCGCAGAGGTCTAGGTCGCTTGATCCGGTAGCGGCGCCTCGGGCGATGGACCCGGCCAAGTAGATTGCCAGCACGTCTCGATGCCGCGCTGCGATCTCCTGGGCTGCCCTCTCAGCGATGCCTAGGAGTCGCTGATGTAAGCGCCCTGAAAGGGTCGCCGTCGACCGACTAAGAGTGCTTCGCATGAGCCACACAGCCCTTTGGACAGGTTAGGCGCACCAGCCTCCTAGACCGAGTCTCTTAGCCTCAGCGCGAGGTTCAGGACCCATGTCACCCAGCCATTCTTCATGTGGCGCCTACTAAGGTCTTCTGAGACGTCTGAGCCTGCGAGAGTCACGGATTCAGTCGTTCAGTGCACCGCTCAAAGAGGCGCCAGGCTGGGTCGCGTGGAGACCACACCGTTGTCGATTCGTTTATGAGAGAGGTTCTGTCATGAAGATGAATGGAGAGCAGGGCCAGAGCCGGAAGGTCATTTCTCACCTTGATAGACGAGGGGACTAAGCTCGCAGCAGTGGAGACATGCAAGCGTTTAGCGGAGAGGAATGAGTCAAGAATCATAGCCTCGTGTTTCTATGGCTCGCAGGTGTCGGGCTACGCTAGAAAAGCGAGCGATGTGGACGTGCTTCTGGTTCTCGAACCATACCGCGACGGCGTCCTATACCACTATGTTCCCTACGAGACACGGATGTTCTCAGTCCTCGTGGTCGACAAAGCCCTCTTTGAGAAAGATGTCAAGGACGCCTATCTCGGTGAGTTCGTTGCAGGTCGCCTTCTCACCCCCTATCAACCCATAGCGTCCAAGGGGTACCTCAGGGAGGCTGAGGTAGCAGCGAAGACACGTTTCGCCAGGGAGAGCATCCAAGGCTTGGTCTCAGACTATCCAGGGCTCTGGAGAGAGATCATGATCTCGCCCAGTTTCTTCATACTCGACAAAATGTGGCGGAGGGCCCGCATCTACCCGCCGGTCCGATACAGCTACCTGAGGATGCTTGGCGGCAGCAGCAGACAGGTGAATCTCCGGAAAATGGGCTCCGGTTTCGAGAGAGCGCTCTCATCTCTCATCGCGGAGGGTCTGGTCACTTGGAACGGCAAGTACTACGCGTTGACTGAGAAGGCGAAGAAGCAGCTGGGCTCAGGCAGGGCGAAGATAGTCGAGGTTGCCAAGACCATAAGGAGAGTCGCGAGTGCATATGCAGCCCACGGCTACGCGGGCAGAGGTGTTAACCTCCTTGACGTAGCCCAAGAGTTTGCGTCGAAGCTGACGCGGGAGGTCGAAGCTGGCAGGTCTGGAAGAGCCTTGGAAGAGCCCGAGAAGTACCTGTTTCTACCGTCAAGCGTAGGTCCGACTAGCCTCTGCGAACGGATGCCCATCGAGCGGCTTCCGGAGAGGCTAGGTTCCGTGGACGGCTTCCGCGAGAAGGCCGTCGATAGGCTCGGGACGACGGGGCTCAACTCAGTCTTCCTCATCAGGCTGTCGAGGGATGGTGAGGAGAGGCGAGTCGTCGCGAAGAAGTATCGAGATTGGCGAGGCTTCAAATGGTTCCCGTTGGCCCTGTGGACGATCGGTGTTCAAAGATTCGCTCTTAGGGGGAGGAGCAGAATGGCCAACGAGTACTCGGCGCTGCTCCATCTGAGAAGACATGGTTTTCCGGCACCTGACATCATCGACCTGAGCTGGACCGACAGGGTCCTCTACATGCAGTACGTTGAGGGTTATGGGTTCGAGGAGCTAGCTAGAAAGGCGTTCTCGTCGAGTGGCGCCCTTGACGAGGCTCTCTCATCCTTCTCGGCGATCGGTAGAACGTTGGCCGAGGTTCATGCCACGGGCATCACTCTGGGTGACCCAAAGCCCGAGAACATCCTGATAGACGAGCGAGGACAGGTCTTCTTCCTTGACCTTGAGCAGGCAGTCAGAGACGGAGCACAGCCCACCTGGGACCTTGCCGAACTCCTTTACTACACGAGCCATCTGACGCTCAGCGCCCGGCTGGCTAAGGGCTTCGCTGAAGCGGTGCTAGACGGGTACCTGGGCAAGGGGGACCGCCAGATCGTAAGGGATATTGCGTCGCCTAGGTACATGCGGGTTTTCGCCGTCGTCTCCGCCCCACATGTGTTAAGGGCTGTCTCTGAGGTCTGTAAGGAGGCCGGAGCCGAAGGCGCATAGGAGGTGTCAAGGGTGGGCCAACTCTGTGACAACGAGCCTCTCCGAGCTGACTTCGACCTCGACTATCTGTAAGCCCGGGAGGGTCCTCTGGCTTCCGAGGATGTCTCTGAGCACTAGGTCGCGTCCCTCAACCTTCGCGTACACGACATCCTCAAGTATGAGCTTCCCGGCGAGATACACCTTGAACTCGCACATTCGCCAGACCATGCAGACGATCCCGCGCCCACTCTTAAGCCTTCGAACGTGTGTGAGCCATGTCGGGAATCTTGGAGGTCGCGCCGTGAGGCCTAAGACGTCGTAATGGTCGGTTAGCAGGGATACGTGAAGGGTTAGGCCCTTGAGGCGTTCTAGGTTGCCCTGCCCTCCTCGTAGTAGATGAGTTGCTCATCTTCAAGCAGCTGCCTCAGCTTACCGACAGCATCATCGACATCTCGCTCCTTCTTAGCGCCCGTGCAGACGAGCTTCCCGCTGGCGAAAAGCAGTATGACGACCTTTGGGACTTCCATCCGGTATATCAGGCCGGGGAACTGCTCTGGCTCATACATGGTGCGTCCCAGGCTGAAGGTCGACCGCTCAAGGTCAATCTTGCCACCGAGGCTTGCAGAGGCGACTATGTTCTGCACCTGGATATCTGGCCTAGAGAGAATGAGGATCCCGTTCATCCTAAGCTCGTTGACCACTCTTCTAACGGCTTTCTTGGCTAGCTCTTCTGACTTTGCCCCCGTGCAGACCATCTTGCCCGAGCTGAATATCAGTGTCGCGGTCTTCGGCTTCCTCAACCTGAAGACGAGGCCGGGGAACTGTTCAGGCTTGTACTCGACAGCCTGGGGGAGGGCTTTGACGACTGACAGCAGGTCGATGCTCTGGTTCAACGCGGCGGAGACGACAACATTCTCTATCCGGATGAACAGCCTAGGCCGTGACAACGAGTATCCCGGGCAGCATCATGCTTCCGGGTTATCCTTATAAGTGCTCGCCTGATCCGTCTTCTCCGCATCGTGCGCTTTCTTCTTCCTTGGGAGCTCCTCGAACAAGTTGTAAACGATGAGGCCGAAGAAACTGGCCCAGAGGATGGCCCTGACAACCGTGTTCTCAAGGAGCATCGCCGGGTAGCCCAAATACCTAAACCAGAAGACTGCTTTGCCGATGAGGCTTCGGGCGACAAAGTGGTCCACGCCGGGCAGGGGACCCAGATTAGCGTCACCCTTAGTTGTGAACCAGAGTTCCTCACGACCCCCGGGCAGCTCGGAGCGGACCTCGATCTTCACGACCCTGTGAATTATCTTCTCATCGTACGCTGCCGGGCTATGGAACACAACTATGTCGCCAGGCCTTACGTCCTTTGGGTTCACACCCTGGATGATGACTAGGTCGGCCACTTGAAGCGTCGGCACCATGCTGCCCGAGACCACTACGACGACTGGGTCTGAGGTTGCCATGGCATACCGGAGCCCGTATGTGGTCCCACCTGACGCAAGCGCGGCCAATATGACCGCGGCGAGAACCTCGATCACTCCTCTCCAACGTGCCAGAGCGCGCCTCAAGACGCTCCCTTTCTCGACGGTAATCGCAGGGCAGCCTGAGATAAGGTTTGCCCATTAGAGTTACGAGACGCTAGGATTCACATGCGGTTGCCCGATCTCGCAGAGGCCCCAGCTTGGCCACTCATGTCCGCGCCTGCCAAAACGAAGCTGTTCGCAACCTTGTCACCTTCAGGCGGCGTCTTGGCTGAGCGCGTGCTCTTCTCGCAAGAGCCACTGAACTGGCACATCTTGATACGTCCCATCGGGAAGTCTCCTTCGGATCGTGATCGGCAGGACGCCCTCAGACAGCTCATAGCTAGCTATGTCTACTGGATCAGTGGTGCCCATGGGGGCCTTGATCAGGACAGGCGCGCCCATCGCGATCTGAAGAGCGCGCGCTCCTATTATCCTCGCTCTTTCGAACCTCGTCAGCCGCCGTGGCCCGATCAGCTTTGGCGACCGATCGCTTTCGGACGGAGCCCCTCCCATCTCATCCAAACGACTAGCAACACGCTGCGCGGATATCTCTCTCGTAGCCAAGATGAGCCACGCTCTCGACTGTATCGCGGAAGAGGCGGCCCCGCCCTCGCCGGCTCTACGATCAGGCTGATCCGAAGCCCTGAACCGACTGCCCACGGCAACGCGATCGGAGCGCTATATTAAGCTTGCGCGCTGTGCGCAACGTCATGAGCGCGCAGCTCAGCCCCTCTTCTTCAGCCCAAGAACCCATGGGAAGATCACTGCCAGTAAGAAGCCGCCAAACGGCGAGAGCTCCGCGAGCACGTATGTGGGACGGAATGCCAGCAGCCACATCACGTAGGATATGAAGCTCGCTACTAGGTATGTAGAACATAGCTTTGCTCTCCGAAATCCAGCCTTCGTGTTGGTGGTTTTGATACCGAAGGCATAGTATGAAATGGGGAAGGAGGCAGCTATCAAGAACCACCAGACCAAGACCTCTTGACTGGGCTGACTCAATCCCGGCCCCTTCCCACGCTCGGAAAAGGAGGCGCTCTCTGATAGCTCTCCACGTGTCATTCAAACCCTGCGTTTCCCATGCTCAGGAGATATCTCATCTGGGCCAGTCTGTCCATGACCTCCACGATGTGGCGTTCGATCTCGTGTCGTCTGTTTGCGTACTCGTCGTCCGTTATCTCTTTTCGATCAAAACGTCGGCTGAGATCTTTAAGTTCGTTAACGAGCTCATCTCTTCGCGTCTCAAGTTCCTTGAACCGTTTCCGCATCGCCTTGGCGTCCGCCGCCATGACCGATCCGCACGACATCCCGGCAAGCCCTCAGATTAACGTTGCTGGCTCCGCCGATGGAAAAGCCCGATCGTCGTCGGACAGCAAGAGGATCAATGATAAGGAAGCGCAGGGCATCACAGTTGGCATGGCCTCCTCTGGTCTGGCTACGACCTGGGTGGTCTTCACGGTCGAAGGACTCGGAGCCTTCAGTGGAAAGCTGCTGAGGTTCCTTGCACCGAGAACCGTCGATGCGATCGTTAGGAATCTGCCTTTGAACGGAAGAGTCACTCAGATGCCCGGCAGCTGCTATTTCCAGGTCGGCCTTAGACTGGGCGTTGAGAAGGCTCGAAGACGGTTCAACAGGGGAGAGATCGCGTACTGGCCTCTGGCAGATGCTATCTGCCTGTTCTACCGGGAAGTAACTCTTTACACTCCAGCGAATCCTATCGGCTCCGTTGAGCACAGGCTGGAGATCGCTGAAGAAGCCAAGAGTGGGCAGAGGATTAACGTCGTCACGCAGCGGCTACCTGGAATATCCTGATTCTGTTGTTGCCCGAGACGACCTGCACGAGTCCTCTGACTCTCAGCTGGTCAAGGATATCCTTGGCGACGCTGACCTTCACGTTGTACCTCGATGCAACCATGTAAGGAGTGACCGATCTCATCTTCGCCAGCTCCGCCAAGAACTCTTTGCTCTCGATCCGGGGCAGATTGCCTCTCACCGACCTCTTCTCTTCCTGCCCTCTCTCATCTCTTTTCTCTCGGTCATCTCTTCCCGAGGTGAGCTGCTGCGACTTCGTCATCTGCGACAGCGATTTTTTCTTAGAACCGCCCATTCTCCCACTTCATCTCGCTAGACGATCTCAGTCGCATAAAAAGATTTGCGGAGGGTCTTGTACTGAACGGGTCGGGTCCTCTCGGCTCGGTCGATCGATGCACAGGCCTGTGACGCCCGATGGGAGCGTTGAGCGGCAGCATTGCGTTTGTGATTAACCTTAAGAGTCCAACGCAGGACAGCTTGTTGGCGGTTCCTGCCTGCGGGCGGTTCATCTATGAAGCTTGTCACGGTGAAGTTGCCGGAGGCTCTTATCGAAGGTGTCGATGAGCTTGTCAGGTCCGGAATGTATCCCAGCAGAAGCGCCGCGATCAGAGCTGCCGTGAGGGATCTTCTCAGGCGCGAACTCTGGAGACGCGAGGCTGCCTAGCGTCCCCTCTTCCCTTGAATGAACTCCTCAACCCATTCCCTAGCTGTGGTGTAAGGAGCCTGTACAGGTGGATGCTTGAACGCGTACGCGGAGATGCTGATCAACGGCCCTGATACACCCCTGTCTAGGGCAAGCCTCGCCGCTCTCAGGACATCGATCATCACCCCCGCGGAGTTTGGGGCATCATGGACATCCAGCTTCACGTCTATTGTGACTGGCGTGTCACCGAAATACGTGCCCTTGACCCAGATGTAGCAGATCTTCTTGTTCTCTAAGAACTCGACGTAGTCGCTAGGCCCGATCCTCAGCGAGATCGGGTAGGGAAGCATCGCCTTCACAGCGCTCGTCTTGCTCTCCCTCTTGGACCGCAGCCTCTCCTCCTCGAGCATGTTAAGGAAATCAGTGTCACCGCCTATGTTGAGTTGATAGCTCTCGTCAACTCGAACGCCTCGGTCTGTTAACAGCTTGACAATGCTCTTATGGAGCACAGTGGCCCCGATCTGGCTCATCACGTCGTCCCCAGCGACTGGGAGGCCGCTTTCCGTGAACTTCTCCTGCCACTTCGGGTCAGAGGCTATGAAGACAGGCATCGCGTTTATGAACGCGCATCTCGCCTTCAAAGCCTCATTTGCATAGAACCGGACAGCCTTCTCGCTTCCCACAGGCAGATAGCAGACGACCATGTCAACCTCTGCCTCCTCCAGCACGTGCGCAACGGCGGTCGGTGGCTGCCGCCTGTCAATCTTCACCACCGGTTTCAAGTATCTGCCAACCCCGTCGAGGAGAGGCCCTCTCTGTACGCGTACACCGAGTCTCGGTGGGGTACAGAATCGGCGCAGGTTGTTGGGCTCTTGGAAAATGGCTTCGGACAGGTCTAGGCCGATCTTCTTCTCATTCACGTCAAAAGCGGCGACGAACTCGATGTCGCCCGGCCTGTACCCGCCAAAGTCAACATGCATCAGGCCAGGCACCGATGCATCGTCGGGCAGGTCTTTGTAGAAGTAGACGCCTTGCACGAGAGCTGAAGCGCAGTTACCCACCCCGACGAGCGCGGCTCTCACCCTTCCTGACATCAGCGACCCGGCCCTCGCCAATGCCCTCTAACGTGCATCCGCGCTATTAATGTTTTATCGCGATAAAGTATGTATTACCGGAACGTGGCGGGCCGTCGGTCGAGGGTCTCCTTCGCATACGCATTTTGCTTAAGAGGCTCCTCGCACAGACACCCATCGAGCGGCTTTGTCGTTCCTTGACGCTGTCAAGAGTTCTCTCTCGAGAAAGATCGCTGGCGACCTTGTCTTCGCAGACAGCCCCGGGGCGGCCATGAGGCACTGGCGCGAGTTCTTCGGGGTGAGCCAAGCCAACCTGGGGCGGATGCTAGGCACCTCGGCCTCCGTGGTCAGCGACTACGAGCTTGGGAGAAGGTCTCCCGGCTCGCGGTTGATCAGAAGGTTCGTTGAAGCCCTCATAGCGATCGATGAGCAGAGTGGTGGCCAGCACATTCGAGAGTTCGCGCGTACCGTGAGTACGCTGCCCGAGGCGATTCTCGACATTCGCGAGTTTGCACTGCCCGTGACTGGCTACCAGCTCTGCGACGCGATCGACGGGGTGGCGCTCGCGTGTGGAGAAAGGCTTGGACAGAGCATTTACGGCTACACGGTGGTCGACAGCGTGAAAGCGATCCTGACGCTTTCCGTCAATGACTTCATGAGGCTTGTCGGCTCTACCACGGAGAGAGCTCTCGTCTTCACAGGTGTAAGCTTTGGCAGAAGCCCTATGGTCGCTATCAGGCTGTACCCTCTGAAGCCCAGGGTGGTAGCGCTCCACGGTGTGAAAGAAGACCGTGTAGACAGGGACCTAGCACTGAAGATCGCTGAAAACGAACAGATCCCGCTTCTCGTCTCAAGGGCTCAGACTGTCGCCTCCCTCATCCAGTCCCTGAGAGGCTTGGAGCAAAGAGTCCACGCCGCCTCCCGTAAGGAGGCTTAGACGTAAAGTGACAGTCAAGGTAGGGTGTTGCGGCTTCGCGGTTAGAGGAGGCATGAAGGCATACTTCCAAGAGTTCAACCTCATCGAGCTTCAGTCGACGTTCTACAAGCTCCCTAGGATGGAAACGGCGCGGAGATGGCGCAGCGAAGCCCCAGACTCCTTTGAGTTCACTCTGAAAGCCTTCCAAGTGGTCACACACCCGTCGAGCAGCCCCACTTGGCGAAAGGCGGGGCTCAAGGTGCCCCCTGATACGGCAAGCAGGTACGGCCTCCTCAGACCCACAGACGAGAACCTCCGCGCCTGGGATGAAACCGCAGCGATCGCGGAGGCCCTCCGGGCACCGTTGGTAGTTGTCCAGTGTCCGCCGAGCTTCACCTACTGTGCGAGAACAAGGGAGGATATGACTGAGTTCTTCACCCAGGTGACGAGGTGCGGCTTCAAGGTCGCGTGGGAACCGAGAAACCCCTCATGGACGCCCGAGAGGGTTAGGGCTGCTTGTGACCGGCTCGACCTAGTCCATGTCGTCGATCCGTTGAGAGAGATCGCCGCTTCAGGTGGGCCCGTGCGCTACTACCGTCTACATGGCCTCGGCGAACGGCTCTACAGCTACCGGTACTCTGACGCAGACCTGAGGAGGCTCTACGACGAGGTGATCAAACCGCTTAAGACACTGCCCGATGGTTCCCGTGAGATCTACCTGCTATGGAACAACATTGCAATGGCAGAGGATGCATCGCGGTTTAAGAGACTGCTCTCACGCCACAGCTGAACCTGCCCAGAAGCTCTCTCCTGGCTCTGCACGTTCAGCCCTTGGCTCAAGCGCCGTCTCCAGGCCATTTCCAAACTGACCATTTCTCTCTAAGTCCAGACGCTACGCCCTCCTGGGAGCAGAGGATATATCCCTCGTCAGCGGTTAAGGCGCTGTCCAACCTGAGCTGAGGATCGGACGTTTGAGAAGAGTCGGGTTCGCTGACCTGTTGCTTCATGGCGGGAAGGCTCCTTCCTGGCTTGTCTCAAGGATGGAGAGAATGGCTGCGGCTCTTCTTGAGACGATCGCGGAAGAGTACGGTCCCGACGAGATCCTCGCCAGGGTCTCCGATCCTTTGTGGTTCCAAGCCCTCTCTTGCGCGCTGGGCTACGACTGGGACAGCAGCGGCACAACCACAGTCGTCTGCGGAGTGTTGAAGACGGCTCTGAACAAGGTCGAATTAGAGGTGAAAGCCTGCGGGGGGAAGGGCAGGCGCTCACGTGGTACTATTGCCGAGCTGGCGCGCCAAGGGAACGCCCTCTCGTTCGGCGCCGATGATGTGGCGAGGCTGCAGTACGCGAGTCGGATGGCGGCTAAGGTGGATAACGCCGCGATCCAAGCTGGATACGTGCTCTACCATCACACCATCTTCGTCACCTCAAAGGCCGAGTGGGCAGTCGTCCAACAGGGGATGAGCTTGGAACGCGGCCTTGCCCGGCGTTACCACTGGCTGTCAAGCGGCATAAAGAGCTTGGTCGTCGAACCCCATCGAGGCATCGTAGGAGACCAAGCGCACCCCGATGTTCTCGACATGACTGCTACTGCAAGCGAAGAGTGCAGAAAGACCTCCACAGCCCTGGCCAGCGATGGGGCCTCAAGGCTTCAGAGGCTTTACCAGTCCATCAGGGTGAGCGCTCAGGAATCGCTCCTGAGATGGGCGGAGGGAGCTGCTCTGAGCCCAGACTACGTGACGCGTTACGCCATCAGGCCCAGAGAGATGAACTGGGAGGCTCTTAGGAAGCTTTACGAGGTCCAGCCTCACGACTACGAGGACGTCTTGGCCCAAGAGGGGATTGGCCCCGCCACTGTAAGGGGACTGGCTTTGATCTCGGAACTGGTATACGGGGACGCACCGAGCTGGAAGGACCCGGTCAAGTATTCGTTCGCCTTCGGGGGTAAAGATGGCGTGCCGTTCCCCGTCAGGCGCAAGGACTACGACAGGGCCATAGCGTTCCTAGAGGCTGCGATCGAGTCCTCCAAGCTAGGCGAGAGAGACAGGTTGAACGCTCTCAGGAGGCTCAAGGCGTACACCGCGCGTCTGAGGACGCCCTAGGCGAAACTGCAGGGAGCCGAAGGGCCGGAGGGTCTCACCGAAGCTCTTTTTACCTGGTAATTATCATGTAATGACCCCGGCGGTCGGCAAGTGTCCCAAACTGAGGAGTTGGGCTATATCTTCAACCGGCTTGTTTCACTTGGCAAGGTTTTGATGGCCGAGGGGGGCTACGTCTGCTCCGTCAACCTCGACCTGCTTGAGAAGCAACTGGTGATGAAGGTTGCGGCAAGAGCTGCGGGAAAGAGACCTGCCGGCGTCGCAACGTTCACCAGCTCAGTCCGGCCAGTTGGAAGAAGCCCCTACTCGACCACGATACCTGTCAACCTAGCGCAGGCCCTCGGGTTGAAGACGGGAGACAAGCTGAGATGGGTCCCCCTAGACGGCGCGATGTACGTCACAAAGGTCTAGCATACCCGGCCTAGACCGGCCTATCTCCTCTTGAGGAGACCGATAACCATTGATGTCCCACTAGGCGCCCTCCTGAACCGTCAGCCTCATCCGGTGAGCTTGCATGTCGCGGAACTGGCAGGGCAAACGGCCCAGAGGGCTCGCCCCTTCCACGAGAGGCGTGACGTCTGCTCTGGGCATAGAAACTCGACGCTCTCTTGTTGCTGGTCTGCAACGTGAGAACCTGTTGTCCTTCCTGTGAGCTGAGAAGACATGGCATGCTCCCCGCGTTTAGGGAGATCCTAACTCCCACTCCGCCTCGGGAGTCACGTCAAAGCCTGCGCGATGGCGGGCACGAGGAAAGATGCGTTGGAAGCCCATGAAACTGGTTCCTCACAGCCCTGCCAGTTTCCTCATGATGCCAGGCCGCTAGGGGCACGATCGGGGACACTTCGACATCAGAAGCGAGGACGTAACGTGTGTCTGGTCGACGATTGAACAAAGGCTCTGAGAGCACGAAGCTCAGCGCAAACATCTGAAAGCAAGGGTACCTGAATGTGCACTCGTTCAGCCTCGCTGTCCCCTAGTGTGCGTTTGAGCGGGGAAAGAGGTAAAAGCTTGGAGAGTTCGCTTTCTACAACAGAAAGCGAACTTCGCGGCGGTGCATAGAATTGACCGCGGTCCTCAAGGCTCCCAGCTTTCTGAGCATTGAAGAGGCTGCCCGCATCCTGCAGGCCGCGAAGCGTAGGCCTAGGGACTACGTGCTCATAGGCTGCCTACTGTACATGGGGCTCCGCGTAGGTGAGCTCTGCCGCTTGACCAAAGACCAAGTCGACCTAGCTGAAGGCTATGTTCGCTACGTGGGTGGCCGCAAAGTGAAACGCGAGGTGTTAGTGCCCATCCATCCGGCGCTACGAGAAGACTTGGCCGCGTACATGCGCACCGTTAGGGGCCCCAGGCTCTTCCCGTTGACGGTCCGCGCCGTCGAGAAGCTTGTAAAACGAGTAGCCGCGGAGGCTGGAGTGCGGCGTAGAGTTTGGCCCCACCTCTTCAGGCATACGTTCGTGACGCTTCTACGGAAGCAGGGCGCGGACTGGAAGCAGATCCAAGCCTTGGTCGGCCATTCCAGCATCAAGGTGACGATGGACTTCTACAGCGGCGTGGACTTGGACGAGAAGCGCCGAGCCGTCGAACGGCTCCCGGCGCTCGGGTGAAGACGCGTCTAGCTTAGATGCGAGGTCTCAAGGATCGGTTTTGGGACCGCGAGAGGCCGTTGGCGCCAGCCGTCGCCGCATAGAGTCCGGGCGAGAACCGCGCCGGTTCCCTTATTAGAGGCCGGTCGCCAAACTATCTTGGCTCGCATAGACCCGCTCCGACGCCGGGGGAGAACTCACGCCCCTTCCTGAGATGGTGGAGAAGGCTGAGAGGCTGCTCAGGCAAGGAAGGGTTGTCTCC
>CAYRUY010000035.1:0-18879 GCA_964427455.1 uncultured Candidatus Bathyarchaeia archaeon | reverse complement strand
GATTCTAAAGTTCCTGATAGTAAGCCTTTCCGTTTCCAACATTGTCATCGTGATGACTCCAATCAGTAGCTGTGCCTATCCACCCTCGCTGAACCCCCCAATAAAACTTGCTGTTGGGGGCGGCTGGTAGGGTCACGGGATGACACCTGAGACGTAGGTCCTTTTCTGGTGGTTTGCGACCCAGAACGCAGTTCTATCACAGTTCCAACGGCATAAGAGTATCATTGGAGGGCTTGTCGTCCCGCCTACTCTCCTCTCTCAAACAGCAAGTAGTGGTTGACACGGTATGCCATTGGTCCCGCACCCATGCCAGCCGTTTGATAGGTGTGGAGACGCCAGCCGTTCTTCTGCCATTCCTGAATCGTCCTGCCAACATCCGTATGGTCGTCCACTTGCACGCATTCCCACTCTTTCACCTTACCCCCACCTCCGTTCTCTCCGGGAACCATATTTCGGTAAAAGTCTTTCTAACCTTAAGCCAGATTCCATCGATCTGACAGTTGCACCTTTGATGCCGAGTGTGAGCCACGATCAATGGCTTTGTGATTGGAAGGGCAGAAAAAGAGGGGATTTGTGGGGGAAGCCTTAGCATCAGCGGGTGATGTCTCCACGATGGTCAGGGTTCAAATCCCACCCCCGCACTAATACAGTAGTACACGTTCCGGGCCAGAATCGTCTCAGCTATATGCAGCGTCATCTGCTCGTACTCGCCGGCTAATGGCCAATAGCTGCGGTCTATAAGTGCCCCTTTACACTTCCGCGGAACAGGAACCAGAGCGCCCGCCTACTCTTCCATTCAGCTACTGTCCACCGGTGAGATTCTGAAGACGAAGGCATGTTCGCAAGGCTTCTGCTCGGGGAGATCGATGGTCAGTCCATTGGCGTCGCGGCTCCATCTCAGCGGAGCGGTACTTCCGAGCAGTTCCACCTTCGTGATCTCCTGCCGGGTCAGTTCGGAACCGGCTGCCAGTGACTTGATCGTCAGCTTGCCGTTCTCCGGCCAGGCCAACGCGGTGGCATAAAGCGTATCGCGCCTGGTGGTAAACCGAATGTCTTGGCCGGTAAACGGCTTGCGTCTCGTGTCGCTGAAGGACCCGCCCATGACTTCGGTGGGGCCTTCGCCAAACACCTTCCACGGCCTGGTGCCATAGATGGCCTCACCGTTGAGTGCCAGCCACCGGCCAATCTCCAGCAGGATCTTCTCCTCCGGCTCGGGAATGGTGCCGTCTGGGCGCGGTCCGATGTTCAGCAGCAGCGCGCCGTTCTTGCTGACGATGTCTACAAGGTCGTCGACTAGGTCGTCTACCGTCCTGTAATCCTGGTTCTTCACGTAGCCCCACGAGTTCTTGGAGACCGAGGTATCCGTCTGCCAGAAGAGCGGGCGGATAGCAGCCAGCTGACCGCGCTCGATGTCGAGCACGGCGGCTCTGGCTGGGAAGGCCTCCTTCTTGTAGTTAATGGCCACTCCGCGGTTCCACTGGGCCCCACGGTTGTAGTAGTAGGCGGCGAACTTCTGCAGGTACGGCTTGAAAGCCGGTTGCTCGATCCACCAGTCGAACCAGACAAGCTGCGGCTGATACTTGTCCACCAGCTCGCAAGTACGGGCCAGCCAGTCGTCGAGGAACTCTTGGTTGGACTGGGTGTCCTCTGGCTGGGCTGGGCCGTAGAGGTCGGCGTACCGCGGATCCTTGACATCGGACTCGAACTTCGTGCCGCCATGGAAGAACCACCAGTGCTCGGCCCGGTGGGTCGAGAGGCCGAAGACCAGCCCCCGCTTGCCCACGGCGGCGGCCAGCTCGCCGATGACGTCACGCTTCGGGCCCATCTTCGCGGTGGACCATTCCGAAAACGCGCAATCGTACATGGCGAATCCATCGTGATGCTCCGCCACCGGCACGACGAACTTCGCGCCAGCCCTCTTGAACAGCTCAGCCCAGTGGTCGGGGTCGAACTTCTCCCCCTTGAACATGGGGATGAAGTCCTTGTATCCGAACTGGGTGTGCGGGCCGTAGGTCGCGATATGGTGCTTGAACTCCTCCGAGCCTTGCTGGTACATGTTCCGCGGGTACCACTCGTTTCCGAAGGCTGGAACCGAGTATACGCCCCAGTGGATGAAGATGCCGAACTTGCCGTCCATGTACCACGGTGGAACCTCATGTTGCTCCAACGATTCCCAAGAGGCTTGGAACGGACCATCCGCAGCCACTCGGTCAATCTTCCTCATGATGTTCTCCGAGCAGCGTTCTGACATCCTTCAGCCCCTGTGTTTGGCGGTGGTTAGATTGACCTCGCACTTAAGTTAGCGTCTCTCCCTGTGCTCCCGTGAGGATCCACGTTTCGTTCTTCTCAGCTTCGGGGTAATCCTTAATCTCGTTCGAGCTTAGCTTCTCAGGCCGAAGAGTTGAGCGCCGCTCTGGGCTGTTTCGGGCTGTACCTAGTCTACCCTCTCGTCTCCGGCGCTGGCGGCTGCGGGACTATGGCTCCGTTCACAACCATGTCGGATCTATCCATGAGCCACTCGCTTTCACAGTACGGAGCTGCGAGCTTTCAGCAATACTTGGACACGGCTGGGCCAGCGACGCTAGGAGATAGGTGGAAGGCGTAGACATGAACTCTCAGGTTCGGAATGTCCTCAGAAACACGCCGGGCTCTTGGGGCTAGGTGAGCAGCGTGAGTTCAAGTGCGTCGCCCGCCTCAAGCCGAAGAGGCTCCTTGAAGCACACCTGAACCTCGTCCTCCGTCTGGCTCCACTCGACCGACACGATTCTGCCACCAGTCCTCGCCTCCACGCTTCGAACTAGCCTCTGCTCTGGGCTAGGATGAGTGAGCGAAAAGGCTTGGAGCTCCAGCTCGCCATACCTGAGGGCCAGCCTTGCCTCCTGCCTCCCCTCGACGACCCGGTGCATGAAGCTTCCCCAACCCTTCGCGGCGATGAAGAACGCCTTGAAGTTCTCAGGCCCCAGTCGGGGGCCGAACCCCAGCGATTGCTCTGCAGCATTGTGTCTGTAGCCTGACGCGGCTTCTAGAAGCGACCAGCTGCTCATCGCCCGGGCGTAGTGGTCTCCGCACTCCACTTCGTTCCAGGGATTTCTGTGCGTTCCGTCGTATCGGTCCCTCGCCGCCTTGGCGATCCTCAGCCCCTGCTCAACCATGCCCTCGTAGATCATGTGCGCCGCGACCTGGTACTCGACCCCAGTCCAAACCTCGTCGCAGTAGTTCATCGGCCTCTTAGGCCTCCCGCCCTTAGGCCACGTGCAGATAAGCAGGCCTCGGTCCTTCTCAGAGGCGAAGACCCTCGGCTGCTGCTTGAAACCCGCAAAATCCTCCTTGAAATTGTACCTGTCCACCGAGTTGAGGGCGCTTCTCACATGCTCCTGCGGAAGCACGTAGCCCAAGTCTAGGACATGAGCCCACCACTGGCCGAAGACTTGGTCTGAGAGACATCCATCACCATACTGCATCTCCTGATGCCGCTCAGCGTCGTAGCTCTGAACGTAGTACTCGCCATTCCAAAGCTCTCGGTCTAACGCCTCTCTACCCCTTTCGTAGACGCGGCGATACTCCTTAGCTAGCTCCGTCTCTTCCATGATCTTAGCCATCTCCTCGGCGGCTCGGAGCGCCGCCAGATAGAGGCCTCCCACATACGTGTTATGGCCGTAGAAGTTGAGGTCATACGTGTTCCACTGGGGACCGTCGGGAACCCCGTCTCTGTCTGGGTCCCAACGTTCGAAGGCGAACTCCATCGCCTTCCTCAGCCTCGGCCACAACCTACTCAGGAAGGCTCTGTCCCCGCTCTGACGGTACTCCCTGTAGGTCTTCAGGATTGTTCCCATGTGGCCGTCTGCCGCGTAGACCTCCGAGTCCGGGGCCTCGCTCTGCCAGCGAGGAAGATAGAGCGGCAGCACGGTTCTATGGGGGATTCCCCCTTCAGCGGAGAGCTGAACCTCCAAGTCGGTCAGCCGCATCGTCCGTTCCAAGCTGGGGAAGAGCTTCGCTAGGGACTGCTCATAGTTCCAAACATGCGTGCAGTTCAGCGGGCAGCAGCCGCAGACCTGGTCTGGCGAGCCGGTGCTCGCGCCTCGACACCCCTCGAAGCCGTAGAAGTTGCCGTCCTCAGTCCACAAGCACGTCGGGCTTCTGATGATAGAGGCCTGCGACGTGACACAGTCCAGCAGCCAATACGGGAGGGTACTGTCATAGAAGGCGTCGTGGAAAAGCCTCGTCTCAGCGACCAGCCTAGGCAGGTTCTCCAGCACGTACTCCGCGACCGCGACGGAGCTCTTGAACCAGTTATTGTACATGTTTCCAAGCCAGAACCTGCTCTTCACGTCGCGGACACCGAAGTGACGCTGATCCCAGTTCACAACCCTATTCGGGAAGAACCAAGCGAGAATGAAGGCAACTTCCTTCGATTCGCCTGGCTTCAGCTCTAAGGGCACAGCCAAGGCGCAGTTCATCGTCCTTCCCTGGCCGCTGGGGCCGGCCTCTCTCGGCCCGTCCAAAGCGCCGGTTGTCGAGAAAACATGCCAGAAATATCCAAGCCGGTCCCAGGCTGCCAGACACGTTGCCTCCTCCGATAGCGCTGCAAGAGTCATCTCCCCCCAACCTGGGCTCTCGACGGGAACAGCGCTGTTCGAGAGATGGATCGCGGTTAGGCCGTTCAGCCTGAGCGAAGAGTTCCGGTTCCCGCCGTAGCAGGGAGACTCGACCCCCGTTATCGGTGAGACGCCGTCCCATCCCACCGCGTTCTGCAGTGTTGCGGCTAGGGATGCCTTCACCGGACGACTCGAGAGATTCCGGAGAGTGAAGATGAAGAGTACCGCCGGTAGCCCTGAGTCCTTTGCGTTCAGGGGAATGAAGGGCGAGAAGGCTTCAAGCGAGACCTCCACGGGAAGAGCTGGCTCCAGATAGGTCAGGTATGCGATAGGGTACTCGCCAACATACTGGATGTCCCTGACGCCGGGAAGCCTCTCCAAGAGCTGCCTGGCCTCCTCCGGGATGATGTGGTCGCTGACTGAAGCAGCCGGTTCAAAGGCCTCCTTGTAGAAGACATCGGTTTGAAGAACCCTGCAGACAGGCGTCTGGTTCTCCTCCTTAGCCCAGACGGCGAAGAAGCTGTTCGGCACGAAAGCCAAGTGGTTGACTTGGTTGATGATCTGCCATTGGCGGAGGCTTCCATCCCCAGCAAGCGCGACCTGGCCTGCTCCAATCCCGCCTAGCGGCATCGCGACAGCTCTCAGGCTGGAGCCCCTGTCGACTCTCTCCGGCCTACCAAGCTGGCTGGACCTGTGAAACATGACAA
Organism: uncultured Candidatus Bathyarchaeia archaeon; assembly: GCA_964427455.1. Lineage (GTDB taxonomy): Archaea > Thermoproteota > CALKCG01 > B24 > JAWCPE01 > JAWCPE01. Next base: position 13,577 of record CAYRUY010000035.1, on the reverse strand, counting down.
ACACAGAGGCACCGGTTCACTCCACATCGCGATATAAGTTTGGCCACCAATACTATGCCTTTGCTTAAGATCGCAGATCGACTGCTTAGGCATTTTCGAAGACTGCGAATGGAAGAGGGATATCTCTCATGGTTACGAGGCCTGGTCTCGCAGCTAACACGCGCGGCAAGACGTTCACCATGATCGCGACAGTCGCAGCGTCGCCTGCAACACCGCCGTTGAACGTGACATCCAAGCTGGGCACACCCTTTATCTTGACCGAGTCCCGAGGCTCCGCGGCTCCAAGGTACATCTCCAGCTCAAGCGACAAGACTTCCCGACCCGCTCTTGCACCGCGAGCTATCTGTCTCAGGCCTGTAACTCGGCCTGGGTCGACCGTTAGGAAGGGGCTTATCGTTCTCTTCTCTGCAACAACAGGTTGAATGCTCGTCGTTACGATGTCGAGCTTCCACCCCAGGCTGTCTGCCATGAGCGCCATCGACTCCTCGAGGCCCACGTGTCCCATTGAGCCCTCAGCTACCTTCCCTTGGAATTCCTCTACTGTTCTCCCTGCTCCTATCTTCTTCTGAAGTGGCAGCCTCCTGGTCGACGCATCGACTACGCGGTGAACCTGAATGCTCTCGATCTCCTGACACGCCGCTGTGAGCGCCAAGACAAGCGTGTCCATCACGAAGCCCGGGTTCACCCCCGTTCCGAGGACGCTGGAGCCATGACTCTTGGCAAACTCGTCTATCTCGTGGGCTAACTCGGGCTGCCGCTTCCAGGGATAGGCCAACTCTTCGCACGACGAGACTACGTCAAGGCCTCTTTCCACGGCTTCTCGGATCTGAGGCCAGACCAGCTGCAGCCGGGAGACGGTTGAATGCACCACTACGTCAGCCTCCGTCTTAGGCAGGGCATTCTCTAGGCTGGGGGAAACCAGCACGTCCAGCTTCCTCCCGAGACCGGCCACAACCCCGAGGTCCCTGCCAGCCTTCTCCTTGTCAACATCGACCGCGCCGACGATCTTAGCCCACTTCTTCGCCACTAGAAGCTTGGTGAGAGCACTTCCGATCGCGCCTATGCCATATTGCACTACGCGGATGGGCGTTTCCATGCCCTAGCCCGAGCTAGTAAGAAGCGAGAATCAGATTTAAGGCTTCAGCTCAAGCCCTGGAGAAGACTTGAAGTCTGACGAAGTCAGCGCCACATCAAATCACTCCGTTTGACAATCATACGTCTTATCGCTTAATATCGGCATGGGAGGCATTATGACGGAGGAGGGTGATTGAGCTGGAAGTCGGCGTGTACAAGTGGCCCTGGAACGAGCGGAAGGAGATGCCCTACCGTTCCTGCTTCACGCTCCTCATCGACGACTACGTCCCATGGAGAGTGCTAAGGCCTGAGGTTGTGCTCCCCGAGAGCCTCTACCGGGACCTGAACCGCCTCTTCGAGCGGAGCGGCCGCCATTGCGTCAAGTACTCGGTCTGCCCGCTCGCCGAAGGCGTCAACTGGGTTGAGGATGCAGCATACGCAGCTTACGCTGAAGCGCTTCTGAGGGCTCAAAGCCTAGGCATCTCACTAGGCTTGGAAGGCCTCACCCACTACTATGTCTACGACGCAGGGAGGCAGGGCCTCACGAACCTGCCGGAGCTTGACTTCTTCAACACCGCGAGCGAGGAACAGATCTGGGCGTACATGAAGACAGGCGTCGAGATACTCGCCCGTAAAGGCTTGAGGCTTTCAGGCTTCACGTCGCCTTTCTTCTGCGGCGACCAGCGTGAGGCGTACAAGGCGTTCAACAGGCTCGGATGGGTCTGGAGCTTCAACACCCATGGGGCTATGCAGGGGAATGACCCTGTCCTTAGATATGGCGCGGTCTCGAACGTACCGTCGTACGAGAACTCTTCAGACCTCTTCGGCGGAGGCGGCGCGCCTCCCGCCACGGAGGTGAGAGCCGACATGGCAAAGGCGTACGTGGACGCGGCCAGCCCGAACGGCGAGATGTGCGCGCTCTACACGCACTTCCAAGGCATCCATTTCTCAAACTCGCTTGAGGCGATCGAGGAAGTCTTCGCCTACGTCGAGACCAAGGAGGAGGTCTGGATGGCGAGCCCCGAGGAGATCGGCAACTTCTGGGCGGCAAAGGAGGCCCTGAGAAGAGGGCTCTCGGTCATGCACGACCATGAGAAGGACCAGCTTCACATCAGAGGATACTATACGCCGACCAAGGCGAACGTTGCGGTCTGGGTTGTCCCGCCTCAAGGCTACCGGGTCGCTAAGGCGAGACTCTACCATGGCTCGAAGGAAGCCCATGAACCGAAGCTCGTCAAGAAGCCAAACTGGACGGTCATCCTCGCCGAGACCGAGCAGCGTAGAAGCATGAATATAATCGCACAACTCCAGCGAACCTAGCGTAGAAGACGGGGACGAGGCCTCCTTTCAATGCGTTTCGTCGAGGTTCTTCGCAACGGTCAATTGTTGGCGAAGGCCAAGCTTTGCGATACCTTCCTCTCCGAGAGCCTAGGATACATGTTCCGAAGGCCTAACGGCCCTTTCTTCTTCAAGCTCCCGTGGGAGAGCAGGGTCTTCGCAGGCATCCACATGTTCTTCGTCTTCTTCCCGCTCCAAGCGGTCTGGCTTGACGACGAGATGACGGTCGTTGATGTCAAGAACGCGAAGCCTTGGCGCCTCTACTGGCCTCGAAAAGCGGCGCGGTATCTCATCGAGGCCCCCTCACCAGACGGGCTCCCCATCGAGATCGGGGAAAGACTACAGGTAAGGTTCTAGCTGGCTGAACATCGGAGGGGGACAGCTTCCGTCGCTCTGTGCGGAGGGCTTACCTCTCAACACGGAGATGTTTCAAGGATCGTTGGTTGTACGAACAGAACTAGCAGCTAGCCTTGTCGAGGCGCAAGGCTAATCCGCGTTTAGGGGCCCTTTTCGCAGGCCGCAACCGCTGGAGTGCTTATCTAGTGTGAACTAGGCACGGATGCCTTCACGTTTCGCAGAGGCGAAGCTGATGCAGTCAGTCAAGCCGAAGCCTTCCTCGTCCTACTTCTTGGAGATCTCTTGGTCGTCGAGCTCTCTGAGTGCGTCTTGAGAACGTACGTGACTAGATAGGCAGGCTGTGCAGAAAGAGTGGAATTAGCGCACGTTATTCCTGTGATTTGCAAGCTATCGCGTCTATCTCAACCATGCAAGTTTCATCAGGTCTAGGGATCTTTGAGACCTCGACGCAGGTTCTAGCAGGTGGAACCTTGAAGTACGAGCTGTAGACCTCGTTCATCTCCGCATAGTGGTTCATGTCTGTAAGGAACACGGTGCATTTCAGAACATCATCCGGACTGCTTCCCGCTTCCTTGAGCGCCGCCTTCATAAGCTCCATCACCGTCCGAGTCTGCTCTCTTATTCCTCCCTCAACTTGCTTCCCGGTCTCACGATCATGGGGTCCGATGCCTGAGATGAAGACCAGATCCCCGAGAATAGTGGCTCTCGAAAGCACCTTCCCCTGTCCAATAACCTGTTTCCGAACCGTCGGCAATCTCTGCCACCTGGCAGGACTAGGCCAGATTACGCACGATTTAAGCCTTGTTTGAACTCTCGATCTTGACATGTAGAGCGCGCATATGAACAGCTACTCTCTCAGAGTCTGGTATTTGCGAAGTTAAAGCGAACAATCGCTGAGGGAAATGCTTCTGATAGGACGGGGGAACGCGCTTCAGCCTCCGCAAAGTCGGCGTACGTTCACTCAGACTCCTTCAGTTCCCGGTGTAGCCGAGCAGTGAGCCTGGGCAACGGGTTGTTTTTCTCCGCTCCATCGGAGCAGCTGGGAAAGTGAACATAACGATTATGAGGCCCGGCTGGGATTGGGGCTCTGGCTTGTTGCTGGGGGTTCGACCTCATCGCTTCGATCAATATGGACATAGCAGAGGCAAGGCACCGCGCTAGGTCTACGCGCAGAGTGTTAGCCGTCGTTACGCTTTCCCACTTTACGCAGCATCTGTACGCTGGGATAGCGGTCCTCTACCCGGCTATCATGGCGGCGTTAGGGATCTCCTACACCGAGCTAGGCATAGCCGTGGGAGCGGCGTCCGTGACGACGGGTCTACTCCAGCTGGTGTTCAGCCTGCTCACAAGGTACGCGTCGAAGCGTTTCCTGCTGGGCACCGGAAACCTGCTCATGTCTCTTGGGACGTTCCTCATGGGCCTCGTCCGGGGCTTCTATGAGTTCGTGGCTGCGAACCTCGTCGGCGGCGGAGGAACCGCCTCCCAACACCCTGTCGGCGTCTCGATCATAACCGATAGGTATGGACGCGACGCGGTCGGCGGCGCCCTCGGAATCCACTATGGCCTCGCCTACATCGGAAACGTGCTCAGCCCCGTTGTGCTTACAGCGATCGCGGTCTCATACAGTTGGCGCCACGCCCTATACGCGATCGCGATACCACCCGCCTTCACAGGGATTCTCCTGATGCTTTACCTAGCCGGCGAAAGACCGGAGCGCGAAGAGGAGCCACGGGCGGGGCTCATCCGGGATGTGAGGGGTTCTCTCCACGCGAAGGGGGCCTTGGCTGTGGTGGCGGCTCAGATGCTCCTAGCAGGTTCGACGGGCATGGGCTCAATGGTCACGTACACGCCGCTCTTCTTGGTGAACCAGCTCCATATGGGCACGTTAGAGACCGGGGTTATCTATTCGCTCGCCATGTTTGCAGGTGTCCTAGGCACGTTGCTTTTAGGGCACTACTCAGACCGCGTCGGCCACCTCAGAGCAGCGATGATCAGCACGCTCGTAACCTCTACAGCCACGTTCTTGCTGACGCTCTATACGTCCGCGAACGTGCTCTTGTACCCGCATCTGTTCGTTATGGGCCTCTCAGGCTTCGCCATCACCAGCCTCCTACAGGCTCATCTCTCAGCCATAGCCGAGCCTGCCCATAGAGACATACTCTTCGGCGTCTTCTTCACCGTAGGCTTCGGCTTCAGCTCCGTCTGGTCCATCATCATAGGCGCCCTCATAGACACCTACGGTTCCTTCGGACCAGCCTGGACCCTCATGGCGACCCTAGGCCTAGTCGCAACGCTCCTCCTCTTGAGAGGAAAGCCCTAGGCATCAGCCCTCTCCGTGAGGGGTCTGTTCCATCCGGGCGGGTTGGCGGTTGACCCGTTTGACCGCCTCCGGGTCTAGCTTCGGCCTCCGCGTGTACGTGTAGAGGCCGTTCGCCTCCTGCTCGATATCGTAGAGCTGCGTGTAGCAGAACGCAGCGATCCGCAGGTTCTGGAGAAGAGCCTCCGTCAAAGCCCGATATCGTTCCAACAGTTCTTGGACGCTTCCGGGCCGCTGGCCGTATCCCCAGCTCCCGTCGTCAACCTGGGCTTCACGCCACCAGGTTCCGCCGTACTCGCTGACCATCACAGGCTGGCCCGTATACGGCGCGTCCTCACCTCCAGGCCTCCCGTAAAGGTCGCTTTCCGCCCCTGTCTCGCCGAACCGGTCGTAGTGAGCCTTGAACACGGCTGGGTCTTGCTCGTAATCGTGCACATCGTAGACGTCGGTCTCGACATGCGTATAGCCGCTGGTATCGATCACGGGCCTCGTCGGGTCGAGCTGCTTCGTTAGGCGGTAGACTCTACGCATCAAAGCTACAGCCGCTTCGTCGCTTCGCAGGAAGACGCGTTCGTTGAACGGCGTCCACATCACGATGCAGGGATGGTTGAAGTCACGCTCTAAGGCTTCGACCCATTCATCGACCACCGCTTCCCTTGCCGCAGCCTCCGCGAGGTTGAGGCCCCAGTCTCCGAACTCGCCCGTGACGAGGTAGCCGAGCCTATCTGCCCAGTAGAGGAAGCGTGGCTCGAAGACCTTCTGATGCAGCCTGGCGCCGTTGAAACCCATCGTCTGAGCCAGCTCGATATCCTTGCGGAGAGCCTCCTCTGACGGAGCCGTGTAGACGCCATCCGCGTAATAGCCTTGGTCCAAGACGAATCTTAGGAAACACGGCTTCCCGTTCAACAGAATGCGGCCGCCCTGAATCCGTATATCCCGCAGTCCGAAGTAGGATTGAACCTCGTCCCGTAGGCCGCTCCCAGAGATGAGTTCAAGCCTCAGACCGTACAGGTAAGGGTCCTCAGGGCTCCAAGCCCTAGCCCTAACGATCTCAACGGGAACAGTCACGATGCCTCCAGAAGCTTTCCGCTCGAAAGAGGCCAGTTCGCTTCCTTCCGCGTCTACGACGGTCAAACATGCTCGGAAACGACCAGGGTCGCCGCCAAGCCATAAGGTCACGCACGCGGCCCCGTTCTCTAAGTCGGGCACCAGCCGGAAGCCTTGGAGGTAGCTTCGCGGAACGGCTTGAAGCCAGACCGTCTGCCAGATGCCCGTGACCCGAGTGTACATGCATCCATACGAGTGGAAGCGCGGGCTCTGCTTGCCTGCTGGCTGCAGACCGCTGCGACAATCATCCTTCGCGTAAACCGTTACAGTGTTCGTTTCATGCACATGGGCTACTTGCGTTATGTCGCAGTGGAAGGGTGTGTAGCCGCCCTTGTGATGACCGACCTTAACACCGTTCACCCAGACGGTTGCGTCGTAGTCTACGGCGCCGAAGTGGAGCAGGAGGCGGCGTCCAGCCCAGGCTTCGGGGACCGAGAAGATGCGCCGATACCAGACCGAAGGCATGAAGTCAATGTAGCCCAGACCTGAAAGCCGACTCTCAGGCGGAAACGGGACCAAGATGCGCTCGTTGAACTCTCTTCGGCCGGAGGCCCACCCCTGCTCCGCGCCGCTCGAACCCGTATCTATCTCGAACTCCCATTCACCGTTCAGGTTAAGCCAGTCCTTACGCTCGAAGTCCGGCCTCGGATGCTCAGGCCTAGGAGTATCCAAAAGTGACTCTCCCACAACGCACTTCGGTAGCGCTCCCAAGATTTAAGACGACCTTCTCCTCTTAACCGGCGAGTAAGTCAGCACAGGAGCGGCTTCCTGCACGTTCTGTCGTCAGCCACCGAACGCGACAAACCTTATATTCCTCGCCCCCTCGTAGGGTTTCTAGCCCAATTCGTAGGCCCCATTAATGAGTGTAGCTAAACCGATTCTCGAATACGTCAAAACGATCAGAACTAAGAAAGGTGTTCTCCACTCTGGAGGATCATTCAGGAGACTTCTTCGATATCACAAGCCGTATGGGCATCTCTTCACCATCGTGATCGCGCTCTCCGCGTTAGGGTCCTTTCTGTTTACACTCGAACCGTTGTTCACTGCCCAGATAATCGACCGGGTTATCGTAGGCGGCCAGCTCGACGCGCTCCCAGACCTTGTCTTAAGGATAGTCCTTGCAGTAGGAGCCTTCGGCGTGGTTAGCCTCTGCATAGCTTATCTCCAAGGCTACGCCACGCAGTCAATCATAAGAGACATCAGGTCTGAGTACTACTCTTCTCTCCAACGGAAATCCTTCAGGTTCTACGATTCTAGCGCTGTCGGAGATCTTGTCTCAAGGGCCACAATGGACCTTCAGGCGGTGGAGGGATTCCTCAGAACGTGGGTGGGGACTTCATCTAACGCTGCGTTCACGGTTACGATCGCCTTTTCCATTATGTATTCGATAAACCCGACTATGACGTTCATAGCCCTTCTTCCCATGCCCCTCATATTCTACTTCACAGCTCAGCTTTGGACTCAGACAATGCCTCTCTTCAGGAGGATGCAACTAATCCTAGGTAGGCTTGGCGCGTACGTACAGCAGGACATCCTAGGAATGAAGACTGTACGGATCTTCAGAAGAGAGAGCGAGATGGAGGAGGGATTCAAACAGGTTGAGCAAGTATTCGTAGATACGGCTATCACAGCTGGCAAGATCCAGTCTAGGTTTATGCCCTCGTCACCAGCCATCCTAACGCTCGGGATCGCGTTTGTGTATCTCTACGGGGGCAATCTGATGGCTTCACCTTCGCCAGCGCTGACAATAGGGGGGCTTACGCTCTTCGCAAGATACATGATGAGGCTGAGCTTTCCTATGCGCGACCTAAGTATGCTCTCAGGCACGTGGATCAATGCTTCAGCGGGCCTTGAGAGAGTCTACGAGATCGAGGACATTCCAGTGGAGATCGAGGATAGACTAGGCAGCAGGGAAGTGATCACAGACAAAGGTGAAGTCGAGTTCCGAAACGTAACTTTCGGATACGCTAAGGATAGACCGGTATTGAGGAACGTAAGCTTCAAAGCTAGACCCGGTGAGAGAATAGCCATCCTAGGCGCTACAGGTTCGGGGAAAACATCCCTGATATATCTCATTCCAAGATTCTACGACACCGACTCAGGAAGCATACTGATTGACGGTACGGACATCAGGGATTTCAAGCTCTCTTCTCTGAGGCGCCAGATAGGTCTTGTTCTACAGGATGCATTCATATTTACCGGCACGATCAAGGAAAACATCGCGTTCGGCAGACCTGATGCATCTATGGATGAAGTCATAGCTGCGGCTAAGCTTGCAAGGATTCACGACTTCATAGAGACCCTTCCCGAGGGATATGACACGACTGTAGGTGAAAGAGGCATAACCCTCTCAGGTGGACAGAGGCAGAGGATAACTATCGCCAGAGCACTACTAGCAGACCCGAAGATCTTGATCCTTGACGACGCCCTCTCTTTTATCGACGCGAGGACAGAACAGGAGATCCAAGAGGCTATCGAGGAAGCCATGAAGGACAGAACAAGCTTCATAATAGCTCAGAGGCTTTCAACCATAAAGAACGCTGACAGAATAATGGTTCTCGATGATGGCGAAATTGCTGAGTTCGGGACGCATAGTGAGCTCATAGCTAACGGTAACCTCTACAGAAGGATCTATGAGACACAGTTCCTTGAGAAGGCCCCTGAAGAACTTCTGGAGGTTACGGCGAAGTAGATGTCGAGCCCCTTCGGCGTCTTTTCAACGAGACTTGAAGACTCCAGAAAGAGAACAGTGCCTGACAGGACTCTGATCGCCAGGGTCTACCAGTACGCTAGACCCTATAGAAGGGACCTTGCGATAGGCGTAGGAGCCATCATTCTGGGCTCCTTGACGGGACTGCTTTCACCTTACCTCCACAAGGTTGCAATAGACCAGATAATCCAGCCTAAGAAACTTGCGGGGTTCGCCTGGTGGATCCCACTCTTCATAATCGTGACACTTGCCAATTACCTCTTCCAATACGTTCAGCTTTTCCACATGCGCATTGTTGGTGAAAATGTTGTCGCAAACATGAGGGATGAAATGATATCTAAACTGCAGGTGATATCACTCAGGTATTTCTCCGAAGGCGAAATCGGCAGGATAATGTCAAGACCGATAAACGATGCGAACAACGTTAGGATATTCCTGAGGATGGGCTTGACAAGCATCATTGTCGACACGGCTTCAATCCTAGGATCATTCATAATAATCTTCGCTCTTAACGTGAAGCTCGCCCTAGCGGCTGTCGCGATTCTTCCGATAGCCGTCGGCCTGGCTTGGTTTCTCGGAAGGTTCTCGAGGACAGCTTACAGGAAAGCGGCTTCCAGCCTTGCAGGGCTGACCGCCAAGATGCAAGAGAACCTTTCAGGCATGAAAGTGATAAAAGCATTTGTTCAGGAGGAGAAAAGCGCGAAGGACTTTGAGGAGGCCATAAATGGAACTTTCAAGGCGAACCTGAGAGCAATCCGCATCTCAGCCTCGTACCAGCCTCTCGTCCTTTACATGAGGATCATCGGGACGGCCCTAATACTCTACTTCGGATCATTGATGGTTGTGAGCGGAGAAGTTACCATTGGGACACTCGTCGCGTTCACAGAGTACCAGTTCTCGTACTTCATGCCGGTGATGGACCTCGTAGTCGTGAACGACCAGTATCAGTCAGCCATGGCGTCTATCGAAAGAATGTTCGACCTGATCGACACAAACCCCGAGGTGAAGGAGCTGCCAGAAGCTATAGAGATGGAGAGAAAAGACGACGTAACTTTTGAGGATGTTACCTTCGGATACGATCCGTCCATCCCTGTAGTCAAGGACGTAAGCTTCACCTTGGAGGCCTCCAAGAGACTGGCTATAGTTGGACCTACGGGCGCGGGTAAGAGCACGATAATAAACCTGATGGCAAGGTTCTACGACCCTCTCGATGGGAGAATAGCTTTCAGTGGCTACGACGTTAAGAATATCAGGATAGCATCTCTCCGTAAGAACATGGGTATAGTTCTTCAGGACTCCTTCCTCTTCCCTATGAGTGTGAAAGATAACATAAGGTTCGGAAGACCCGAGGCCTCTGACGGGGAGGTCGTAAAGGCAGCTGAGACTGTAGGCGCACATGAATTCATAATGAAGCTGCCAGGAGGATACGACTACGTCATACAAGAGAGTTCATCAAACATCTCAATAGGGCAAAGGCAGCTCATAAGCTTCGCAAGAACCCTTCTAATGAACCCCAAACTCCTGATCCTGGATGAGGCGACTTCAAGCATTGACCCATACACTGAACTTGTGATACAGAACGCTTTGAAGAAACTTCTTGAAAACAGGCTAGCTATAATAATAGCTCATAGGCTTTCAACCATAAGGCTTTGCGACGAGATCATCGTCCTAGACCAAGGAGAGATCGTGGAAAGGGGAACCCACTGGGAACTTATGGAGAAAGGTAGGCTATACAGCTCATTCTACAAGCTGCAGTTCAAGGAGGAGGAAGGCGTAGGAATAACCCCGGCCGACATCAGCCCTAGCCTCGGGGCACTCAGGTCTACGAATGCCGAAAAGGCCGCCGTCAACACACCGCGATGATAGTAGTCTTGCGGTTCAGAGAAACATAACTTCCTCCTTCTGGACTGAGAAAAAGCCGTGGGCTTTTCAGTCAGCCATACGAGGGTTTCCAGTGCTACGAATCAACGTGCTTCTCCGGGCTTCGGGTGTCTTCCGAGCTTGAAGCCTGTCTCGACCATAGCGAGGAGGTTCTCAGGCTTGACGCCGTGATGGATCGAGTGGCTGGACGTTAGCACGTATCCGCCGCCCGGGCCGCCTTCGCGGAGGCACCGTTTGGTCTCAGCCACGACCTCCGCGGCGCTGCCGTAAGGTAGAACGTGAACTCCGTCCACGTTTCCGAAGAGGCAGATGCGGTCGCCGTACTGGTCCTTCAGCTCGCCTAGGTTCATGCCGCTCGTCGTATCCAAGGGGTTCAAGCCGTCGAGGCCGCATTCCAGAAGCAGCGGCAGGAGGGGCTTCACGTTTCCATCCGTGTGTTGAACGTAGTAGCCGCCCCTCCTGTGGACAGCTTCCGCCGCGGCCTTAAGCGAGGGTGCAACGAACTCCTTGAACTGCGCTACGGAGATGAAGGGGCCCGTCTTGTTAGCGTAATCGGACGGGTCTAAGAGCCCATCGGCGCCTGAGTCGAGCATCGCCTGTCCTAGGGCTATGGCGCGCTTCGCCCTAGTCGATATCAGCCGCCGCATCTCAGCCGGGTAACGATAGAACCAGACGAGGCGAGCGGCATCATACGGGATCGGTTGAGGGTCGATGTTGCACAGGATCAGGCCGCCCTCGCCTACCTGTTCCGCGATCTGCCTGAGGACGTGAAGCGGCTCCGAGTCGACTGTTTCAAGGGCTGCCTCAGCCTCCTCGATCTCCTGCCTTAATAGCTCTAAGGTTGGTTGAGGCTTCTCCTTAAGCCAAAGCCCACCCGCGACGGGATGAAGCCTATAGAGCTTGCCGTCTACCTCCCAAAGGTCTTCTCCGGCTCTGTGAACCTTCGTCCTACGCGTGAAGCCGGGAAGGATGACGCGGACAAAGTCAAACCTGAGCCTCTCGTGCAGAAGCTCCACCTGGTCTCTCACAGCCCTCTCCTCAAGCTCGTCCAGCTTCCCCGCGGCGACAAGCTCTAAGGATGCTCTAGGGTTCCTGTAGACAGGCTCGCGGTGAAGGAAAGCCCGAGCTACGGGAGGGTCGACGCCAATATCGCCGACGGGGACAGCGTCCGATTCCTCAAGCTCTAACGCGGAGACCATCCGCTCCCGCGACGGCTTCCTCAAGGCGTGAAGGCTCATGCCACCCAGATCCATCGCCTAGGCTTTATAGTCGATTGGAGTCTCAGATGCGCCAGCGACCTGAAGAGCCCGTCAGCGAGCGTGTAGACTCGCCTCTCAAGTCAGCCAGCATCTAAGCGGCGAGGTCTTCGGCTCGGCTTGACCGTGCCTCGTAGGGTCCTTGGGAACGCCCAAAGCAGCTACTCGAACGGTATCTTCAGCTGAGCCATGAGCTTCCTAGCGGCGGCCACGGACGCTCGGGCACCCCACTCCTTGGCGGCGATGTGTGTCTCCAAAGAGATGAATCGATCATAGTTCATTCTGGCGAGCGAGGCGAGCACCTGGGGGATGCCCAGGACGCCTTCGCCCAACGGCACATACTTGTCCGACCTGTCGGCTTCGATGCTGAGCGTTGCCCCGCTAGGACGCTTGTGCTCGACGCCGGGGAGGAGGTCCTTCAGGTGTACATGCACGATGTACGGACGGATCGCGTCAAAGCCCGTGGGAATGGCGTCCTCGCCTCTTAGCTTCGCGTTGGAGGGGTCCCAGTTAGCCTTTAACGACTCCATATCGACTTCCGCGATGATCGAGGCCGCTGAGGCAGCTGTGTCGATTAGGCAGATGGGCTCATTCTCGAGCGCCAAGACGCAGCCAGAGTCCTCAGCCTTCTGGGCGGCTGAACGGAGAAGCCGAACCAGCCTCTGTCTATCCCAGGGTTGAGCTGGGTCGCCGACGAGGCCGAAGACGATGATCGTCGAGGTGTCCAGTTCCCTTGCGAGCCTGAGGGAGTCCGGAAGCCGCCTATCGAGGTGCCTTCTGGTCGCTTCCGCATCTGTGTAGGGGACCTTGAAGACCCCGGGCGAGAGCGCTGCCACATCGAAGCTCGTGCTCCTAAGCGCCTCTATCAGCTTCCTAACCTCTGTCGGGTCACCGTCAGGAAGCCTATCGCCGAAGATCCCTCGCAGCTCGATATGGGTCAGGCCTAGGCTCGTGATCAGCTCTAGGGCCTTGTACGGGTTCCCGTCAACCTCATCGGTTGGGATGCAGACCTTCAAGACCGGTCACAGCCTGTATGAAAGCCTCGGAGCCTCAAATGCCTGTCGGTCGCTACGCAAGAGAATTAAGGAATGCTGGCTCTGAGGATTCAGGCTTCCACCCATGGGTTCCCGTACTCTTCCCGGAAGGCTATCTCGGAGATGCGCTTCCTGTTCACAACGCTTCTAGGAGAGAGGCTCTCCTTCGGGTAGCCGACTGAGACGAGCGCGACCGCCCTTAAGCCATCAGGGATCTTCAACATCCGCTTGAGCTCCTGCTCGTTGAAGCTTCCGATCCAGCAGGTTCCTAGGCCCTCCGCGGTGGCGGCGAGGACCAGGTTCTCTAGGGCAATGCAGGTGTCCTGAGCATGCCATCGTAGGCTCGCGACGCCGCAGGCCACGATTACCATAGGAGCCCCTGAGACGAAACCAGCCCAGCGCCCCCCTCTGGCGATCGTGTCCAGCTTCTCCCGGGAGGTTACGACGATGAACCGCCAAGGCTGAGCGTTCATAGCCGAGGGTGCCAGTCTCGCAGCCTCAAG
>CAYRUY010000034.1:0-19156 GCA_964427455.1 uncultured Candidatus Bathyarchaeia archaeon | reverse complement strand
TAGACTGGTCTCATTTCCAGATCTTAACTGAACTGACGGGCGCCCGAGGAATAGAGGCTGACTCAGACAAGGCGATCTTCCCCGCGGTCGATATCGAGACCTCTGTGGGCGGCGTCCCGCTGAAACTGCCAGTTACCACCGCTGCGTTAGGCTCAACGGCCGTCGCGAAGAACTTCTGGCGCGAACTAGCGATCGGCGCAGCGATCTCAGGCACGATACAGACGATAGGCGAGAACGTGACGGGGATGGACCCTCAGGCTCGCTTCGAGAACGGGAAGGTCTCTTACACCGAGGATCTGGCTTTCAGGGTGAAGACGTACAGGGAGTTCTGGGATGGCAAGTACGGAGACATCGTGGTTCAGACGAACGTGGAGGACCAGAGGCTAGGCCAGGATGTATACGCCCTCTCGAAGCTCGAGGTGAACACCATTGAACGGAAGTGGGGCCAGGGCGCGAAGGCGATCGGCGGAGAGGTGAGGCTTCAGGACATCGACCGAGCGATCCTGTTGAAGAAGCGGGGCTACGTGGTCTTCCCAGACCCGGAGGACCCAGCGATCCAAGAGGCGTTCAAGATGGGTACCTTCCGGTCCTTCGAGAGGCACAGCCGCGTAGGCATGGCTACTGAGAAGGGCTTCCTCGCGGATGTGGACTGGCTGAGAGCCCAAGGAGCAAAACGGGTCTTCCTCAAGACAGGCGCGTATAGGCCAGAGGCCGTCGCGTTCACGATGAAGCTTGCCTCAGAGGCCAAGATAGACGCCGTCACCTTCGATGGCGCCGGCGGCGGCACAGGCATGAGCCCCGTTCCCATGATGCAGGAATGCAGCACACCGACGGTTTTCCTAGAGGCCCAGGTCCTTCGATGTGTAGAGCTCCTTGAGAAGCGTGGCCGTTACATACCGGACATCGTCATGGCAGGGGGCTTCATAAGCGAGACGCAGATATTCAAATCGATCGCTTTAAGCAAGCTTGGGAACGGCCCGTATGTTAAGGCGATCGCCATGGCTCGGGCGCCGATAACGGCGGCTATGAAGGCAAGCTACTTCACCGAGCTCGCGCAGACGGGCGGCCTGCCAACAGAGTTCAAGGCGAGTTATGGGGATAGGCCGGAGCAGTTCTTCGTCACGACGACGGAGTTGAGGAGCCGTTTTGGAGAAGACTTCAAGAAGCTGCCCGCTGGAGCGATAGGGCTCTACACATATTACTGCGACAGGTTGGCGACAGGCCTGAGGCAGCTTATGGCCGGTGCCCGGATATGGAAGCTCAGCCTGCTAGGCCGCAGCAACCTGGCATCTTTGACCGAGAGAGCCTACAGGGTGACGGGTATCCCTCTCGTCGAGAACGTGGAGCAGGACGCCATAGAGGCGATCCTAGGCTCCTAGCCTCAACCGGTCGGGGGGAAAACACCGATGGTCGAGGCGTTTGTGGGAATCAAGGTGGGCATCGGCTGGTTCTACGGTGAGCCGCAGGCGAAGCTAAGGGGCATCAAGGACGAGATTCAGAAGATACCAGGCGTCAAGAACGTCTACGGGGTCTTCGGCAGATACGACATCATCGCGCTCGTCGAAGCCGAGACGATGAACGACCTCGCGAACACCGTCATCGACAAGATAAGAGAGCTTCCAAGCGTACAGTCTACCGAGACCCTCATAGTATCCTTCTAGCCGGCGCCGCCACAGTATTGTCGTATATGCAGCAAATGCTAGTCCTCAACTTTAGCTAGTCGCAAGTTCTGAATCGCCTTTGCTATCTCTTCTCTTAGCTTCTCTCTTGGCGCCTCGTACCCCCACCCTTTGGGCTCACCGTTGATGAAGAGGGCGCGAAGCATCCCGTACCGGGCGAAGGATTCAGGGTCATCAGCTCGATACTCCCTCAACTCGACTCTGTCTCCGAACTCGGAGGCTGCCTCCCTGATGTTGATGATCTCGTTGCAGACTGTGAAACAGAAGGGAGACCAGAAGTAGTCGATCACCACCTTACCCGAGATAGGTTCATGCTGGTAGTGTACCTTCGGCTCGACAGGGTCTTTGGCGTCCCCCCACTTCTTCACCCAGATATTCGAGCCCTCGGAGACTCGAGCGAAGCCGACCTTCTGGAAGAACGCGGAGGGCATGAACCAGAAATCGCCACCATAAGCATATGCGGCAAGACCTTTGAACCCTCTTCTCATGGCCTCCTGTTCACAGGCTTGCACAAGCGCTCTGCCTACCCCAGTTCCACGTTTCTGTGTATACACGAGTTGATAGTTGATCGTCAGGCACGGGATTGCCATGAGGTCTTTCCCAACCATGCCTGAGAGAGGCGACCCTATCGGGATCATATGGATGAATCCAAGAATCCTCCCGTCTTCACCAACGGCGACCTTTGTCCTCATCCCACAGAACTCGGACTGACTCTTAAGCCATCGAAGTCGCATCTCCGCCGCAAGCAGGTGATCAGGGCGTACTTCGTCTACATGAGTGCATAGCGAGATGTATCTCCAATGTTCCTCGCCAGGGTCAACCACTCTCATTGACATAGAGAACCTGGAGGCTTCATCCTATCGTACGCTATAAGCTCTTGCTCCCTCGTACGGCCTGGTAGCCATGGTGAAGGATGGGCTGCTGGTGTCGGAGGCACGGCGGAGAAAAGTCTAGATCCTCGTCATCTCCTCAAGTGGGACGAGGCTGTGCGGTGCGAACGTGTCCACGTTAGCCCCGATCTCTCGTAGAGCGGCGATGGGACTGAGGCCTCCAATCATCGAAATGCCCACTCTATCCATGCCGACGGGTATGCCTAGGATCGGCTCGTTAGGTTGGCCGAAGGCTATGACGCCGCCCCAACCCTTGCTTCCTAAGTTGCTCAGAATCTGCTCAGCCTGCTCTCGGGCCTGGGCAGGTATCTCACGCAGATTGGCTGGGAGCATCCCAGAGCCTGTTCGGAGGATTCGCGTTATCGAGGTCATACCGCGGTAGACGAAGACCTCTAGGGGTGGAACGGTCGTGCCCTCGTAGGAGATAAGCTCCACAAACCTCGTCGGTTTATGGTCTAGGTATTGGACGAGGCCGCCGTAGGTGTAGAGCATCGGGATGCCCGCATGCATGAGGACGCCGTCAATGGTCAGGTTGCAGACCGTAAAGAGAGCGATCTTGCCCCGCGGCGGCGTTATCTCCTGGTATGTGTCCTCCTCGTCGAGTATCTTGATGTACGGCGCCGGGAGCAGCTCGTGCGCTCTCAGGTCTTTGACGAGTTGAACAGCCCTATCGTGGAAGCTCTTGTCCAGCACTGAGACGTTTGCGACGACCTTTCCGCCGTCGGTCTCAGGCCTGTAGGTCACCTCGTAGGCCATCGAGAGGAAACGCGTCATCACGAAGCCGACGCGTTGATACGCCATCGCTCTGCCCAGCTCCTCCAAGCCCACGCGAGTGATCGTCCTCCCGCTTCGGGCGTGGCCCTGAGTGAAACCTTTCGCGTCCAGAAGCTGAAGGTGATACCTGATCGTTCTATCGCTCAGCAGGAAGCCTCGTCTTCTCAGGTCGCGTCGGAGCACCGTCGAGCCCACTGCTTTATCGTACTCGCTGAGGGCTCTGAGGATCTCAAGCTCCTTCCGCTTCGCGTCTTCAGGGCTTACAACCATTCGCCATCTACCTTGCAGGAGTTGATGAGCTTATGCAAGATAGGTCTCGCCGCTGCACGCATTTAAGCTGTGCGTAAGGACCTGCAGCTTCCCGTCGATACACAGGGTAGTTCGCGGGCTTGTGACGTTCAGAAGAAACCGTTAAAGCGTCAAGGCGGATAGAAAGCTGGTGAGGTACTGCTCTTGAGCCTCATATCCCCTAGTGACAAGGAGCGTCTAACCGAGCTGTTCAAGCAGCGACTCGTCGACGACGTGAAGCTTGCAGTGTTCACTCAGGAGACTGAATGCGAGTTCTGCAAGGAGGCTAAGGGCCTCGTTCACGAGCTAGCCTCCACATCTGAACGGATCAAGGTGGAAATCTACGACCTCATCAAGGATGAGGCGAAGACCCGAAAGTATGGCATTGACAAGATCCCGGCTATAGCTGTTTTAGGCAAGCGCGACTACGGCATAAGGTTCTACGGTGTCCCTTCAGGATACGAGTTCATGCCCGTCGTCGAAGACATCATAGATGTCTCCACGGGTTCCACTAGGCTCAGCCCAATGACCAAGGAACGCCTGAAAGCTGTCAACAAGCCCGTCCACATACAGGTCTTCACGACGCCGACCTGCCCTTACTGCCCTAGAGCGGTGAGGCTTGCCCACCAGTTCGCGATCGAGAACGAGAAGATCAGGGCTGACATGATAGAGTCGATCGAGTTCACCCAACTCGTCTACAAGTACAGGGTGATGGGCGTACCGAAGGTCGTCATAAACGAGACCGTCGAGTTCACAGGAGCCTACCCTGAAGACCTCTTCCTAACGCACCTGCTGCAAGCCCTAGGACCGCCCAGCATGATCGTCTAGGCTGTGACAGATCCCAGCTACCATTTCACCATTTCTTGAACGACTACTAAACGAGAACGCCTTACGTCGACCTGCAGACGCGAAGAGAGATTCTGCTCCCTGCTAGGCGAGGTTAAGATGAGGATGAAGAAGGAGTTCGCGGCGAGAGGGACCAACCCTATTCGAGCAACCGTTAACGCCTTCCGGCCAATGTATCCATAGATTCCTTCGAATCGTTCACTCACGCGGCTCGGTTGAGGCTCGACTCGATGCGTCAAGTTGCGGGGCCCTAAGCCCTGGCTTGAGGTCTAACGAGCTCTAGCCGGCCGCTTTGAACAGACCTCTACCGGGTTCTATCTCGTAGCGGACCCACTTAGCCACGTGTCTGGTATCTTGCATCATTGAGACCCGAATGTACCTGTTGAGGCCCGTCGCCTCGTCCTCCAGCTTCATCTCGATGACTCCATCGACCATGTCTTGGAAGGAAGCTATGATAGCTGGGTGAAAAGCTGTTCTGTTCAAGGTTGCGAAGAGGTTGAACCTTGACTCACGGGTCTTAGCGACGACGGCCCGCAAGAATTCCCTGGAAGACTTAACCCCACATTCGTGGATGATCGTTGACAGGGAGTCTATTATCACCACGCCCGGCTTGAGCTTCGCCTGTTCCTCAATCGCCTTAAGAAGGGAGACGACGACGCCTGATAGGTCGCTGAGGTCTTCGCGATACCTCTCACGGACAACCAGTCCATAGGACGAGTAGCAGTCTACGAAGAGGATCTCGCTCCCGAGCCCAGGGGCAAGCGCTGCAACGCCCTCCCTGACCCTCTCGGGGAAATCTTCCGTGGTCAGATAGACCAAGGGCTGCTTCGCCTTGAGGGCCTCCGCCGCCAGTTGACGGCACAGCATAGGTCTGCCGGTCCCCGAGTCTCCCAGAGCCAGCACGGAGGAGGGGCGTCGGATCCCTGAAGGCAGGACCATATCTAACACATCGATGCCCGTAACCTTCGGCGCCTCTAGGGTTCGAGGCAGCATCTCCTCGGGCGCCTCACCTCTCCCCAACTTGGACAAGCTAAGCTCTCCGATCTCCGCATCCTTATCGCTTCTCAACGAGAAGACTAAGCCCTCCCCATCACGGTCTTCAGCCAAGAGCCCGATCTGCACGAGCTCCTCTAGGTCTTTCTCGATCTCGCTGCTCTGCTTGCCTAGGGCGCGGGCGATCTCCCCCAGCCTGAACCGTCGACTGGGCGCTTCGTGGAAGAGCGTCAACAGCTCAGGCTTCACATCAGAGCCCATGAGCCGCTTGAAAAGCCGTTGGAACCCGAGGGCGTTGACGCTTATTCTGTAAAAACCGTAGATGAAGAGTATGTCGCCGAGGACCCAGACAACATCCACAGGGTTGCTACCCTCATATCCGCCAAAGGACGTAAGCCAACTGAACGACATGTCTGCCACGATGTTCATGAAGACGCCGAGCGGGATGGGAAACCAGGTCCAGCCCAGCCTCGTCCCTGAGAGCGCTACTAGGAGGCCGAAGGCGAAGAGGAAGACGACCGTATCGAGCGTCGGATAGGCCAAGTCTAGGAAGAAAGCCTTCGGGTCTTCAGAAGGCGAGCACATGGTCGGCAGGATCAAGGAGTAGGTGGCAAGAAGGCCGATCGCTGCGGCTGCTAGGATGCTCAGGGCCTTTACAGGCTTCCTATGCGCAAACCCTGAGGCTTTGAAGACCATGTAGAGCCCAGCCCCTAGCGGGACGTAGCCTACAAGCCAGAAGGCATCCGCGACCGAAGGGTACGGGGTCTCCACGTTCAAGGCGAGCGCATAGAAGGACCAAGCGGATTCGCCGAGGAACCAGAACAGCAAGCCCACAGCGAGAGTGCTGAAGATCGTTCCCAGGTTGCTCTTATGGAACCTGCGCGCCGCTAGACACGCAGCTAGAAAGGCGGTGAAGGCAGAGGTTGGAGCTGCGGCGTTGCTGAAAGCCAGCATGAATTTGTGGTCAGCCTGACCGAAAACGTAGACTAAGACTAGCACCGCAGAGGTGACCAACACAGCCGGTTCCACTCTTCCCAACGGGAGTATCCTCAACCCAGGGCTTTCTTAGACCCAGCCCTGTGTCGCGCCACGGGTATCGAGCGTGGATCCACCTCAGCGATTGAGGCTATACTTGTACGCCCCATGCTCTAGCCTCTACCTCGCGGCCCTTGGTCTGGCCGAAGATCGGTGCCTCTGGGTAGACCTCGACGCCCCTATCCGTGATCTTAAAGAGGCATGGTTTCTCAAGGTGCTTAACGCCTCTCATCTTCTGGATCTGAAGCGTTCTAACAGTCTTCTCCTCTCTGTTATGCATCCTCAGAACGATGACCCCTTGACACAGAAAGGCTTCGACGCCGAACCTGTATGTGCCGCTTCGGTCCCCGGGGCTCTCCGACAGGAGGAGTGTGGTCAAACCTGTTTCAGTTAGTCCCTTGATGAGGGTTAGGATTGACTGCCTAAGTTCGAAGCTATCCTTGTACTGTAGCATGAGCGCCGAGAGCGAGTCGATGACGCAACGTTTCGCGTCGATCTTCTGAGCAGCATCTTTGACTACGTTCAGGATGCCGTTGACATCAAAGGTTTCAGTTCCTAAGGGACCTGCCTTGACGAGAGGCGTGCCAAAGCCTCCTCTCGTGAGAGTGAGGGTCATCAGAACCCTCTCCTGCGGGCTGATAGGTGACGCGTCGATCAGCGCGAGCCGGCCTCCATCCTGCTCACCAAGGAGATCCCAACCGAAGCGCTTCATCGCTCCGACGATCGAGTCTGGCGGCTCCTCAAAGGTGACGTAGACGCCGTTCTGCTGGAAATCAGTGATGCCCTTGTAAACGAACTGAACGCCGAAGATGGTTTTCCCAGCTCCTGGGCCGCCGACGACGGTGTGACAGTAGCCGACCGGGAGACCGCCCTCGATGATATCGTCTAGCCCGGCGATACCCGTCGGCACCCGAGCTTTCTCCAAGCATGCACGCCCAAAAGGGAGACCTTCGAGGCCCTATATAGCGGATATTTCGCTGGGAGATTAACCCCGCATTGACACCTTCGAGGAAGAGCCCGGTCTCCGGCGTACGACCTTGCGTCCGTACCCCGCCCTGCGGGTCTGCATCAGCTCGGTTGGTGCGTGCCTCCGTGGAAGCTCACACGCTCTACGTCACAGGTGTAGGTACGCGCGTCTTTCGCATATTGTTCGAGGGCGTCATCGGCTCGTCCGCGACCCCTCAGCGATGCTCTTATCTTGGGCGGCTAAGGCCTTAGAGGCGGATCGGCGAGGTTTCGTCTTAGGCTTCGTCGCGTTGAGAAGTAAGCTTCCTGAAGAGGCTGTGTTGCGGTATGGCCGCAAGGACGATCACGGAGAAGATAATCGCTTCGCACTTGGTCGACGGCAGGATGGAGCCCGGCGCAGAGATAGGCATAGCTATCGACCGCGTCCTTATGCAGGACGCGACAGGGACGATGGCCTGCCTTGAGTTCGAGGCCTTGGGCATTCCGGGGGTGAGGAACGAATTCGCGATAGTCTACGTGGACCACAACCTGCTTCAGGCTGGGTTTGAGAGCGCCGACGACCACAGGTTCCTCCAGACCTTCGGCTCTAAGTACGGGATACACTTCTCCAAACCTGGGAACGGCATATGCCACCAAGTCAACCTTGAAAGGTTCTCGGTGCCAGGCAAGACGCTTCTAGGCTCTGACAGCCATACGCCCACCGCCGGTGGAGCCGGAATGCTAGGCATAGGCGCCGGGGGACTCGATGCTGCAGCGGCTATGGGTGGCGCAGCCTTCTACTTCGATATGCCGCGGATTCTAGGCGTCCATCTACACGGAGAGCTGAAACCCTGGATGACCGCGAAGGACGTTGCGCTAGAGCTTCTACGAAGGCTCACTGTCAAAGGTGGCGTCGGCAAGATACTTGAGTACTATGGCGAGGGCGTCAAGACGCTCTCCGTGCCAGAGAGGGCGACGATCACGAATATGGGCGCCGAGCTTGGGGCTACCTCGTCCATCTTCCCATCGGACGAGGCTACGAGAGACTACTTCCTTAGGCAAAGGAGAGTTCAAGACTGGAAGCCGCTCACGGCGGACCCGGGCGCCGGGTACGATGAGGAGATCGAGGTAGACCTAGGGGCCTTAGAGCCCCTCGTCGCCTGCCCAGGCTCCCCGGATAACGTGAGGAAGGTCTCTGAGGTTGAAAGCGAAGGCGCAGAGGTTCAACAAGCCTTGATCGGCTCCTGCACAAACTCGAGCTTCAAGGAACTGATGACCATCGCCTTAGCTGTCAAAGGAAGAAGGGTTCATCCAAACGTGAGCCTTCACGTAAACCCAGGCTCGAGACAGGTTTTGCAGACGCTGATCAAGCATGGCGGCTTGAGCTGTTTGGTCTCCGCGGGCGCACGCGTCATGGAGAACGCCTGCGATGGCTGCGTCGGCCTCGGCTCTGCGCCAGCCTCGAACTCGAACTCGGTCAGGTCGTTTAACAGAAACTGGCCGGGCAGAAGCGGCACGCGGGATGACCGCGTCTACCTAGCCAGCCCGGAGGTCTGCATCGCCGCCGCGGTCTTCGGCCGGATAACCGACCCGCGAAGGCTCGGCGAGTATCCCAGAGTTGCTTGGCCGCGCAGATTCATCATAGATGACTCCATGGTTCTGCCGCCGTCGAAGGAGCCTGAGAAGGCCGAGGTGATCCGCGGGCCGAATATCAAGCCGCTGCCTAGGCGAGGCCCCGTCGAGCCTACGTTGGAAGGAGAGGTTCTGATAAAGCTCGGCGATAACGTGAGCACAGACGCGATCATGCCCGCCGGCGCCAAGGTTCTTCCCCTGAGAAGCAACATCCCCGCGATAAGCGAGCACGTCTTCGAGCCCATAGAAGCAGCTTTCGTCCGACGTGCAAAAGAGAAGGGAGGAGGCTTCATAGCCGCAGGTTCTAACTACGGTCAGGGCTCAAGCCGAGAGCACGCCGCCTTGGCGCCGATGTACCTAGGCGTTAAGGCGGTCATGGCCAGATCCTTCGCGAGGATACATAGGGCCAACCTAGTCAACTTCGGCATCCTTCCGCTGGAGTTCGATGATCCCGACGATTACGCGAAGATAAGGCTGGGCAGCAGAATCAGGATAGAGAACGTCGCCAAAGCCCTCAGGGAGAACGCTGGGACACTGCCCGCTGAGGTGGACGGTGACGTCTTCTTGTTCAGGTTGGCGCTCGGGAGGAGGCTTCGCGAGATCCTCGCGGCCGGAGGGCTTCTGAACTACGTCGGCGCCTCAAAAGCGTAGGTTGGGCAGAGCTCAGCCGTTCATGGATTTTGCTTAAACCCTACCTGTGAGCTTCAGATTCTGCTGAGGGGCTGAGGTTGGCTTTCAGGGTTGAACGTGACTCCATGGGCGAGGTTAAGGTTCTCGCCGAAGCCTACTATGGGGCTCAGACGCAGAGAGCCCTTGAGAACTTCCAGATCTCGACGTTGACGTTTCCTAAACGCTTCATCAAGGCCTTCGGCATAGTCAAGCTTGCGGCGGCCAGGGCTAACGTGAAGCTGGGCCTCCTCGACCGGAGGGTTGGAGACGCGATCGCTCAAGCCGCCCAAGAGCTTATCAACGGAGAGTTCGACGACGAGTTCCCTCTGGATGTGTTCCAGACAGGGTCGGGGACCTCGACGAACATGAACGTTAACGAGGTGATAGCGAACCGTGCCGTGGAGCTTCTGGGCGGTCGGCGCGGCGAGAAGGGGCTCGTCCATCCTAACGACCACGTGAACATGGCGCAGTCGACGAACGATGTCTTCCCTACGGCTATCCACGTTGCCGCGGTCGAAGCCCTAGAGCGAGAGCTACTCCCAGCTCTCGGGAAGCTAGCGGCCGCGTCAGACCAGAAAGCCAGGGAGTTCAGCGATGTCGTGAAGCCCGGCAGGACGCATCTGCAGGACGCGGTCCCCGTGACGCTAGGGCAGGAGTTCAGCGGCTACGCGAGTATGGTGGAGCATGGCATCAGCCGGGTAAGAAACGCTTCAGTCAGCCTCCGCGAGCTGGCCATAGGTGGGACCGCCGTGGGAACCGGGTTGAACGCAGACCCGCGGTTCGCTGAGTTCGCGGTTGCGGAGATCAATGCGTTGACAGGCCTAGGCTTTCGAAGAGCCGAGAACACGTTTGAAGCCTTGCAGGGAAGAGACGCGGCCGTGGAGGCGAGCGGCGCTCTCCGCAGCGTCGCCGTAAGCCTGATGAAGATCGCGAACGACCTGAGGCTTCTCAGCTCGGGGCCCAGGACGGGCCTCGCGGAGATCGAGCTCCCTGCGCTCCAGCCAGGCTCGAGCATCATGCCTGGGAAGGTCAACCCGGTCATTCCCGAGGCGGTCTGCATGGTAGCAGCCCAGGTGATCGGGAACGACGTAGCCATAACCGTGGCGGGCCAAAGCGGCCAACTGGAGCTGAACGTGATGATGCCGCTCATCGCCTACGATCTGCTTCAATCCATCGAGTTGGAGGCGAATGCTGCTAAGGCTTTGGCTGAGAAGTGCATTGAAGGTACAAAGGCCGACGAGGAACGGTGCCGACGCCTGGCGGAGCGAAGCCTAGCATTGATCACCGCGATAGCGCCCAGGATAGGCTACGACAGAGCTGCCGAGATCGCGAAGGAAGCCGCCGAGAGCGACAAGTCGGTCCGAGAGATGATCCTCGAAAAGGGCTTGATGAGCGAGGAGGAAGTAGCCAAGGCCCTAGACCTGAGAAGGCTCGCGCGACGGCAGTGGCCTCAATAGTGTGTCATCTAACGGCAGCCGAAGCGTCTAAGGCGTATGCCTGAGTAGGGTTTTCTGGTGCTTTAACGGTAGGTCAAGCTTCCTTGGTCTAGTTCAGCCAAAGCTCTTTTCGCGTAATTGCTGACGTCTATGGCTGGGTCCTTCAGCATGCTCGTAAGTTTCTCCTTTGCTTCATCGCCTCGGGCCGCCTTAAGATACAGGTCTAGTACTCGCTCATCCACGCGACCCTCTTTTGTTATGGCGTGCAAGTTTTCTTCCAGTTCAGCCGGGGCGTTCATACTCGGCACTACCGTCGCGACCTCCGGAGAGCTGAGAATCCAACGAAGGCTGATCTGAGCAGGTGTGTATTGGCCTCCTTCTCCCTCTGCAGGACCGAAGCGCATGAAAGGTATTCCATAGTAGGGCCACGAGAAAGGCTTCATAACGACTACACCGACCTCCAAAGCCTTCGTCAGCGGAAAGACCGTATCCCGCGCTCCCTGTAGATGGTAGTTGTACTGCACCATAACAGAGTCAAAGCAATCGTATTTCCGGATCAACTCAGCTAAGAACCCTAGCTCGTGACTGGAGGCCCCTATCCAACCCACCTTACCTTGACGCTTCATCTCGCTCAAGACCTCCAAAGTGACCTCTAGCTTATCCCTTGAATAATCAACTTCAGGCATATGGATATTGAAAACATCGATATGATCCGTCCGTAGTAATCTCAGCCTTTCTTCGACTCCCTCTGCGACTATATCCCGCCACGTTGTTTTCGGATTCGACTTCATCCGCCTGAACAGGAAAACGATCATAGCCGACATATAGACATCTTTCCTTCGCCCCAGAGCGTTTAGAGCCGAACCTAACGATTTAGCCTCCTCTACGAGGGTTGTATCGAAATAGTTTATTCCAGCATCTATCGCCGTCTCTATGAGCTTGTTCCTCTGCGGCTGTGTCTTCAAGAATTCCTGTCTATTCCATTCTCCCGGAAAGTGTTGCGTGTTCAGCCAACGTCTGTACTCATGTCCTCCGAAGCCTAGTTCTGAGACTTTCAATCCAGTTCTTCCTAGAATGCGGTATTTCATCTTCTCCAACCTCAGAGCTCGCATCCCATGTTAGGAATATAAGTGTTTCGCTCTTAATCGGGAGTTTGTACGTAAGGTTAAGACTTAAGCTTAGGAGCAGCCAGTCGATTGACGACTAGGGTCTGACGCAGATGCTGCCTGAAGCCCCGAGATGACGCTCAATTCTAGCAACTTCGGATCTCTACTGTGACGTGATGAACGTTCTAGGTCGGCTCGTTCCCCGCGAGATGCGCGTTTGACGCACCTAAGTTCTGCCCCGATAGCCGCTGGCTCAAGCGGCAAATGCTTAAGAGCTTCCGGAAGTGGAGCGACTGAGCAAATGGCTGGTGCTTAACATGATGGTTAAGGGACACGTTCGTTGCGCGGTTGTAGGCTACGGGCCTGCGTTCAACATGGGCAAGGCCCACTGCGAGTGGATCAAAGCCACAGAGGGCTTAGAGCTCGCAGCGATATGTGATGTGGACCCGAAGCGAGTTGAGGCGGCGAAAAGGGACTTCCCTGAGGCAAGGGTTTTCAACGATCTGGCAACGATGCTCCGCAGCCGTGGAATCGACTTGGTCACGGTCGTGACGCCTCACAACACTCATGCGCCACTGGCGCTCAAATGCTTGAAAGCGAGGAAGCACGTGATCGTGGAGAAGCCCATGTGCCTCACAACCGCAGAGGCTACGGCGATGATAGAGGCCGCGGGGAAGGCGGGCGTCACGTTAACGGTGTTCCATAACAGGCGGCATGACGGCGACTTTCTCGCGATCAGGGATGTCCTGCGGAAAGGCCTCATAGGCGATGTCTTCCACGTGGAGGCTTTCATCGGCGGCTATGGGCATCCAGGCCATTGGTGGCGTTCCGATAAGAAGGTTTCAGGCGGCGCCTTCTACGACTGGGGCGCCCACCTCATAGACTGGGTCCTAAACCTTGTCCCAGGCCGCGTCGTAGGCGTGAACGGGTACTTCCACAAGCTCGTCTGGAAGGACGTCTCAAACGAGGACCAGGTCGAGGCTATGTTGAGGTTTGAGTCGGGCGCCGTCGCCGACGTTCAACTCTCGAGCATCGCTAGGGCGGGGAAGCCTCGCTGGCGGATCTTGGGCACGGAGGGCGCCATCGTAGACGAAGGCGGTGGCAAGTTCCGCGTCATCACGGGGCTTCAGGGCTACGAGGCTACGCTGGAGGTCAAGTATCAGGAGTCAGACTGGCCTGCGTATTACAGGAACATCGCCGAACACCTCCTCCGCGGCGCTGAGCTTGAGGTCAAGCCTGAGGAGGCGAGGCGTGTCATAGCCATTATCGAAGCCGCAGAGAAGTCCGCTTTAAGCGGCAAGGCCGAGCCGGTTCCATACGAGTAGTCTAGCCCAGCGGAGGCGTGAGAGGATGCGTTTCAAGGAAGACTGGGATGAGGCTAAGGAACGGTTGAAAGCCTGGTGGAACGGCGAGCTAGCAGACCGGCCTGTCATCCAGGTTACGGCTCCCGTTAAGGGCTTGACGAGCCCCGCTCAATGGGACAACTGGAGCTTCATGCGGTACCCGGATGATATATCGATCGGGCTTAAGGGCTTCATGCGTAGCTGCGAGGAGACCTTCTTCGGAGGCGAGGCCTACCCGAATCTCCACGTTAATCTAGGCCCGGGCATAATGGCGACCTACGTTGGCGCAGAGCCGAAGTTGAACTCCGAAACCGTCTGGTTCGAGACCCCAACACCCTGGGAGAAGCTTCAGAGCCTGGAGTATGACGCGGAGAACCGCTGGTGGAGCTTCACGCGAAAGGTGACCTCTGCGGCTCTCAAGGCGGCAAACAGCGACCTCATAGTCGGCATGACCGACCTAGGCGGCATACTCGACGTGGCCGCATCGCTCCGCGGAACCCAGAACCTCATCATCGACCTTTTCCGTAACGGGCCGCAGGTCGAGGACCTCTGCTGGCAGATCCTCGAGCTTTGGCATCGGTACTACGACGAGCTTAGCGCCATGACCGCGGTTAGGATGGAGGGCTCGTCGGCATGGATGGGCATCTGGTCCCCGAAGCGATGGTACCCCATCCAATGCGACTTCTCGGCGATGATCTCGCCTGGGCAGTTCGAGAGATATGCGTTACCCTACCTAAGAGAGCAGTGCAGGCGTCTTGACCACACGATCTATCACTGGGATGGACCCGGCGAGATAGTGCACCTCGACCACCTCCTGAGCATCGACGAGCTGACGGGCATCCAGTGGACGCCGGGCGCCGGCCAACCGGGCGTAGAGTCCTCAACCTGGTTCCCGCTCTACCGGCGGATACAGACCGGAGGGAAACGCCTAGTCCTACTTGGGGCCGAACGGAAGAGCGTCCCCTTCCTGCTTAAGGAACTCTCCCCTAGGGGGCTACTGATCCGAACGAACTGCGTCACAGAGGAAGAAGCGAAGACGCTGCTGAGAAACGCGGAGAAGACCTCTTAGCGCCGCTGAGCTACGTCGGCCGCCTGTCCCATAACAGTACGTACGTCGTAGTGCGGGCGCCTGGGCTTTGTGCTCATTGGTAGAGTTCGATCCATATGCCGTTGGGGTCTCGGACGAAGGCCAGAGGCACACCCGTTTTATAAAAGAAGGGTTCGAGCGCCACTTGCACGCCCTTGCCGCGGAGGGCTTCGAAAGCCGCCTTCACGTCGTCCACCTTGAACCCCAAGTGGTCTAGGTCCTCCCCAACCGTGTAGGGTTCTGCGAAGAGGCTGCCCTCCTCGTAGTAGTTCAGTTCTAGGACCTGCTGCGAGCCGGGGCTTTGAAGCGCCGCACACTCACCCTTCGTCGTAGCGACCTTCCCCCTACCGAGCAGCTTCATGCCCAGTATTTCGGTGTAGAACCTGACTGACTCATCCATGTTTCTGACGCGGATCCCTGTGTAGGAGAACCTCATCAACCTCGCCTTCTGGGCACTCAACAGTATGTCAGTTAATAGGCCTTCTCCTTCAATCGGTGAACCGGGTGGAGGAACCGTTCCTAGCTTGTCACGTCTCACTGTTGCTGGCTGCGCTGCCAAGCTCTTTAAGGGAGCTATGTGCCTCCTGACATGTGCTTAGAGAGGCCTCGCTCTGTCCGGGCTACGAGTTGGCCACAGGCGCTTTGCCGGAGGCGGTCAGACACGCGGTGCACGGGCTGCGGTGAATGCTGCAAGCAGACTGAGATGCTGCTCTCAACCGGAGATGTCGCGAGGCTTAGGAAGCTTGGCTACCGGCCGAACGAGTTTACGGTCACGGGCCCAGACGGGTTGACGAGACTAAGGAATCTCGATGGCTGGTGCTGCTTCTATGACCGCCAGGCCGCGAAATGCCGGGTCTACGACCATAGGCCTGTAGGTTGCTCCACCTATCCTGTCATTTTCTCGAGGGAAGAAGGCGTCGTCTTAGATGAACTATGCCCAGAACGCGATACCGTCTCGCGGAAGGAACTCGAGGCGCAGGGGAGAATCGTGGTCCAACATCTGACGACGATCCTTCATGAAGCCCGGCTTGAGCGGAATCTCTGTGAGAACCCTCCGGCGAGGAAAAGCTCAGGCGCTCAGCTGTAGCCTTCGCTGGACGGAAACTGCTAGGAGCGGCCTCCTCGGAGAGCTCTAGCCGGATTGTTCTTGGGACGGAAACCCATATAGGTGACTAGCTGTCAATAGGTGAGCGTCTCCAAAGACAGCGATGAGAGACAAACAGCACTAGGAGTCGAAGAAGGAGGTAGAAGCACGATGGCTCAGGCAAGACCTACAAACGCGATCTATGTCGGGATGAAACCTGTGATGAACTACGTGGTCGCATGTATGTCGCTGTTCAACGCTGGCATGCCCGAGATCCAGGTGATGGCACGAGGTATGGCGATAACGAAAGCCGTCGACACAGTTGAGGTGGTCCGTCGAAGCTTCATCAAGGACCTTCAGGTCAAGAGCATCAGCATAGGCACGGAGCAGTTGACCAGCCAAGACGGCCGCACCAACAACGTCTCGACCATGCAGATCGTCCTGAACAGACCCACAGCCGTACAGACAGGGTAAGAAGACCGAGAAGCGACACCCGCCAGAGATCCCTACGGCCCAGGGCACAACAACAGTCGCGGCGCCCTCGGCCAACTTTCTCCACCTTCTATACCAAGAGGGCGCAAGAGAAGACTTTTCAATCAGAGTCGGTCCGTGCTAGGCTTCAGCTGAATCTGGGCCTGAGCCGGGCTCTCTTGGTGTTGTTAAACGCACGCTTTGGCATGGTGATGAACCGTACGAAACCTCGCCGGTAACAAGTCGAATGAGGTGTCGCCAGGGTTGTTCTGGCGATTGCGGTTCAAAGAGGGCGGGCTTCGAAGCGTTTCACATCAATCCTCGACGAACAACACGTTCCAGGGCTTGAGTATAGCAGGGCAAGGCTTATATCGTCTGGTTGCCGTTTGTGCGGCTCGCGAAGAGGGCTTGCGCATGGGTGAATCTGTTCTTCAAGCCTAGGCCTTTCCTCGCTTCGAACAGTCTCAGCTATTCTCCGAGAAGCCTCTGGAAACCCGCTTTGAGAAGTCGTGTTGCTAGACGAATAGAGTCGTCAGAGACAAAGAGGGTTGGAGGACGCGTTTCACGAGGTGATGTCTCTTGAAGATGCGGCTTAGCCACGAGAGTAACGTCTTGAACATCTCCAAGGAAGGCATGGATCTCCCTGCTAAGGTGAGGGTTTACGATTGCACGCTGCGCGACGGTGAGCAGACGCCTGGGGTCGCTCTATCCCTGAAGGAGAAGCTGAACATCGCTGCGCAGCTGAGTAAGCTCGGCGTGGATGTCATAGAGGCCGGTACCCCGGTGAACTCCATGGAGGAGATGGAGGCCGTAAAGGCGGTTGCAAAGGGAGTCGAGGAGACCAAGATTTCAGGGCTTGCAAGGGTGTTGAGGAAAGACATAGATGCGTGCATCGAGTGCCGCGTCGACATGGTTCACACCTTTGTCTCAACCTCGGAGCTTCACCTGAAGTATCAGATGGAGAAGACGCAAGACGAGATCCTACGGATGGCCGTTGACGCAGTGGAGTACGTGAAAGCACATGGGCTTGAATGCCTCTTTTCAGCTATGGACGCAACCCGCACCGAGGCCGCCTATCTGGTCAAGGTCTTGAAGGCCGCCGAGGACGCGGGGGCTGACTTTGTGAACGTTCCCGACACGGTGGGCGTGATGATTCCTTCCTCCATGAGGAGGCTCATTCGACGTGTCAGGTCAGAGGCCCACGTAGGCTTGGATGTGCACTGTCACAACGATTACGGACTTGCCGTCGCGAACACGCTGGCGGGTGTAGAGGCGGGCGCAGACGGCGTCCAAGTGACAGTTAACGGCATCGGCGAGAGGGCTGGCAACGCAGCTCTAGAGCCTGTGGTATCCGCGCTCCTAACAACCTACGGGGTTGATGTCGGCGTGGAGCCGCGTTTCATGACGGAGACCTCCCTCTTGGTTGAACGCTACACCGGTGTCTCGCCGTCACCTTGCACCCCGATCGTGGGGAAACATGCCTTCGCTCATGAGAGCGGCATCCACGTACACCCGGTTCTAAGGAATGCTTCAACCTTCGAGCCGTTGATACCTGAGGATGTCGGGCAGAAACGGCGGCTTGTGATCGGTAAGAAAACGGGGAAACACTCCGTGAGGGCGGCGTTAGAGGAGCTAGGCGTCAGAGATGTTGCGGAGGACGAGGTGATCAAGATCACGGACCGAGTGAAGGGCTTGGCGTCTAGGAATAAGCTCGTCAGCGACGTGGACCTGATAGCGATCGCCGAAGATGTGGTAGGTGCAAGGCTCTACGAGCCTCGCGTAAAGCTTGAGGAACTCGTCGTAACGACTGGGATCAACATAACGCCTTCCGCGACGATCAAGCTGAGGATCGACGATGTCGCGCGGGTAGGCCAAGGGATAGGGGTCGGTCCCGTTGACGCCGCGGCGAACGCGATCGAGGAGGTCGTCGGGCCGATCGCAAACCTGAAGCTCAAAGAGTTCAACCTTAGAGCCCTCACAGGTGGAACAAACTCGTTAGCCTCGGTCACAATGACTGTGGAGGACGCTCAGAGGAACAGCTTCGAAGCAGGGGCTGTTCACGGGGACATCGTCATAGCATCCGTGAGCGCTCTCATCAACGCCTTGAACAAGGCCATGCATCGAAGGGAGGCCGTCGGGCAGCCGCCGCAGAAGACTTAGCCCGCGTTCTCCTCTGCCCTGCGTCAGCCACTCACGGATTCTGGCTCCTTGATGCCTACGAGTATCGCGGCTGCAAGGACGAAGATGGGCAGGGAGGCGAGGAACGGCGCGAGCGGGTTAACGTTCTCGTACAGGTAGCCGCCTAGTATTTGGGCTGGAATTGCGAGGACGAGGGGGAAGAAGCTGAAGAGCGCCATGAGGCGGCCTCGAGCCTCCTTAGGCGTCAGGTCTGCTTGCAGGGCGGCGATGGAGGGGCCTAGGAACGCTGAACCAGCGGCGCCGAGGACGGTCCAGGTAGCAAGGTCGTTCATGCCCTTCGACCGCACGAAGATGAACTGGCCCACAGGTACGGAGAGCGAGGCGTAGATGGCGGTCTTCCTTAACCCCGCCCTCTTAACGAGCGCTGTAGACGCGAAGAGGAAGATGATGTTCACTATACCCGCCATGTTCGTCAAGAGCCCGTAAAACTGGGCCTGTACTTGGAGCGTCTCGATCACGTAGAGTGACGCGTACGAGGCTGTCATGCCTGAGCCGGCGCTCGCCGTCAGGGAGTATGCGAGCAGCCTCCTGGCGCCTGAGCTCATCTGCTTAGCGGCTTCGACGTAGCTGTTGACGGTGTCCAAGATGATGTCTCGGAGTCTTCCTTCTCTGGTTACGCCGTTCCCAGCGTAGGTCTCCTCCAGCCTAACCGCCCTGTAGGAGACACCGATGACGCCGA
>CAYRUY010000033.1:15677-19264 GCA_964427455.1 uncultured Candidatus Bathyarchaeia archaeon | reverse complement strand
GTGGGCCGAGCGCTGCAACGGATAGCGGGCGAACGCCTCGATGGCGTGGTACTCCGGGAGGCCGAGGACATCGTAGATCGCGGCGGTTTTCATGTTACGTTCCTCGGCGAGCTGCCAGAACTCGCGGGTGTCGTAAGGGTCGGGGAACATCGCGCGATCCTTCTGGCTTTGATGGCGGAAGATAGCAAAGCGTTTCTGCTGCAGTTCGTCGGGCGACATAGGCACAGCTGTGTCGATCTGTTCCGGCGGCCACTCCTGCCAGGCGCCGCGGTAGAGCCACAACTCGGGAGGCTTACGGCCTGCGGCGACGTACTGCTCCAGAGCCTTCAGCGCCGCCTCTAGGCATAAGCGGTGTGTACCGTGTGGGTCGGAAACCTCGCCGGCGGCGAAGATCATGTCCGGCTGCACTGTCTCGTAAAGCCGGCGCACCCGGGCGACGTCCTCCAACCCGATCGGCAGCTTCTGCACCTTGCCTGTCTTATAGAAGGGCATGTCGAGGAAGTGTATGTGGTCTTCGCGCAGCCCGCAGAACTTGGCAGCATCCACGGCTTCGATGCGCCGGATCAGGCTCTTGATGGCCTGCACCTCGGGCGAGTCTGGCTCGCCGGGGCGTTTCTGCCGCAGGAACCTGTCGATGTGCTGTTCGATCGCCTGGGACTGCTCAGGTGCCAGGCCGAAGATCCTGTTAAACTCGCGGACGAAATCGGCGAAACGGAGGGCATCGTGGTCGAAGACGCTGAGGTAGCCGCTGACCATGTACGCCACGTGAACATCATGCCCCTGCTCAACGAAGCGTGCCACCGTGCCAGCCATGCAGATTACGTCGTCGTCAGGGTGTGGGCTGAGGATGAGTACGCGCCGCGCTCCCTCCTTGCCACCAGGCCACCCGGTGATCGTCTGCATCATCCTACGGAAGACCTTGATGTTAATTCGGTACGCCCCGCTCCCGGCGCGGAGTAGCTCGGTCAGGCCGTTCTCAGCGTAGTCCTCGTCAGTCAGCTTGAGTATAGGCTTCTTGAGTTTTCTCGCCAGCCAGATGACCGCCTGGCGCTCCAGAGCGTCGTCCCATGGGCAGGAGCCGATCAGCCAAGGTGTGGCCATCCTCGTCAGGTCGGCCGCAGAGGCCTCGTCGAGATAGACCGTAACGTTGGGGTGCTCTTGGAGGAAGCTGGCGGCCACCTCCGAGGAGACGCCGCCCTCCACTGCGCGTCGGATGATCGAGGCTTTCTGCTCGCCGAAGGCCAGTAGGCAGATCTCACGGGCCTGCAGGATCGTCCCCACGCCCATCGTGATCGCCATCTCCGGCACGTTCTCCTCGCCGAAGAAGTCGGTCGCAGCGTCCCTGCGAGTGATCCGGTCGAGGCGGACGCGACGCGTGCGGCTGTCTCTTCCAGAGCCAGGTTCGTTGAAGCCGATGTGACCGCTGCGGCCTATGCCCAGGATCTGAAGGTCGATGCCCCCGGCCGAACCAATCGCCTCCTCGTACTGCCAGCAGCGGGTCTGAATGTCCTGTTCGGCCACCTCGCCAGAGGGGATGTGGATGTTCTGCGGCTTGATGTTGACGCGTTCAAACAGGTTTTCACGCATCCACGTGTGGTAGGACTGCAAGGCGGCGTGATCGATCGGCCAATACTCGTCGAGGTTGAACGCGATCACGTTAGAGAAATCTAGCCCCGCCTCGCGGTGCAGGCGGATCAGCTCACGATAGATGTCAATTGGCGTACGGCCGGTCGCCAAGCCTAGCACGGCTGACCTTCCCTGTTTTGCTCGACCGCGGATCAGTTCCGCGACAATCCGGGCAACGGCGTGGCAGGCGTGCTTGTCGGTTTCGAAAATCTTGACTGGGAGATGCTCGAAAGCAGTGAACTTCTTGTTCGACGCCGAATGCGGCTTGAACAATCTACCCCCACCGATCAGCGGCCATTTGTCAGCCAAGATGCAGCAACTAGAGCAGATAAGGTGTCAAGAGACTGAGCGGTTGGGAGAGCCTCCGACCAGGCTGCCAGATCACCAGGCGACCAAGAGACCGGGAGACCTACAGGTGAGTGACTGACCAACGAGCCAATAGCCGACCGGCATCTGGTTAAGGGTTTCGCTGAACGCGATCTTTGGGGAGTCGGCAGTGGAGCCAAAGCAACGTCTCAGGCTGTTCGATGCCGGAGGGGTGCGCGGTTTCTACCCAGTCTTCAAGGACGATAGGTGGGCAGGAGGCCTAGCAACGTTTCGGTTCAACCTAGGGTGTCTTTAAGAGCTTCACCGGTCAAGCTTGACATGTGGCAAGAGTACTCGAGAAGGTTGAGGGATACTTTCCAGAGGGGATACCTTTCCCTTCGAGCCGGGGCTACGCTCTCATAGCGAGGATCAGCCCGTTCACTAGAGACATGTACAGAGAGTTAGCCCAAGAAGCGGCGAAGAGGCTGACGGGGGGAAGGATACTCGATGTGGGCACAGGGCCCGGATATCTGCCCATAGAGATCGCCCGTCTAATCGAGGGCGTTGAGGTCGTTGGCATCGATGTTTCCAAGGATATGGTTAGGATAGCGAGGGGTAACGCGTGGAAAGAGGGGTTGGAGAGCAGGGTGAGGTTTGAGGTGGAGGATGCGAACAGCATGTCGTACGACGATTCGTCGTTCGACCTCGCCGTCAGCACAGGTAGCTTCCACCACTGGAAGAAGCCTGTCAGGGTGCTGAACGAGATCCATCGCGTCCTCAAGCCTGGCCGCGAGGCATGGATATACGACCTGCGCAAAGACGCCCCCGCCGAGGACGTGGAGAGGCTGAAGGAGAGATACGGCACGTTCATCGGCCGGCTGATCTACAGAGCGGTAACGGTTCACTCAGCCGTAACGAGAGAGGAACTGGAGAGAGTGTTGATGGACCCCGAGGACAGGTTCAAAGCGTACGAGATCAGAGAAGACTGCCTCTTCATCCTGAAAGCGGTCCTGCTCAAAACGTGACCATGCAAGGCCGTTGACTTCGAGTACGAGGGACATGAGACGGATGAGCCCAGTAGATGGGCTAAGTTATATTGAACGTGATCGTCAGCTCTTCGCTTACTCCGCTGCCTAGGACCGTAGCCTTGAGTTTCGCCACAATGGTGGAAGCGCCGGATGAAGAGGCGCTGGCCGCCACAGCGACGTAAACTGTCCCGCCCAGAGGGAGGCTGTAGGCGCTTCCAACCGTTTGTGAGTAGCTGCCGCCAATCACCTGAATCTGCTTGCTGATCCCGGAGCCGTCATGAAACCAGATCGTTACATTCGAGAGCCTGAGGATATTAGAGTCGGTTGCCTTCGTGAGGAGGATGCTCCACGCGCTGCTGCCCTGATTCGAAACTTTCAGGACGTAGTCGTTATCACATAATTCCTCACTTCCAAAAGCAACAAAATCATCCCTTCCGCTTTCATAACTCGCTCTAATCCAACTAGCCGAACGACTCGCATTAGAGACCCTGGTCTCATCGAGGACTCCATCAGAATAATCTGCATATCCACCCCACTCGCTTATGGTGAAGCTTCTGGTGATCGAGCTCCAGCTTTCTGCGTAGGTGTTGGATTGCTGACCGCCGTGGTGGGGAATACGGGGAACGA
>CAYRUY010000033.1:1576-15577 GCA_964427455.1 uncultured Candidatus Bathyarchaeia archaeon | reverse complement strand
CGAAGCCTGTTCACGTCGCCTCCGGGCGGCATCTCGTCCGAGATGCCCAAAACAAGCCTCGGGCCGAAGAGGCGTATCACCTTTCGGGTTACGCGTTTGAACTCGTCCAGCGGAACGTGGGGTAGGAAGTGGTAGAAGGGTATGCCGTCGACGAGAACCATGTCGCCCAGAGCGTTCTTCATCTCCTCGATCGTGAAGTCACCGACCGGCTTAGGCGTTAGGGCTTCGACGCCGTCGAGGCCCGTCTCACGTAGGAGAGATAGGAGTGGCGCCGCATAGCCGTCGACGTGGCAGGTCACGTACTTGCCGTCTCTGTGGAGTTCTTCGCATCTCCGCTGGTAGTAGGGCAGATGGTACCTCTCGAAAAGCTTGGGCGAGGTAAGCCGGGAGTCTATGTTCTCGCCTAGGTTCACGACTTTGAAGGGGCTCCTTCTGACCAGCTCGTAATGCGGGTTGTCAGTCTCCTCCATGACGCGTATGATGTGCTCCATCTCGGCCGGGTAGCGGCGGAGGAAGATGATCGTCTTCTCGAAGCCTAGGTAGTTGATGAAGCACCTCTGGATCGGCGTCCTGAGGAAGCACCACCAGAGCATACCTTGGCCGCCCACCCGTTTCTCTAACGCGTGGAAAGCCGCCAGGTTGAACTCGACGGCTGTGTTCTCTAGGATGTACTCCAGGGTCTTCAGGTCCTCAGGGGACTTGACCGGGTAATCCACGTAGTACTGCGAGAAGCCGTGCTCTGTTCTCCGCTCCTTGCTCTGCAGCTCGCCGATGGGCGTCTTCACGGTCGTGTAGACGAAGGAGCCCTCCTCTCTAACGTCGGTCTCGACGTTGCTGCAACGTGTTGTGATAGGGGAGGCGACTCCGGGCATCCCGTAGACGGAGTCGGCGAAAGCGTAGACCCTTGCCGCAGCGTTCAGCTCCGCGTACACCTGGATTAGGCCTAGGCCCTGATGCTCTGGCGCATGGGTGCCCAAAACCTTGTTCACGTTATACCAGTGTTCAAGCCGAGGCATCCAAGGTGTCCTATCCGGTGTCTCCCGCCGGAAAGCAGCCATGATCCGTTCCTCGAAGTTCACGTGATCCCCGCCTCCTCAGTCTGTAACGGTGCGTGAACAAAAAGGCATACGATAGTTCATAAGTATCGCTCGCCGAACTGCTACGTGAGGGAGGAGTGGGGCGCGAGGAGATGCCGAACGAGCTGTTTGTAGGTGAAGCCCTGATCGGTTCGGGGAACGAGGTTGCCCACGTAGACTTGCTCATAGGGGAGAAGACGGGACCCGCAGGGGTCGCGTTCGCGAACGCTTTCTCTCAGCTCTCGGCGGGGCACACGCCTCTGCTCTCCGTGATCCGGCCGAACCTCCCGGTGAAGCCGAGCACGTTGATCGTTCCGAAGGTTACCGTCAGGACCATGGAAGAGGCTGGTAAAGCCTTCGGTCCGGCGCAGACAGCGGTGGCGAGGGCGGTGGCAGACGCGGTTGAGGAAGGGATCATCCCCAAGGATAAGTGCGAGGACTGGGTTGTCGTCGCCTCCGTCTTCATCCACCCCGAGGCGAAGGACTTCAGGAAGATCTACCAGTACAACTATGGGGCTGCGAAGACGGCGATAAGGAGGGCGTTGCAGCGCTACCCGCCGATAGAGAAGGTGCTCAGGGAGAAGGACCGTTCAACGCATCCCATCATGGGCTTCAGGGTTCAGAGGCTTTGGAACCCACCCTACCTGCAGGTCGCCTTAGACCTAGAGTCGATGGAAGCGGTCGAGAGGATCGTTAAGGAGCTTCCGAACAGGGAACGAGTCCTGCTGGAGGCTGGCACGCCGCTGATCAAGAAGTACGGGTTAGGCGTCATAGAGCAGATAAGGAAGCTTAGGCCTGACGCGTTCATCGTCGCCGACCTGAAGATCATGGACGTAGGAAGGCTTGAGGTCAAGGAGGCGGCAGACCACACGTCGGACGCGGTCTGCATCCTAGGCGTCACGTCCACAGAGTCGATTGAGAAGTCGATCCAGGAGGCTCAGAAGCAGGGCATCTATTCGCTCGTGGACATGATGAACGTCGCCGACCCAGAGGCAACCCTGGAGAAGCTCAGGGTGAAGCCTGACATCGTTCTGCTTCACAGAAACGTGGACTTGGAGACGAAGGCGAAGGAGACAGGCAAGCCCCTAGAGACGAAGTGGGGGAACATCTCAGAGGTTAAAGGCATCTCGAAACTGGTCGCGGTTGCAGGCGGCCTCACCCCCGAAGCCTCGAAAGAAGCCCTAGCGAGCGGCGCCGACATCATCATAGTCGGAAGGTACATAACCCGAAGCAGAGAGCCGCGAAGAGCCGCCGAAGACTTCCTGCAGAACATGCCG
Organism: uncultured Candidatus Bathyarchaeia archaeon; assembly: GCA_964427455.1. Classification (GTDB taxonomy): domain Archaea; phylum Thermoproteota; class CALKCG01; order B24; family JAWCPE01; genus JAWCPE01. Next base: position 13,224 of record CAYRUY010000033.1, on the reverse strand, counting down.
CCAGACGCCGACACGATGAGGCTGATACTTGACGAAGACGAGGTATCCGGCGAATAGAGCGTCGAACGTCCCCGGCTGACCTGTGCTGCGTTCTAGGCCATTGGCCAAGCCTTATTAGATGAAGGCACTTGACCGACGGCCACGCGAAGAGGTAAGGGTGACCCTGCACTTGATCCTCGGGATCGTTGGCAGCCCGCGGAGGAACGGTCTTACAAACCGGCTCGTTGAAAGAGCCCTAGAAGGCGCGGCTTCAACAGGGGCCACGGTTCAGAAGGTCTTCTTGGCCGACTACGACATCCGGCCGTACAGCGAGGAGCAGGAGCGGGCCCCTGAACAGCTGAGCAGGCTCTGTGAGGAGGCGGACGCGATCGTGTTAGGCGCGCCGGTCTACTGGGGTGACATCAACGGGCTTACGAAGGACTTCATGGACACCGTGCGGATATCGAACGGGAATGGCAAATGGGCCTTGGGCATCTCGGTCGCTGGCGGTACAGGGAAGGGCCTTGTCTCCGCCATACAGTCAATGTACCATTTCTTCTACCACCGGCAATTCCGCGGAATAGAGCCTACGCCCGTCTCCAGGTTCAACTTCGAGGAAGCGCTGCAGAATCTGTATGCTTCTGGCCGGAGGCTGGCAGAGCTTTCACGCGTGAAGAAGCCGTTCCGGGACTTGGCAGACGTGATCGAGCATCATCAGGGGCTGCCCTACATAGGCTACGACTTCGTCGAAGAGATACTCCTACTCGCGGAGCAACTCCTGAGGACGGCGAAGAACCCAGAGGCGGCGAGAGCCGAATACGAGAGAGCCAAAGCCCTAGTCGGACAGGGTAAGAGGCGGGAAGCCGTGGCCTACGCCGTGAAGGCCTACACGACCCTCTACTACTAAGCTTCGCTTGAGAAGCGCCGGCCCACACGGCGGCGAGCTATTGAACACGAGACAGCTGAAGGCTACTTGCACTATGAACGCCCCCGCGTAGCACAGGCGCAGGTCCCTGCGGAGACGAGGCGCCATCCTTCCGGCGCGTCACGTGTACTTGGCTACCGTCTCCTCGTCGATCTCAACGCCTATGCCAGGCTTCTGAGGTATCTGGACGAAGCCGTCTTTATCGATCAAAATCGGCTCTTTCACGATGATCTGCTGCGTCTCTGATGTGAGGGCTGGGGGCTCAAGCGTATACTCGATGAAGGGACAGTTCTTCACCGTGCCGAGAGCCTGCAAAGTAGCGGCTAAGAAGAGGCCGTTATTCCCGCCACTACAGACGTGAGGAACGACAAGCCTGCCGACCGCATCCGCGAGCACAGATATCTTCCTGATCCCGGTTATGCCGATGTTGCCTAAGACCACGTCAGGCTGGACGATGTCGTAGGCGCCCATGAAGAGGGCGTCCCTGAACTCGTAGATGTTCGTAGCGTGCTCACCCCCGGCTATGTACATCTCTACCTCCGCGCTGAGCTCGGCAAGGCCTTCTAGGTCTGTACGAGGAAGCGGCTCCTCAAGCCAGTAAACGTCAAGCTTCTCAAGCTCCTTCGCCACTTTCAAAGTGGTCCTCCTAGACCAATAATCATAATGGATCGATTCATTGTTCTGGTTGGCGTCTACCAGGATCGTCATGTCGCGGCCAACGGCGTCCCTGACAGCCCTTACAACCTCTAGGTCCTCCTCGGGTCTAGGCCTATGCAGTCTCAGTTTGATCGCCCTGATGCCCATCTCCCTGATCTCCACCGCCTCCTTGGCATGTTCCTCGGCTGAATGGAGCTGACCCGTAGCAGCATAGGCCATCACCCTGTCCCTGTATGCTCCAAGAATCTTGTAAACGGGCTTCTCAGCCGTCTTTCCCAGTATATCCCAGAGGGCTATCTCGAGGCCCCCACATGAAACTGAGCCTAAGACAACCCCGCGACCGCGCATGTTCAGGTCCCAGAACCTTTCGACGTAGGCTGGGTCCTCATCGAGCAACGTAGACTCAGCAAAAGAGCTAACCCGGCTCAAGCATGGGCCTATCCCGACGATACCCTCATCCGTGTGGACCTTGTAGAACGCGAACCACGTCGTCTTCACCGGTTCCACGTCAGGCTCCTGCCAAGCCGGCCTCCAAGCCTCAGGGAGCACAATAGGCTTCTTGCTCTGAACGACCTCTATCTTTGTTACTTTCAATCACACCACGAATCGACAGATTTTTGACCCCATATTTAAGCCTTCTCAGGTTGTCTCTTATCTGGTAAATTCTCTGTAAGCTCTTATGAAGAAAGAGAGCGCTCTAATGTCACGAAGCCGTTAGGCTACTCCGCTCCTCTTCCTCTTGGCAAAGTAGAGTACTGCGACGACCGCGACGGCTGTTGCTGCTCCGCCTATGTAAGCCCAAGGCAGTTCCTCCGAGACGACGGACTTCAGCTTCAACCCTTGATAGGTGATATCGAGGGATTGAGCCGAAGGCAGACATGCCCCGAAGGCGTTGATCCCTACGAAGGTGTTTGTCGCGACATCTTTCGCGATGTTTGTCACCTGGACTAGGAGATTCTCTGACGTTGCGAGCCGATGGACCCCTTGGGTGATAGGTAGTATGCCATCGGGCTGAAGCCTAACGGTTACATCGTCCACGTTCACAACGGTCTCCTTGTATGCGAACGCGTAGGTGTATCCTAGTGGCACAACCAAGTAGGCAGTCTGGCCGGCCTTCAAGCCCATCGAGGCGACTCCGCCCATCGAGTCATCCGACTTGTACATGAACAGGATGGGTCGGTCACTCTTAATCGCGATATGGTTGGCCTCAAGCTTGAAGGAATCGTTTGTCTCCGCCGGTACCTCCACCGAGTCGAGTTTCCGGTCATATTCGAGGTTCACAGGCGTCAGCTTCGCGTTCTCTGTGCTCGTCGCTATGAAGGCTAGGTTCCCGGTCCACCATTCAGCGATCGTCCACAACTCCTTAGGCACGCACGTCCCATAGAAGAGAGTGCCTACGAAGCCTCCTTCCACGGCCGGGTAGAACGAAGGGCTGTCTCGCGTGAACGTCTGAAGCATCACGTTCCCTGTGGAGGTAAGCCTGTAAGCGCGGAAAGGCTTGGGCTGAAACTCCCGGAACTTGTTCTGGGCCAAGTGGAACTCGAAGACCTTCTCCCCGTTCGCCTCCCAGACCTGCACGTCGCTCTCCTCTAACGCGTAGATCTTGAACGGAAGCCCCGGTATCACGGCGTAGACTCGCCAGGCGAAGGTCATCGTCTTCGACTGAACTGAAGGGAAGATGAACTCCCGGCCGATGTAGCCGCCTTCTGTGCCCGTGAAGAAGGTGCTGATCATAGCCTCGACCCGCTCGAGGTTGCCGCCGCCTACAAGCGTCACCGAGACCGGGTTGTCCGATGAGACTCTGAAGAACGTCGCGTTAGGCAGGCTCAGAGTCACGTTCCCCATCTTGTTCACAGAGAACTCCTCCAGCAGCCTCTTCTCAGGCAACCTGTAGACCTTGACTCTCGTTCCATCCTCGTTTCCAAGAATGATTAGGAGACCATGGTCCACCGGCCATTGTTGGAGGGGTCCACCGGCGGTGGCTGGGGGCCCCGTTCCCGTTATGTTCTCGGGCACATAGCCATAATAGACATACTCTTCAGCGGCCCGCACACTAATCTTCCAAGGAGAAGCTGTGGAGAAGGAGGCGAATCCCATCAGCAGCACTAGCAGACATGCCAAAGATCTTGAGCCCATAGGCTGCCACCGTGGGAAAACTGAGGCCTGCGCTGAAAAACCAGTCTCTCCGTGAACCGTATTTAAGCTTGACCGGTGCAGGCGGCAACGACGAAGATCAGCTACGTTGCATCGCCTCGAGCCGTTCAGCCCGTCTGCTCATAAGGCTTATATGAACGGCTCCGTCCATACCGCAAGGAGGACAGGCTGAGATAGCCTCACGGTTCGCTGATCGGAGAGCTGCAGCGGCCATCCTTGCCGGCGCGCTCATTCTACTCCTTGCGTTCTTCCCGGCGGGCAACGCCCCAGTCGAACACGTTGAGGAGTTTCAGAAGGCCCCGGCCTACGCGTTGGAAGACTGGGTTCGATACGGCTTCGGCGAGAGGAACTGGAGCTGGGATGTCCCGGCTGAGGCACTTCTCTTCAAGGTTAAGCCAGGCGTCGAAGCCCCGGCCTACTGGCGATTCACAGCCTACGACCACTACTCAGGCTTTACGTGGACACAGTCAGTCACGGACACAACCCCAGCTATAGTCAAAGAGCCAACCCAGCAGCCGGTCTTCAACGTCGAGGTCCCCTTAGGAGCTGTCAACCCTACGGTGACGGCGAGGCTGACGCTCCCGGTGCCTGAAGGAGGCGCCATAACGAGGCTCCAGCCTTCGCAGAACCTAAGCTACTCGCAGCTTCAGAGAGACGCGTACGACGGCTACGTTCTCTCCTTCCAAGTCGTGACTCCAAGCTCCTATGAGGCAGTAGCCTACATGACAGAAGCCACGGATCAGGAGCTAGACCCCGAAGCCCTACGGTCCGCCAGCTTCGACGAGATCCCTAGCGACGTCGCGAGGCTCTACCTTCAGGTTCCAGGCGGCGAGCCCCAGGTAGTCGCTGAGACCGCGGCCCAGCTCAGGGTTGGAAGCTCCTCGGTTCTAGAGCAGGCCATAGCCGTTGAAAGATTCCTGCTGGAGAACTTCACTTATGGCGGAAGCCTAGAGCGGGCTCAGCCTGGCGAGGACCTGGTCGCCTACCTCCTCAGGACGAAGAGCGGGGTCTGCCGACACTTCGCGACTGCTATGGCGATACTCAGCCGTAGGCTAGGTGTGCCGGCGAGGGTTGTGGTCGGCGCGCTAAACACGCCTCTCACAACCTACCTCGACCGAGGCGGGAATGAACGTTACTTCCTAGGAGCCAGCCTCCACGCCTGGGTTGAGGTCTACGTCCCCCGCGCAGGCTGGTTGCCCTTCGACCCCACACCGCCCGCTCAGGAGCTGGAGGTCGTGCCTTTCAGCCCCTCTTCCAACCTGAGGTTCGGCTGGAGCTTCCTCGCCGACCTCTCGTCGCTCTTCTTCGAACCCTACGTTGAGATGTTGACGTCGTTCAACCCACCCGCCCCATGGGGGCCAGCCGGCTATCCGGCCTGGTTCAGCTTCCCGCCTCTCAAGGTCCCGGCTGAAGCAATCTTCGCGTTCGCAGTTACCGCGGCCTTCCTCATCGTCTGGCTTGGCAGACCGGGTTTGTCGGCTTTCAGGCGAAGGAGAGCAGCGCAGTCTCGGAGCGTGTCTGAGGAACGTGTAGGAGGACAAGAGCCCACCGGCCTTTCGGAGGTCTCGATGCGAGAGATCCTGACGCTTGCAGAGCAGGGAAGATTCAGGGAGGCTGTTGTGAGATGCTACTACAGGTTCCTCTGGGCTTTAGGCCGGAGAGGGCTTCTGAAGCGCAAGTCGATGACAGCCTGGGAATACGCTGAGTTCACGAAGACAACGGGCGTCGAGGCCATCGCCGTAGACGAACTGACAGACAGCTACGAGGAGGCCTTCTTCAGCCAACACCGGATAGGCGAGGAGAGGCTCAGTTCATCCCTTGACGCATTAGCCAAGGTCGAGCGAGGACAGGAGAGGAGGCTGAAAAGGCGTTGAAGCTCAAGATGCTCACGGCAGCCGTGGCGCTCATAGCCCTGGCCTTCTGCCTCCGCTTCGCCGTCCAAGGCGGAGACAGCAGGTACGCGGCCTACAGCCAAGAATGGGACGGGTACTCAGCTTTCCAGGCTCAGGCAAGAGGCCTAGGATACCAGCCCACGATTCTCACCTCTTCAAGCCAGCTCCTGCAGAGGCTGTCGGGCAGAGGCGTTCTCGTGATAGCTGGGCCAACCAGAGGGTTCACGGTCGGCGAGATAGATGCCATAGCCAGCTTCGTCTGGAACGGGGGCGGCCTGCTTGTGACAGACGACTTTGACGCGGGGACGAACCTGACACGAGTCTTCGGCCTGGGCTTCGCGGCCAAGCCTGTCGTTGACCCGGTCAGGTACGTGAAGAACCCTAACTTCGCCACAGCCGTTCCAGTGGGCTCCCACCCCGTTCTGGTAGGAGTGTCTGGCCTCGTCTTGAACCATCCCTCAGCCCTAGAGTTGACCGAGGGCCTAGCTGGGCTCAGCGCGCTAAGGAGCGTGGCTATCCTCGCCGTTACTAGCCCCTACAGTTGGCTTGACGAGAACCAGAACGAAAGATGGGAAGTCGGCCTAGAGGAGAGCGGACCCCTCGTCATCGCGGTCGCGTTCCGTTACGGCGCAGGCCGAGTCGTACTCGTGAGTAACGCGGCGGTCTTCGACAACGACATGATAACGCTGGGCGACAACCTGGTCTTCGCGGGGAACGTGGTTCTCTGGCTTTCCGACGGTGACCCGACGGCCCCGCTCTTGTTAGACCAGACCCACAGGTCGGCCGCCGCTGGGACCGCTGCTCTAGGCTCGGCGTTCTCAACGCTTAGTCCCCAGCTGAACCCAGCCTCGCTGAGCCTCGTGATCGTGCCGAGCGTCGCTTTGGCTATGGCGGTTGGCAGGGAGGCAAGGGAGAGGGTTAAGCCCAGGCATAGCAGCCTGAGCCGTTTCACAGCCGAATATGTGAACCTGAAGGCTGCTGAAGACTACCGAGGCGCCGTGGAGTTCGTCTATAAGGCGTTCAAGATGAGGCTGGCTAGGAAACTAGGGCTGCCAGCTGATGCCCTGTGGGACAGCATCCTTCCCAGGCTTGGCGAGGAACGGCCTGACCTAGCGTGGGCGGAGTTCCAGGCGTTCGTCTCCGCCAGTGAGCGGATTATCCCCTCTGAAAGCTTGAGCGACACGCATCTCCATGTGCCCGATAAGAGCTACGGAGGGTTCATCCACGTCTACGATTCGATCGAGCGTTGGTCTAAAGAGTTGATGCTTCACGACTAAGCCGGATACCATGACGGTTCAGGAGTTGTCAGAGCTCTCAGCCAAGGTCATGTCGGAGATCGCCCAAGTCGTCGTAGGGAAGAAGGAGATCGTCGAGAACATCTGGGTGGCGCTCCTCTCGGAGGGCCACGTGCTCCTAGAAGGCGTGCCAGGGATCGCGAAGACCCTGATCGCGAAGTCTTTCGCTGGAACCCTTGGATGCCAGTTCAAACGAATCCAGTTCACACCGGACCTGCTTCCGGCCGATATCCTTGGCAGCTACGTGTACAATCCCGTCGACGGCCGTTTCACGATCAGGCGCGGCCCCATCTTCACGAATCTTCTCCTCGCGGACGAGGTGAACAGGGCGCCGCCTAAGACCCAATCAGCCCTGCTGGAATGCATGCAGGAGATGCAGGTAACCATCGAGGGGAACACGTTTCCCCTGGAAGCTCCCTTCCAGGTCTTGGCGACCCAGAACCCCATCGAGCTTGAAGGCACCTATCCCCTGCCTGAAGCCCAGATAGACCGCTTCCTCTTCAAGCTGGAACTCGGCTATCCTACGGAGGACGAGGAACTGGAGATGATGACAGCTCGGGAAGGCCTCTCAGAGCCCGTCGTCAAGAACGCGACAGGTCCCCGATCGATCATGCAAGCACGGGAGGCCGCCGCCCAGGTTCACATAGGCAAGGAGGTCAAAGAGTACATCAAGGACCTAGTCTTCGTGACGCGCAGAGACTCAAGGCTGATGCTTGGAGCGAGCCCAAGGGTCTCCTTGGCGCTCATGAAGGCCTCTAAGACGAGGGCTGCGGTAAGGGGACGCGACTACGCCACGCCGGACGACGTAAAGGCGCTGCTTCACCCGGTCTTATGCCATAGGCTGATCCTGAAGCCTGAAGCGGAGCTAGAAGGCCTAACAGCAGGCAAGGTCATCGAGGAAGTCGCGCAGCAGGTGAAGGTTCCAACCTAGGTGGTTCTCCGACGCTCACGGTGAGAGGCGCCTCACTCCTACTGGTAAGCGTGGCATCGACTCTCCTCGGCCTCTTCCTCTTCAGCCCCGGACTGATGACGCTCGGCTTCTCCTCGGCCGTCTGCCTACTAGTCGCATACCTGATAGATGCAAGACCTCGTCAGCCGCTCGGCATAACCGCAGAGAGGAAACTCGACAAGTCCACGGTTTTCAAAGACGATTTCGTAGCGTTCCGCGTCACCGTCAGGAATGACGGTGACAAGACGCTTCGCTATGTGGAGTTGGAGGACCGCCTGCCTCGTGGAGTTCAGGTTGTGTCAGGCGACAACTCCTACCGCGGACCCTTGGAGCCCCATGAGGAGCTGAGCTTCAGCTACGTGGCGCACTTTCCACTCAGAGGCAGGTTCGAGGTCGGTCCGACCACAGCCAGATTCCGGGACAGCTACAGGCTTCTCTACCGTGACTACGCAGTCTGCTCCTCGGTAGGCCTTGTGGTGTTTCCTTCCTTGGACGACGTTAGACGGATGGAAGCCCTGAGGAGGAAGAGAGCCATGGATGTCTTCCTAGGCTTCCAGAGGGCGAAGGAGAAGGGGTTGGGCTACGACTTCGCCGGGCTGAGAGACTACCTTCCAAGCGACGAATACAGGTGGATCGACTGGAAGGCTACGGCTAGAACCCGGGCTGTCCAAGTGAGAGAGTACGAAAGCGAGAGGCAGGTCTCGGTCGTCGTGCTCCTCGACTGCGGAGAATCGATGGGCGCCGGCCCTGAGGCAGCGACGAAGCTCGACTACGCTGTACGGGCCGCGGTGCTCTTAGCCTGGATAGCCCTCGCCCGAAGAGACAAGGTGGGGCTCACCCTGTACTCCGAAAGCATCAGAGCGTTCCTCAGACCGGCAGGCGGCAGGAAGAGGTTCTACGAGCTCCTATACCTACTTTCCTCAGCGTCACCGTCAGGGGAGAGCAGGCTTGAAGCCGCGGTCCGTTACACGTTGGCGCGGCTGAAGGAGAGGTCGCTCCTGTTGGTCGTCAGCGACCTGGAGGAGCCTCAACGAGTCCTAACGGGGGCTGCAAAGCTTTGCAAGGCGTCGGGGCACGAGGTGCTCTTCATATCGCCTTTCGGCCCCGCGTTCGAGATGCCAGTTATGAGGCTTCACGCGAAGCCAGACCGGATCATGGCTGAGGCGGCTTATGAGAAGCTCTGGGTTGGGAGGGTCACCCTCACGGAGGGGTTGAAGCGGCTCGGGGTCCCCGTAGTGAACGGCGGTCCTGAAGACCTGCTCCCGCTGATGCTGGCCAGATACCTGAAGGTGAAGCGGACAGGCGTGACGAGGCAGGTGTTGCGGCTATGAGCCGGGAGAGCCGGGCTGCAGGGAGACCTCTGTACGCGGTTCCAGCCTTCTCGCTCGTTGCCTTGAGCATAGGCTTGGCGGTTCTGTGGCCCGGCCCATTCCCAACGGGGCTGACGCTGATGCTATTGGCGGCGCCCTTCGCCTTGGACATCCTCTTGAAAGGCGGGAGGTCGCTTCCCCTCTACATGTTCCTCATGATGGGACTCGCGTTCCTAACCCCGTCAGTGCCATACACGTATCCGCCGCTTTGGGCTGAGGAGATAGCCCCGACCGTGTTATGGTTAAGCCTCAGCCTGCTCGTGACGCTCAGGTTGCTCGCGAGGTCGGAGAACGAGGCTAGCCATCGCAGGTCAACGATGCGTAGAGAAGGAGAATACCTTGAGACCGCAACGGCCGGCTTGAGGCCTTCACGCCGTCTTGGAAGATTCCCTGAACTTACGCGCGACCCGGTCTATCTGGTCTTGAGCCGGTACTTCGGAGAGGCTTTCAGCGGCGAGTATGATAGGACCGCGTTGACAAGGTACTTGTCAGATGTCTCCTCGCGGAGCCCAGGCTTGAAGTTGGGCCTCTCGACTGGAGCAGCTAGGCGTGAGGAACCTCACGCTGGAAGAGCCAGCATCATCTATGAGTTGGGACTTGTAGGTGCGCTCGCGCTCTTTGTGGTCACCGCCCCTCTATGGATGTTGTGGTTTGAGTTCCCATGGGCGCCCGTTCCGGCCTTCGAGGTGACACAGCCCGAGTTCATCGCCCTCCTCTTGGCGATGCTTGCGGGGCTCTCAATAGTTGCCAAGTGGCTGATTCGCAGAGAAGACTACCAGAAGCGCCGCTGACCTTGGCCTTTGTCGGGCTCATCCCGCATTCGTCTAGCGCGCAACAATCAGCACTGAGGACGGGGTATTCTCTGTTTGTATCGAATCTTGCGTTCGTACTCCTTGAACCCACACTTCTCATACAACCTTCTGGCCGCAACATTGCCGTCTCCTGTTACAACGTATATAGCTTCTGCACCCTTTGACTTAGCATAATTCAAGGCTCCTAGAACGAGTTGCGCGCCTATGCCCCGCCTCCAAAGTTTATGGAAAACGTGCAACTCAACTATCTCGCACCAACACTTCACCTCCCTGTCCCACCACGGATAATTAGTGTGCGTTGTAACGACAAAGAACCCGACGATCTGTCCATTCATCTCGGCTACAGTAAAACCTTCTTCACATCGCAACTGTGGGCAGTCGTCAAAGAACTCCGGGTAGATCCTCCTTATGCCCTCTACATCTCTCTCTTCGAAACGCCTAAACGATAGTTTAGGCAAGTCCTTTGAACAATTCATGGTCGGAAAAGAGATTCCACGCTCCTGATATAAAGTCTGACCTAGGTGGCAAGGAGAGAAAGCCGTAGAAGCTAAGATACGCTCACTGGGACCATGTTGGGGGGTGCTTCAAAGGAGGAGGACCTCGAAGGCTAGGACTTTAGCGGCATCCCGTCTCCCGGACCGACAATGTTTTTGCCTAGTAGATCGGCTAGGGATTTCTTGCAGGTGTCTGTTTGAAGAACTTGGTCAAGGCGAAGCTTAGGGCGGGTCAGCCTTCGGTCGGCACATGGGTTAACATCGGCCACCCGGACGTGACGATGTACCTGGCCGACCTGGGGTTCGACTGGCTTGTCTGCGACATGGAGCATAGTGCGTATGGGGTGGAGACTTTCCATCACATGGTTCAGGCGATGCTGTATAACCGTGAGAGCTGTATGCCGATGGCGCGGATTCCGTGGAACGACCTGGTCTGGGTGAAGAAGGCTTTGGACGCGGGGGCTACAGGCCTCGTCGTGCCGAGGATCGAGTCCGCCGAGGAGGCGAGGCGGCTTGTGGGGTACATGAAGTATCCGCCTTTGGGCGAGAGGGGCGCTGGGCCTAGGCTTGCGGCTTTCAGAGACCCGGACTACTTTGAGACTGCGAACGCGGAGACGCTTGTCGTCGTGATGATCGAAACTGTGAAGGGCGTTGAGAACATGGACGCGATCTTCTCTGTTGACGGCGTGGATGCCTGCTTCGTCGGCCCGAACGATCTGACGATCGATATGGGCATACGCGGCCAGACTGAGTCGGAGAGGTTCATAGACGCCCTTGACAGGATCGTGGCCGTGTCGAGGGCTCACGGCGTGGCGCCGGGCATGCACTGCTACAGTAGGCCTGGGTCGACGAACATCAATGAGGCGATCAAGCGGGGCTTCCAGTTCTGCGCCTTGAGCAGCGACATAGGCTTCCTGACCACCGGTGTGATGGATGGGCTGAAGCAGGTCCGGGGATGGAAACACTGACTGCCAGGAGCCGCAACGCGCCTGTGGAGGGTTACGCACTGTAGCGGCCTGAGCCACGCAGGTCAATGATCCGTCAATAGCCTAAAGCTGGGGCCTCAGCAGGTTCAACAGACTTCGCTCTTGATTACGGTAGCAAACTCACGCGGACCCTCA
>CAYRUY010000033.1:0-1476 GCA_964427455.1 uncultured Candidatus Bathyarchaeia archaeon | reverse complement strand
GCTTGGCTGTAGGCCGTCACTTCAGGGGTACGGCGTGCTCGGCGATGTAGGCGTCGAGGTAGCCTCTCCTTTGCGACGGCCCGATGTAGTGGAAGGCTTCGGCGTACTCTAGACCGTAGAGTCTGCCGACCGCCGCGGCTTCAGACCGGAAGACCATCTCGGTGTATCCGTTTATGGCTGAGTTGGCGTCTTCGCCTAGGATGGGTAGGCGTAGGTTCCGGGCGGCTAATGAGTCCTTGAAGTGCAAGGCCATGTTTGCTACCATGGTTTTGTTCGCTTTGACCGCGTCTAGTTTCGTCTCGATTGTGGTTGAGATGTCTACGACGCGGTTTACGAGTTGGGGTCCGCGTGCGAAGTAGTATCTTTCCGTGACGGTGTGGGGCTTTAGGCCTCCTGCGAGGTGCTCGGGGTAGTCTAGTCTTCCGCCGGCCATCCAGGCGGCTGCTTCAACCGCTTTCGCGGTGACGTAGTGGTCGGGGTTCTCCTCGTACAGGATGCAGGGGTCGAAGCTTATCACGGTGTCGATTTTCAACAGCCTGAAGAGGTATATGAGCCGTCCACGTATCTCGGTCGGGGAGACCTCGTCCATTCTGTGGTTGCGGTAGTCTAGGTCGAAGCATTCTCGTACGCCCAGGATCTTGGCTGCAGCCCTCTGGTCGGCCGCGTTGCACAGGATGGTTTCAGGGATGCTCAGGTCGTAGGAGTCCTTCTCGTCGTTGCTCGTTCGGATGAAGTAGCCGGTGTAGCCTTCGTTTATGAGCTTCGCGACGGTTCCGCCGCAGAAGATGGTGAAGTCGTCGGCGTGGGGCGCGACGACGCCTAACACCTTTCCAGCGTGCGGCTTTCCTTTAACCGCTCGCTCTATGAAGGGTTTCTCCGGTTCCTCGAAGAGGTAGGCTTGGAAGATTCCCATAGTATATCAGCTCTGGATCAGGTACGTGAAGGTGCTTAAGGTTTGGGTGCCTCTTTCCGTTGTAGGGGGTGTAAGAGGCGCAGAGGCTTGGAAGAGGCTTGAGGAGACGCGGGGTTAGGCCACGGACGCCTGGGATGGGATGGGACTCTGTTACGTCTGCCCCATGGCTGGGGTAAACCTTGGGGTGGCCCCGTGGCCTGATCTTAAGGGGCTGTCCTCTGAATTTAAACTCTTTGCGTTATAGCTTATAAAATTCCGTGGTTGAACCTGACTTAGTTTGAATCTATGTGTGCATGGGCTGGGTAGGGCGCGCCGTATGGCTCAGGCCTTACCGCTTAAACCTAGGCGTAAGGTTCGAGGTCGGAATAGGACGGCTTTTTAAACATGCGTCTTCTTTCCGGAATGCTCTCCATGAGCCTTACACTTGCGACTACGCCGACCATCCAGTTCCAAGGCCGGAGCTGACATCACGCAGGCTTAAATACGCCTTGGGCTTACTTGGACTTGGAGAACAGTATGAAACCTAAGGTCCTTCTTGCCCTCGAAGTTACAGCGATGATTGT
>CAYRUY010000032.1:0-19552 GCA_964427455.1 uncultured Candidatus Bathyarchaeia archaeon | reverse complement strand
CTCCAGATGGCAAGCCGCATTGCAAGATCTCTTGCCGGAACTGGTGAGAAGCCGACTACTTAACGCGAGCCGATCACATCTCGTGATCACAACACGTGCCTCGACTTAATATCCTCGCCAGCCTGACTCCCGGCTTAGAGATGTCGGTTGGAAGATGACTGACCTAGAATGCCTTTATAGAACCGCTTACATGGCTGGCCGGTCTCTCGTGAAGATCCCGCGAGAAACAGAGGGAGGGCTAATGGAAGACACAGTGGTCTGTAAGGACTTGGTTAAGGAGTATAGGTCAGGCGGGAAGACTGTTAGGGCCCTTGACAATCTGTCGCTCTCAGTGAAGGCAGGCGAGGTGTTCGGGCTCCTAGGGCCTAACGGCGCCGGGAAGACGACGTTGGTCAAGATCCTCGCGACGTTGCTCAACGCGGACCAAGGCTCAGCCACAGTCTGCGGCTTCGACGTGCGACGTGACGAGGCTAAGGTTCGAGCCGTCATCGGCTACGCAGGGCAGGACAGTGAGCGCTCAGCCTACTTCCGACTAACAGCTGAAGAGAACCTAGTCTACTTCGCGGGGGCAACACGGAACATGACGCCGCGGGTTATTCGTCCCCGCGTAAGGGAACTAGCCAAAGCCTTCGGCTTCGAGGAGAAGCTGAACCGGCAGTTTGTGACGCTTTCAGGCGGCGAGAAACAAACGCTGGTCGTCATGCGGGCGCTTCTTCACAGCCCCCAGGTTTGCTTTCTAGACGAGCCTTCGAAGTCCCTCGACCCTATCACGGCTAGGAAGGTGAGGGTCTACCTGAAGGAGTACGCAAGGAGTAACAACGCCACGGTTGTCGTGACGACGCATAACATGACGGAGGCCCAAGAGCTCAGCGACCGGCTTGCGCTGATCCATCATGGGCGACTGCTCTTCCTTGGAACCCCGTTGGAGTTCGGAAAAGCGGTTGAGCACAGGGACGTTATCGAGATCACAGCTGACCGGTTGCCAGGCCCGGTCTTGGAGAGGTTGAAGGGGCTTGAAGGCGTCGCTCGCATCGACCAGGGCCCGCCGGTCCAGCTCTTCTGCCAAGACGCGTACGCGGTTCTTCCCGCGGTCACCTCGACGTTGAAGACAGCCGGGCTGAAGGTGCCGGTGGGCATAGCAATGCCCTCGTTGGACAGGGCGTTCATTGAACTCGTGGAGGCAGCTGGATGAGCGACGGCCTCTTAGTCATCAGACTCCTGGCGTCCGCGGTCTGGCGTGACCTTAAGACATTGACACGGTACAAGGTCAACTTCGCATTCGAGATTCTCAGCGGTGTCCTCTGGGGCTTAGCGTTACTCCTACTCGTACCGCTCTACGCTAGCTCAGGCATAGGCGCGGTCACGGGTACGACAAACTACATCTCGTTCCTGCTCCTCGGCGTGAGCTTCCAGGCTTACCAGGGCGTAGCCCTCTGGGGGGCCGCTGGGAGGCTCCGAGAGGAACTCAACCTAGGAACCGTCGAGTACATCCTCTCAAACCCAGTGCCGAGGCAGTGGTACCTTATCTCGACAACCCTAGCGATGGCTGTAACCGATACGTTGGGCTTCCTGCCGATGTTCTTGGTCGCAGTCTTCTTCGTAGGACCAAGCCTCACTGCACCGGGCTTAGCTCTAGCCTTAGGCTCAGCGCTGCTCGCCGCTGCCGCCCTCGCTCAATTAGGCGTGCTCTTTGCGACGCTCGTCTTGAAGTTCAAGAACGTCACAGCCATCTTCGGCTTCTTCAATCTAGGCTTCCAGATGATGACAGGGATGTTTGTTCCACTCCAGGTCTTGCCTCAGCCGCTCGCCGCGGCCTCTGTTCTCTTCCCCATGACCTTCGGCATCGACCTCATGCGCCACTACCTGCTGGGCTCCATCCTCGTCTTCCCCGAAGAGCTGGAATGGCTCGGCTTAGCCATCCAACTCGTAGCGCTAGGGCTCCTAGCAAAGGTCGCGCTCACATACGTGGAGCGCTCAGCCAAACAGGAGGGACTCCACTACGTCTGATCCAGCTGGGGCTACGAAAGGCGCACCGTAACCTAGTCTGTCAAAGACGCGCTGCACGGTCGGTGGCTCGCAACACGTTAGGCCCAAGGTGGCACAGGGAGAGGGGGTCCGGGCAGCTAGACCTTAGCTTCTCGAGTCTAGCCTCGGTAGGCTACCGGGTTGCCCGGGCTCTTCGTCGGGACCGGAGCGCGATCAGAGCGATCACAACGGCTGCCGTAACCGCGCCGACCGCGTAATAGAGGAGAGGAGCCTCTTCAGAGACAGGTCTAAGCCTTACGTCAGGCGTTATGCTGAGGGATTGAACGGAGGGCAGGCAGTCTCCGAATCCTCTCAGGCCTTGTTCCGGCGCGAGGTTGACGACCTCGATGACCACGTTCGCGTCTGTCGAGACCTTATGCGATCCCTCCGTGAGTAGCAGATACGTGTCAGCTGCCACGTTGATCTGCAGGTCGTCGAGGGTGACCTTGGTATCCTTGTACGCGAAGAGATAGCTCTCCCCTGGCGGAATCGCAAAGATCGCTGTCTGGCCCGCCCTTAGCCCTGTATAGGCTAGGCCACCGTCGTCTAGGTCATCGTCCTTGTAGCTGAACATCATCGGTCTCTCGCTTGTGGCTATCATGCCGGGGAAGATGTCCTTCGGTCTCCAGTTTAGAGCTCGTCCTTCTGACACGTCCAGGTCAGCGATCTTCTGCTTCGTGTCTAGGTCGGTAAGGGAGACCTTGGATGGCTGTTCAGCGGTTAGGATGAAGTTCCTGCCCGGAGCCATAACTGTGAGGACTTCATCTGTGCTCCCGTAGAAGGTCTTGCCTAGGAAGCTCCCTTCAACCGCCGGGTAATAGGTTGAGTCGGGCAGATACTGCTGCAGAGGGTGGCCTGTCTCAGTCTTGAACGACTGCAGCATCAGGTTCCCGGTTGAGACGAGGTCATAGACCGTGTACGAGGTCAGAGATAACTGCTTGAACTTGTTCGCTTGAAGCCGGAACTCCATCACCTTGGCGCCGCTCCCGTCCCAGAGCGTCACATCGCCGTCCTCTAGGGCTAGCACGTCGTAGGGAACTGACCCCTTCCCTTGGACCGCTAGGAAGATGAACTCCTTGCCCACGTAGCCTCCATCTGTGCCTGTGTAAAAACTGTTGAAGTTGAACCGGCTGGTCTCCATGTCTACGCCCCCGATCAGCTCTACCGTAACTGGCCGGCTGGAGACCACCTTGACGAAGCTCCCGGTGGGAAGAGTGACGGTCTTGCGTTGAAGCCTATCGAGCCTAAACTCAGCCAGCAGCTCCTTTCTAGGCAGCGAGTAGACCTTAACCGTTGTCGCATCGTGATTCCCGACAAGTTCGAGTGAGGCCTTATCCCTTATCGAGGCGTTGTCTAAGCCTTCCCGGGCTCCGCCCTCACGCTCAATCCTGTAACCTTGCCCGTAGAAGCTTCTCATAGTCCAGTTTACGTAGATTCTCGACGGCACAAATCCATAGTAGACCTGCTCCTCCTGGTCCACTTGGCAGAAGACAGGCGACACAGACGCGAGGGATGCCTCAACGACAAGGACGGTTGCCAGAAGGACTATCAGGAACCGCTTCTGTGCGAGAACTCTTCCGGTTAACAAAAAGCTGCCACCTTGTTACTGCCAGTCACTACTTTGCGATATAAGAGTTCCCAGGGTGCCCCGTGCCACCTGTAGGTTTAATGTTCTTTTCTCCCCGAGTTTCACGGTCTCTAAAACCTAGGTTTTCAACATCTCTGCGTAGCCAGAGAGCTTTGTAACCTCGATTTCTGTGACGTTCTTCCACTCCTCCTCGTACTGTTTGTCTCCGCCAATGACGAGGAGTTGGGCGTTCACCTCCATCGCTGTGGCAAGGATGACCGCGTCGGCCAAGGAGAACCTATACTTGGTCTTGTAGAGTCCCGCGTTTTCAGATATCTCCTCGGTGGTTCCATCCTTGATCAACGGTGATCGCTTAAGATACACGTACTGGACTCGCGCCTCTCGTTCCCCATACTCTCTGCTTATGACATTGACCAGTTCAGCGATCGTTATGTGGCTGATGTGAGCTTCCAAGCTTTCCTTAGCCGCCTTAAGGAGATTGAAAGCATCACGGTTTCCCTTGTACCGTTCTACTAGGACCCATGTGTCCAAGAAGATTCTCATCGCCTCTTAAGCTCCTTAACCATTGCTTCACGTCTTTCTTCATCTCTTCTCCTCTCTTCGGCTAACGCCTTCTCCAGTTTCTCCGCAGCCGGTAACTCCATTGCATCGATTACCTCGTTAGGGATCGGAACCACAAGGATCGTGCCATCAGACATCGCTTCAACCTCGAACCTCTGACCCACCCTGAGCCCCAGCTTTCCCCTTACCTCAAGCGGTATGACGATCTGCCCCTTAACAGACAGGGTTGTTTCCACCATCACCCCTCACGACTTCACAGTTTTACTCAAGATCATATAAATCTTACTTCCAGCGCCCCTTGGCTTACCAGACAGCCGAGCTCCCACGCATGCGATCCCGCAACTGACGCCCGATAAAGCTTGAATAGGGTCGATGTCGGCTGAATGGCTGTCACAAGGCGGTCTTTTGGCTAAGGACCCTGTTTGCGGCATGTACGTGGATGAGAGCCGCGCCGAGTTCAAGGCTACGGTCCGCGGAACCACCTACTACTTCTGCAGCGAGACCTGCCTCAGGGAGTTCACAGCCCCCGAGGTGGAGCTGAGAAACCTCAAGGTCCTCTTCGTCATCGGCGCTGCGCTAACCACCCCGACGCTGGTGCTCACGTACGTCAGTCTTCTCCCGCCGTCCTCGGCGAACTACGTGCTGTTCGCCCTGGCCACGCCGGTCCAATTCGTCGTGGGCTGGCGTTTCTACCGAGGCACGTGGAACGCGTTGAAGAGCCTCGTCGCGAACATGGATGTTCTCATAGCCCTAGGCACGAGCGCCGCGTACCTTTACAGCGCCTCGGTCACGTTCTTCCCGTCGCTCTTCCCGTTCACGGGCGTCTACTTCGACACGTCCACGATCATCATTACGCTCATACTTCTAGGGAAGCTCCTAGAGCACGTCGCGAAAGGCAGAGCCTCCGAGGCTGTTCGAAAGCTCATGGATCTACAGCCGACGATGGCCCATGTGCTCCGCGGCGGCGAGGAGATTGAGCTGCCCGTCGAGCAGGTTGAGGCAGGCGACCTCCTCATCATAAGGCCGGGCGAGAGGGTTCCCGTCGACGGCATCGTCGTCGAAGGCCGCTCCTCCGTAGACGAGTCGATGATAACCGGCGAGAGCCTCCCTGTTGAGAAGTCCGTAGGCGACGAGGTGATAGGTGCCACGATGAACAAGACGGGCGTGCTCAACGCGGAGGCTGTGAAGGTCGGCCAAGACACCGTGCTCTCGCAGATCATCAAGCTGGTCGAGGAGGCTCAGATAGGGAAGGCGCCGATGCAGCAGCTTGCAGACCGCGTCGCGTCGTACTTCGTCCCCGCCGTCGTCCTCATAGCCGTCGCCTCTGCCGCAGCCTGGTACTTCATAGGCCAGATCGGCCTCACGTTCTCGCTGCTCGCCTTCGTCTCTGTCGTCATCATCGCCTGCCCCTGCGCCTTAGGGATCGCAACCCCGGCCGCGCTCCTCGTCGGCACAGGTAAGGGCGCTGAGAACGGCGTCCTCATCAAGAGCGGCGACTACCTCGAGGCCGCCCATAAGATCGAGACGATCGTCTTCGACAAGACCGGGACGCTTACGAGGGGCGAACCCTCCGTAACCGATGTCGTGCCGCTGAGAGGCTACGATACGGATAAGGTTCTCGCGGTCGCAGCGTCCCTTGAGAAGGGCTCGAGGCACCCGTTGGCCGAAGCGATCGTCAGAGGCGCCTCGACGAAGAACCTACAGCTCTTGGATGTCGTAGACTTCGAGGAGGTTTCAGGCAAAGGTGTCAGAGCGAAGCTTGGAGACGACCTCCTGCTTCTAGGGAACAGGAAGCTTATGGCTGATGCCCAAGTGTCCATGGGCGATGCTGAGGCGAAGATCGCGGGCCTCGAGGAGGACGGGAAGACCGTGATGGTTCTCGCTGAGGGGCGGTCTGCGGTAGGCCTCGTCGCGGTCGCTGACACGTTAAAGGAGCATGCACGCGATGCCGTAGCCGAGCTGGCAGGTATGGGGATAGAGATCGTGATGCTCACGGGCGATAATCAGCGGACCGCGAACGCGATCGCGAAGAGGCTAGGAATAGGCCGAGTGATAGCTGAGGTCCTGCCTCAGCAGAAGGAGGCGGTCATCAAGAAGCTTCAAGCCGAGCGTAAGGTCGTCGCGATGGTAGGTGATGGCATAAACGATGCGCCAGCCCTCGCTCAGGCCGATGTCGGAGTAGCGATCGGCGGCGGCACCGACGTGGCGAAGGAGACAGGCGGCATCGTCCTGATAAAGGAGGACCTCCGCGACGTCGTCACCGCGATCGAGCTGAGCAAACGGACCGTGGCCAAGATCAAACAGAACCTCTTCTGGGCCTTCATCTACAACGTCGCCCTGATCCCTATAGCCGCGGGCATACTTGTCCCATGGCTTGGCCCCGCGATATACGAGTGGCTTCCTATGCTCGCGGCTGCCGCCATGGCGTTCAGCTCCGCCACCGTCGTCGGGAACTCACTCCTGCTGACGAGGTTCGAGGCCCGAAAGTAAGGCGCGAAGTAGGGCTGCTTACAGAGCGCAGGAGACCAAGAGTTCGAGACCCGCGCATTCACAGGCCGAAGCCCTTCAGTAGCTTAGATGCGAGAGCTAGCGAGGGTAGGGCTCTGGTAAGCCTCTGGTTATCTCCGCGCAGGGGCTCAGTTGGTATCATCGATTACCGAGCTGGAATGGTTTACCTTCTCGAAGCCTGCTCCTGGTGTCGTCGATAGCCCATAGCGAGAAGGAGGTAAGGCGGCTCAGAAACAGCTTTGCAATCCCTTTCTCGACGAAGTTGTACTCTAGGCTGTGGGATAGGTCTCTGAAGATCTGGGGCCAGAGCCTCAGGTTGATCTCCCAGCATCGAAGGAGAAGCTCGAAGTGACCGGGAAGCATCTTTTCCTCCGTGAAGGCGTCGCCCTCGGAGAGGTGGCCTAGCGGAATGAACAAGAGCGGGTAGAACATCGCCCAATAGCCTTTCAGGTCGTCTACGAGCTCTACAGAGTTGCTAACCTCTCGTCTCCCCGTGGTATGCTCGGGGCATGGCATTCTCAGGCGAGTTAGGCAAGACCAGCGAGGATCAGTCGGTCCACCAAGGCTGGCAAAGAGGCGAGGAAGATTGCGCTGATCACTTTCCCGAATCCGAAACTATCTGAAGGCCAGTTACTTCCTGATCTGAGATGTTCAAACACGCTGCCAAACTTCTCCAATATTGTGTTTAGATTGTCTGCTAGACCGACAACACCCGCTTTCTTCGCAAAGTAGCCCGTCTCGGAACTGGCGTTTCCCGTAATATCCTTCTGTATGTCCGCAATCCATACGTCTTTGAGTTCTCCAATCCTAGTATGCGCAAGTGTGACGGGGAGTCCATAGACTACCAGGAGAATCAACACAAAGCCAAAGAACAGGAATTGCGTACCAGGTTGATAGACGATTTCAAATGGTAGTTGGAAGAATTTCCCTGCGACGATGCCATGTGAGCAGGCCAGCATGATTACGTTCCGCTCCGCCAGACCTCCTAGTGGTTTGAAACCCCAGTGCCCGTCGATGTTTGAGATGTCCAGTCCTTTGATGTGGCGTCTGCTCAAAAAGCAAATGATCATCGCAGTTCCTATGAGCATATGAATGCCATAAGCAGCGACCGCGTAGAAAACGAATGGGTAGACAACGTAGACTTCTAACCTGATTATGCTGCCCTCAATGGTTTCGAGGCCGACTAGTAGGTTCTCATGTGCCGGTAGTACCTGCGTAGCGAACAGAGCTGTCGCTAGCACCCCATATAAGACTGCTTCCATCAACACAAGCCTGCCAGTGTAAACATATCGGCAAATCCGTTTGATGCCCTTAGACTCCGTGTCTGAGGTGTAAGTCAGGATGAAGGGGCCCACTTCATACAGAAAAAAGCAGAAGATCGCCCAAGCCCACCACCATGTAATGACCTTGACAAACCAATAAGTCGAGATGGAGACCACTACAACGTAGACTATCTGTACCGCCAAGACTTTACCGCATCTTCTGTGGAATGATGTTCTCACTTGTTCTATGATTTTGCTGAAGATATCCCACCAAGAGACAGGACGTGGCTCAATGTCCCCTACTGGAGGAGTCAGGTACGCGTCGGTGATGAGGTCTTGTTCGTATAGAACTCGTACAAGTCTCACGGCAGCGTCCTTTTGATACTTGGCGAAGAATAGAGATGATAAGAAAGATACGAAGTCAATCGCGATTAGAACGTATGGCCATTGAAAGATGGGGTTGAAGACTCGAGGCGAGAGGTTTGACACTATGAGAATGTACTGGCAGAAGAAAGTGAAGGCTATCAACGTGGCGACGACGTAGTAGGAGAAAGTGTTCCCGCCAAATATGTGAGCAAGCGATGAGACGCGCCGCGTTTGGATTGAGTGAAACAGTCTTTCGAGGTGTGTCTGATATTCCTCGGAGTGGAGTTCGACGTTTGGCAAGTCTAGCGCCTACTGTTTAGTAGTCCTGCCCAGGTTCCTGAACAAGGTGGCAACCAGATTGAGCTTTCTGGAGGCCAAAGCCAGCTTTCTGATGGCAAAACCGCTAGAGCATCGGTGTCCCGCGAGAACTCGGGCAAACCTGTCTTCCATCGCAAGGACTACAGCAATGTTCTCTCTTCGAGTATATGATGTTTTCCACGCGGCGGGAGGGCTCGGCTACCTTTAGGCTGAGCGGGTTGACTGTCAACGGGCCTGGGATGGACCTTGAAGGCCTCGCATAAGTGGCAAACCGGAGACGGCGCACTAACTCGCAACGTTTCCCTTGAGCCGGTGTGTCGCTGAGGCGCGTTTAGAACTCAGGTTAACGAGGCGAGTATTGCTTTCCCCAGTACTTTGGAGAGGAAGAGGAGCTCAGACGCCTTCATCATGGACGTTCTTGTAAGGCTGCCGATCATAGGCCTGAGGAGTCTAGACTGGAAGGCCGTATCGCCGTACGTCTCAATCGTTTCCACAATGCTCTCCTTCTGGGCGATCAGCTCAAACAATCTGTCAAGCTCTCTGTCGCTCAAACGGTTCAAGACCTTTCTCGCAAGCGAGGTGAACCTTAACTCGTCTCCTATCAGGTTTCTCCAAGCACTCTCGTACCTCTCCAAGAACGTTTGGTCGAAGGTACCCGCCATCAGAGATTCGACCGCGGTTCTTCCCGCGGCCTCGCCTGCCTTGAGCGCGAAGTACACTCCGCCGCCGCTTGTCGGCTTAACGTGGCCCGCAGAGTCTCCGGCAACCATGAGCCCGTGGGCGAACGACTGGCCGATAACCCCAGCCGGATTTCTCCCACCGAAGACGCTCTCGATTCTCCCACCCTTGAGTTTCCGTGACGCGGCAGGGTGATGCTCCACGAATCGTCTGAGAAGCTCATGCAAAGGAGCCCTCGCAGACCTTGTCTCAACGCAGAGCCCTACCCTCGCTCGGGCTTCTCCTGTGGGCACGATCCAGGCGAAGAAGCCTGGGGCAAGATGCTTTCCAAAGTACAGTTCGACGCAATCGGGAGAATAGAGATCGACGTTTGACATCTCGTACTGGAGCCCCACGAGCGGGCTTTTCCTTACCCTTAACCCGAACTCTTCGAGAAGCACGGGCTTCGCGCCTTCACCGTCTATGATCAGCCTCGGCCTGAACTCTCTGGCTTCACCCTCTGCTTTGGCCTTTAGGTTCATGACACCGTCGACAGACCTGTGAGCACCGTAGACCCTGGTCTCAAGCCTCAGCTCCGCGCCAGCCGAGGCTGCTTTCTCAGCTAATCTCTGGTCGAACAATGCCCTGTCGATGATGTACGAATCCACCTCTTTCCTTCGAATATGCAGTTGAACGTTGTTCGGCGAATAGAGGAGCGCAGACCTCACGCTGTTAAGGATGCTTTCCCGAGGAAGGTCGAAGTCGCGAAAGGCATGCACGGTCAGCTTTCCCGTGCAGTGAAGGGGCTTACCAACCTCCCTATGCTCTTCAACAAGTAACGTTTCCAAGCCTTCTTTCGCCGCGGTGTAGGCTGCCATCGACCCCGCCGGCCCCGCGCCCACAACGGCTACATCGTAGATCATCCGCCACCCTCGCCGCGAGTCGATTCTCTACCGGCAAGGCGGCTTAAGCCCAATGCCGGATCGCGCAGCCGCTCTCCCTCCTGACTCTTGAGTTGCTCTGAGTCGCGTCTTCGAGACGCAATATAAGGGCTGTATTCCGCGAGCGCTCTTCCCGATAGGCTTTGGGCTCCCGCCAGTTCCTTTAGCTTCTCTAAGTCAGCTCGGTCGTCCCTCCTCTGGTCGATCGGGGTCTCAAGTATCATAGGGTACTCCGAGAGCCTACCGCGCAGAATAGTCTTGAAGCCCCTCTCGCCGATGTAGCCCATCCCGATGTGTTCGTGTCTATCGATGTGTGATCCTAGGCCTGCCCTTGAGTCGTTCGCGTGGATCAGCTTCAGCTTCTCCAAGCCTATGATGTCGTCGAAGGCCTGAATCGTCCTGTTCAGGCCCCTTTCGGTTCGAAACTCGTATCTGCCCGCGAACGCGTGCGATATGTCTAAACAGACGCCTATCAGGTCTTGTCGCTCCACGTTCTCGATGATCCGTTGGATCTCCTCGAAGCGTGTGCCCATGCTGTGAAGCGAACCGGCCGTGTTCTCTAAGAGGATCGTGACCTCGCCTGTGCTCTGCGCTAAGGCGTCGTTCAAAGCATAGGTTATCCGCTTGACGCCCTCCTCCATGCCTGCGCCTAAGTGGCTTCCTAGATGCGTTACCACGTACGGTACTCGCAGCTTTGGACATCGTTGAAGCTCAGCGTTCAAGGAGTCGCAGGAACGCCTGTAGATTTCTTCTCTCGGCGACGCGAGGTTTGGAAGATAGGGCATGTGAGCGAAGACAGGCCGCATATCCTGGGCTTCCACCTTCGCGATGAAAGCCTGAGTCTCATCCTCAGCCAAGGGCCCGTAAGCCCATCCCCTCGGGTTCCTTGTGAACATCTGGAACGTGTTGCAGCCCCTCTCCACAGCCCTATCTACAGCCCTGTCAAGGCGACCGACGATCGAGACATGGAACCCCAGCCTCAAGAGGCTCACCTAGGAGGCAATTCACCTGAACGCTAATAAGGGCGGAGCCGCAGCCGGGCTGAGGCGTACTTTGCCTCAGGACCCTCCCTCTCCATTCCCGGCAACGCTTATATAGCGTCCGTCCAACCTTCCTCTCCAAGGAAGGCCAGTCATGGTTCTCTCTCAAAGAGTCACTTTGTCAATCGCGTTTCTCTGCTTATCAACTCTGGGACTTCTATCCTCGTTCCCGTCAATTGCGCAAGCCCAGCCAGCTGAGGAGTACGTGTACTATGGCTACGTGCCCTGGAACATGTACGAGAACGCGACACAGATGACTTGGCCGGGCCTCAGCGCCTGGAAGTACGTGCTCGTCGCAAACCGGGCTTTGCTCATCGCTGTAGGAAACCAGGACGGCACCAAGGTGGAGGTCTTCACGCTTCCTGATGGCCGTCTGACGGACACGCTACGCGTCGATAGGGGTCAGAGGGCGATCGCGTATCTGCCGACCGGGG
This sequence comes from uncultured Candidatus Bathyarchaeia archaeon, assembly GCA_964427455.1. Lineage (GTDB taxonomy): Archaea > Thermoproteota > CALKCG01 > B24 > JAWCPE01 > JAWCPE01. Next base: position 7,852 of record CAYRUY010000032.1, on the reverse strand, counting down.
CCTTCTTCAAGGCTGTCTCGAACAAGCCTGTAAGCCTGATGTTCACGGGCGGCGTGGGCTTAGAGAGAGGTGTTGAGTACGTGAGCACGTTCTACACGAGCGCTGATGGAGGGTATGTGGGCAAGGAGTTTAACTTCATCTCAGTAACGAGTACGGCTGAGTTCTGGGCAACCGGGCCGCCATTCCAGGTCTACGCCCTAGAGGATAGCGACATCAAGGTAACGGATGAGAACGGGACGGTAGTCGCCGAGTTCAGCTTGAAGGCGAATCAGGTGAAGGGGCTGTTCCTCGAGAGCTTCGTCGTTCACAGACTTGAATCGACAGGCCACGTGATGGTTCAAAGCTTTATGATCAAGAAGTCGTGCTTCTACCCGGCGGTTCAAGGTGGCTTCGTCGGCAGGCTCTTCTACGGAACCGCAGCTGACAGCGAGCTCTGGACGGGCGTCGACGACCATCCTATGGAGGGGAGGCATCACCCCTGGGCCAGCTGGGCCGGAGACCCGAGGTACTTTGTCCTCACCAGCGCGGAGGACGCTAACGCCGTCATCTACGATGTGGAGAACAAGAAGAAGTATCAGGAATTCACGCTCGGCGCAGGGCTGAATAGGTCGGTCCAAGCGAAGGTGCCCTACATGGTGGTTCAAACCGACAAGCCCATCCTCCTAGAGTTCAAGAGCGCCGAGCTGGAGGGAGGCCTAGCTGTTGTAGGGCTTAAGGCAGGACAGACCGCCTATATCTACGTGCCGCCAGGCGAGACCTACGCCTTCGCATACAAGCAGACAACGCTTGACATAGACGAGCTAAGGGTCAGCCTGCCCCCGGACCGCATCTTCAAGATCCCGCCGGGCATCCACAAAGTCACAACCAGCGAGAACATCATCATCGAGGTGCTAAACGTTGACAGCAACCAGGGCCTCTCGTACTTCGGCGTCTCGCTTCCCTCCGCTCAGAGCCTTGACATCACCTATGAGGGGCTACGGTTGAAGCCCGTGGTCCCCGAGGAGACTCCTGTGTTGATGTATGCAGGGGCCGTAGCCGCAGTGCTAATCATAGTTGTCGCCGTCGCGTTGGCGCGGAGAAGAAGACACTGACAGCATAGCAAACCGTGGCTTGGACGATGGCGCAGTAGTGGAGAGCCTTAGGTTGATTCCAAGGCCTTTAAGGGATCAAGGACAGCCCTTAATCTTCACGTTGGAACACGTAACTGGAAGGTACGGGGAGGAGCCGCGTTCCTCTATCGAGGCGAGGCTTCGAAGGTCCCTCCTCGTCGTCTTCCTGGTCTCATCGACCGTCCTTATGCTTGAGGTAGCGTTGACCAGGGTCTTATCCGTGGTCCTCTCATATCACTACGTCTTCGCCATTGTCTCTTTGACGCTTCTAGGGTTAGGATCAGGCGCTTTCACCCTCTACATGGCTCGAAGCAAAGGATTGCTCAAACACCGTGCGAGTAGCCTTCCAGTCATCACGGCTCTCCTCTCGTTATCAATACCCCTCTGCTTGATCCTAGGCTTAGAAAGCCACGCCTACTGGGTGTTCTTTATCCCCTTCTTCGCCGCGGGACTAGCTCTCACGTACGCGTATGAGCAGTTCACCGAGCAGAGCGGGAAGCTCTACTTCGCTGACCTGACCGGTGCCGGGCTGGGATCCATCCTAGCCATTCTCCTCATCGAGCAACTAGGAGCCAGCGGCACCACTTTGTTCGCAGGTGGCCTCTCAGGTCTCGCAGCTATCAGCTCAAGCATGGGAAGGCGGAGACGAGCCGCGGTCTTTACCACGGTCTTCCTGCTCTTCTGCGCAGGCTCAGCGGGGCTGATGCTAGGCGGGTACCTAGATGAGGTCAAGGCTGGGTCTCCAGGCAGCAAGGAACTCCAGGTGCTGTTACACGACCCGAGGCTTGACGCCCGAGTCGCCGCCACGTATTGGACCGCTTTCGGGAGAACCGATGTCTTGGAGTCCCCCTTCCATCCTGATGAGAAGCTCATCTACATAGACGGCGGCGCAGTCAGCCCGATGTACCGGTTCAACGGGGACCTCCAAGCTGTTGCCTGGCTGAGGGACTTCTCAGGCTTCTACCCGTTCCGCCTCGGCTCCGTGAAGCGCGTCTTGATCATAGGGCCTGGAGGAGGCCGTGACATACTCCTAGCGCTCCTGGCGGGCGCTGGCAACATCACCTGCGTAGAGGTGAACCCAGGCGTGGTCAGAGCCATGAGGGACTTCGCGGAGTTCAACGGCGCCATCTATGACGCCGCAAACGTCACGGTGGTCGTCGATGAGGGGAGAAGCTTCGTAAGGGGGTCGAGGGCAGACTACGACCTTATTCTCCTAACCTTGGTCTCCACCGAGTCAAGCCGGGAGCTGGCGGGGTACGCTCTCACGGAGAACTACCTCTACACGAAGGAGGCGGTCAAGGACCTCCTAAGCCGGCTGCGGCCTGAGGGTAGGTTAGCCGTCGTGGTAAACAACGAGGTTGAGGCGATAAGATTCTTCTCAACCGCTCTGTCAGCTTTGACGGAGCAGGGCGGAAGCCTGGCAGAAGCCACCAGACACCTAGCCATAGTTACGGATATCAGCCCACAGCCTACGCCTGTGGTTGTCGTGAGTCGGGCAAGGTATAGGCCGGATGAAGGGGGGCTTCTGCTCGCTGAAGCAAAGGCGATGGGTTTGCAACCCCTCTTTATTCCCTACAGGTATGAGCCGGAAACCTACACGGCGCTGACCCAGGGCAAAGTGAACTTGGACGAGTGGGCATCGGGCTTTTCCAAGATCCTCGATGTCTCCCCGACCACGGATGAAAGCCCCTTCTTCTACAAGTACGAGGAGAGGGGCCTACCCTCTTTCTTAACCTGGCTCTTCGCCGCAACTCTAGCCGTCACGGTTACCGTGACAGCTCTCTTCACTCTGCTTGCGTCTAGACGGGTACGGGGCAGCGTGGAAAGAAGAAGCCCAGTTGCGTTCGCCGTCTACTTCGTCGCGTTGGGCTTAGGCTTCATGCTTATCGAGGTAGCGTTGCTCGACAGATTCATCCTGTTCCTAGGGCAGCCGACCTTGACTCTTTCAGTTATTCTCTTTTCCCTGCTCGTAGGGGGAGGCCTTGGAAGCCTTGTCAGCAGCCGGTTTGAGGCTGCTGGCCTGTCTCACAAAGCGTCGCTGGCCTGCCTAGGCGTCGCTATCGCAGCGGGCCTCCACGCGTTAACGTTACCGTCAATCTTCACCCTTCTCCTAGGCGAGAACTCCCTTGCGCGTTCGCTCACCGCAGCCTTGTTCATCACGCCTCTCGGCTTCGCGATGGGGATACCCTTCCCTTCAGGGCTTAGGCTGGTCAAGCAACACCGGGGCGGAGACATAGCCTATCTCTGGGGCATAAACGGCGTTGCCTCCGTCCTCGGCTCGGTAACCGCGGTCGTAGCAGCTATGCTCACAGGGCTCACTGCTGTGTTAGCGCTAGGCGCACTCGCCTACCTAGTTGCCTGGTGGGCTCTGTGTAATGGGATGGGAGAATCGCTATTCCCCGATTTCCCGCGAAGCGATTAGAGGCCCCAGCTAACCTTCCGTGTGGGCTTGATCGCGAGAAATGGCGCCTCACCTTCGTCCCAGGGGTCGCGTCTCACCCAAGAGAACTTCTCATAGAAGAGCTGGTAGATCCTCTCGAATTCGGGGCCCCGCTCGATGACGGAGGCTCCGCCCTCGACCACGACGGCCCTGTTCGGTCTGTAAGTGTCCACGGCCAAGGCGACCTTGCTGTTCAACTGGATATTCTTGAGCTTCCTCGTGCCATAGTCCGTGGCAATGTAGAATGAGCCCTCTCGGAATATGTAGTTGACCGGCACAAGGTGGGGCCTGCAGTCACGATAGACTGTAGCCAGACGGCAGACCTCGTTGGCCTCTAAGAACCTCGTCTCCTTTTCGGCAAACTTCATGCGCTCGGTCTTCGGCCTCAAACCCTTTCCATCCACCTAGCGAAAGATCACGGTTCTCTTATCAATGTTTTAAGATGCGCCCTTTCCATTCCGATTGATCTAAAGATCCAGAGCAACGCATATCAGCTTGAGCGTTCCATGTTGGCGGCAGGTGTCATATCGTTGAGCTCTGTACGCGCCCCCACTTCGGCTGAGAGGCTGAGGTGGTTTAACGAAGCCAGGTTTGGCATGTTCATCCATTGGGGGGTCTACTCGATCCCGGCTAGAGGCGAATGGGTTAGGCTGGTAGAGCGGATTCCCCCAGAGGAGTATGAGCCTCTCGCTCAACGCTTCAACCCGCTTAGGTATAATCCGAAGGAGTGGGTGGCTGTCGCGAAGGCGGCTGGGATGAAATACATGGTTTTGACGACGCGTCACCATGATGGCTTCTCGCTCTTCGACAGCCAAGTTTCCGACTTTACGGCGCCGAAGACCGCTGCGAGACGTGACCTCGTGGCTGAGTACGTAGAAGCCTGCAGAGCCGGAGGCATGCGGGTCGGCTTCTACTATTCGCTTCTTGACTGGCGTTACCCCGCGTACTTCGCTGGGCCTGAGAAGGACCCGGCTGGCTGGGCGAAGTTCCTTAAGTACGTCCACGCTCAGGTTCGCGAGCTCTGTACGCGTTACGGGAAGGTCGACCTGCTCTGGTATGATGGCGGTTGGCCTTGGACCGCTGAGGCTTGGCAGTCGGCGAAGCTGAACGCTATGGTGCGGCGGCTCCAGCCTGAGATAGTCGTCAACAACCGTTCGCTGCTCCCGGAGGACTACGATACGCCCGAACAACATGTCACGGCGTCTCAGCCAGGCCGAGCCTGGGAGAGCTGCATGACGATGAACGACAACTGGGGCTACTCCGCCGGAGACCACAACTGGAAACCTACGCGGCAGTTGATCCATAACCTCGTCCGTTGCGCAAGTGGGGGAGGCAACTACCTGTTAAACGTGGGACCTAGGCCCGACGGCACGATTCCACGTCCATCACTGACGCGGCTAAGCCAGATCGGAGCCTGGATGAAGGTGAACGGCGAATCCATCTACGGCTCGGAACGCTGCCCCTTCGGAGGCGGCATGATAGGGCTTACAACCGCGATAGGCAACAGGGTCTACTGGCACATCCTACGTTGGCCAGGCCGAGAAGCATGCATCGCAGGTATCAAGAACAAGGTACTCTCAGCCCGGCTCTTGGCAACTGACCAACGCGTAGAGGTGGACCGGAGGAGGGACCGCACCTTCTTCCACGGACTGCCACGCTACCCGCCAGACCCCTACGACAGCGTCCTAGTCTTGGAACTCGACGGAAAACCAGAAGCCATCTAGAAGAGCTGCACTTCCCTCGGGACTGCTAGGACGTAAGTCCTGTTCAGCTAGGGAAAAAGGCCCTAGCGGCAGTAGTCGCAGCCCTTCCATCATCCTAAAGCCGACTGAAGCAGGCTCGCACTAGGTCAACTTAGAGGGGCCTATGAACCGTCTTACTAATATCCGAAGACGACATCATAGATGAGCGGGAGGTGTCTGTTGAGGGTGGCGCGCTTTCCTCTTCTTTCAGAAGACGATATGGAAACAATTCTCGCAACGTATCCTAGGCTCATTGAGGAGGGGCTTACGCTAGTCGGAAGACAGATGTCAGTCGGTAGAGTGAGAGTTGACCTACTTTTCAAGGACAAGTTCGGAGACATATTAGTTGTCGAGGGGAAATCCGGCACCGTTAAGAGGGAGCATGTCGGGCAAATCATGGAATACTTGGGAACGCTCTATGATGGCAAACCGATTCGTTTGATGCTCATAGGGAATAGGGTTCCTCCGGCTTTGAGGAATGCTTTAGAATACCACGGAATAGAATGGAGAGAGATCCCTCAAGAACGGTTTGTTGAGTTCCTAAGAAACAATGACTTGGCTTTGCTCAAACAGTTGATGGAGGGGAAGTCTCCAATAACTCCGCCACTGGCGCCAACTCCTTCTGTGACTCCCACGCGTCCCGCACTTCCTATGGACGTGAAGAACGCCTTCCAGCGGTTCAAGCAGCTGAGGGGCTTCGTCGCTGGAGAAGGGATCGTGGAGATGAGCGTCGATAGCTGGCATGAGGAGAGAAGGAGCGCAAAAGAAAGGTATGCTCGCCTTTTTGGCCCAGGTCATCTCAGAAATGTGACGGCAGAGGAGTTCGACTCTTTTCTGTATTTCGCGAACAATAGGGCCTGGACCAACCTATACCGGCGAGGGAAGGCAGCCACAGAGGACATGAACGCCCTCAAACAGGCAATCGCCTATTTACAGGACGAAACGCAAGACATCCGGACAAGGATCAACTCGGTTTTACTGGGCGGCCCACTACACGTGAACGGATTCGGCCAGAACTTAGCAACGGCGATACTTCATGTCTGTGACGTGGATGACAAGTACGGTGTATGGAACAACAGAACAGAGGGCGGATTAGGAAAGCTTGGTCGTCTCCCAAGACGAATCTACAATGACGGCGAATACTATTACAGGATAAACGAGGAGCTGAACAGGCTCAAACGAGAGCTGGGGATCGATCTCATCATGATCGATAGCTTCATATGGTATGTTGATAAGTATCTCTTGTCTTAATGAAGCCAAGATGACCAATGAGTTTCTTCACTCCGTCCTGGAGGGCCTCCGACGGGGCCCATCGCAGGTCGTTGTTGAGGTGGTGAGAGAAGAAGGACAGCGAGAAAGCTAGTCCATCTCCTAGCGCTCCAAGGCTGTGGCGTCGCGAGGCTAACCTACTCGAAGTAGGTTTCTCCTTCGGCGAGGTGCTTCCTCACGTAGGCTTCGTTCAGCTCTAGGCCTAGGCCGGGCTTGTCAGGTACGGTGGTGAATCCATCCTTGATGAGGGGTTTCTCGACGCCCCTCACCATGTCCAGCCATTCCGGGTCTTCGAGGGAGTGGAACTCGAAGGCGATGTAGTTCCGCGGCATCGCCGCGGCTGCGTGGACGTTCGCCATGTACGCGATTGGGGCTCCGAGGAGGTGGGGGGCGATCAGGACGCCGTACAGGTCGGCGAACTCCGCGATCCATTTGTTCTCTGCCAGGCCGCCTACGTCGCACAGGTCTGGGGCGACGATATCGACCGCATGCCAGCTTATGAGTTCCCTGAAGCCCTGTCGGAGGTAGATGTGTTCCCCCGTCAGGATGGGCGTACTTGTGCTCGACGAGACGAGCCTGTAGGCTTCCGGGTCCGTGTAGGGGACGTAGTCGCCTGTGATCAGGTCTTCGGCCCACGCGAGGTTGAAGGGCTCTAGAGCCTTAGCGAGGCTTATCGCGGCTGGAATCGATTGGCCGGGGCCGCAGTCGAGCGCAAGCCCCACCTCGTCGCCTAGGGCCTCCTTCAAAGCCTTGACGATCGCGATCTCGGACTTCAAGCCGCGTTCCGTCGCATGGCCCTTGTCCGGGTAGCTTCCGTCAGCCTCATAGACGCCTCCTGGGACTGAGAGCAACTGGTGGCCGTGAAAGCCTATGTCAAACTTGAAGATCGTGAAGCCCTCCGTCAGCCTCTTCTTCCTCCGCGCATTCTCGGCGTAAGACTCAGGCGCGTAGAACTCGGCGGATCCCCGCGGCGCGTCTTCTGAGGGCACGCCTGCGCCGCAGTCTAGGTATATTCGAACCTTGTCTCGGACCTTACCGCCCAGAAGCTTATAGACCGGTAGCCCCGCCGCCTTACCGGCGATGTCCCAGAGCGCCATCTCGACGCCACTTACGCCGGCTCCCCAAGGCTTGTACCCGCCTCTATGCCGGATCTTCGACATCACGCGTTCCACGTTCGTAGGGTCTTGCCCCACGATGAACGGCTTCAGGCTCAACACGTGCTGCTTAGGGCAGTGAGCCTCCCCAAGCCCGCTGACTCCTTCATCCGTGTCTACGCGGACGATAGTCCAGTT
>CAYRUY010000031.1:0-19572 GCA_964427455.1 uncultured Candidatus Bathyarchaeia archaeon | reverse complement strand
GCGAGAAAATACGGCGTGAATCCTAGACGAACCATTCCCTAGGCATCGGGGATGAGTGAGTCCTGAATGAACCCCCACTGCAGACTTACCATCGTTCTCCTCGTCCTTGCAGTCCTACTTGGGTCCTCCGAGGCCTCTCTTGGACGAGAGCAGACGGAGGTGACGCGCTCAACGCGCAGGCTCAGCTGGCTCCGCACGGACGGCCCTTGGATCGTCGACGAACAGGGCAACATCGTCATCCTTCGCGGCTGTAACTACATGGGTATGGAGTTCGGTTGGTTCAGCCACCGAGAGGAAGATTTCGTGAGGATGGCGGGTTGGGGTTTCAACGTCGTGAGGCTCCCCATCGCTTGGAGATACGTGGAGCCCCGGCTTGGCGAGTACGATGAGACTTACCTTGAGAAGGTCGACAGAGTGATCTCATGGTGCCGTGAAAACGGCTTGTACGTGGTGCTCGATATGCATCAATGGAACTGGGCCCCGAAGTTCAATGGGAACGGCCTCCCCGATTGGGCCGTCGAAGCCTATGCAAGCCAGGACGAGGCGAAGGCAGGCTTCTGGAAGAATGCATCTTCGAAGCAACGCTTCGCGGAGATGTGGCGCCGTGTGGCTGAGAGGTACAAGGACGAGCCTACGGTGGCGGCGTACGACCTCTTCAATGAGGGGAACGTGGACTACGCCCGCATTCCCGCCGAGGAGTTCAAGGACCTGCTCTATGGCTTCTACGAGGACACGATCAGAGCCATCCGTAGTGTCGACGAGAGGCATATCGTAGTCTATATGCCTCCTTGGGGGAATGACATGAGCGTCGTCCGGAGGATCGACGCGTCGAACGTGGTCTTCTCAACCCACCTCTACACCGGCGGCACGTGGGATGGAACGACAGGCTACACCGTGGACAAGGCAGAGCTAGAGCGAGACATGCTTCGAGGATACCGGCAAGCCGTGGAGGAATGGAATATCCCCTTATGGATAGGCGAGTTCGGCGTAGGTTCAGCCGCTTACAGGGCTCAGGAATGGGCTTCGGACATGCTCAGCCTCATAGACAAGTACATGCTTGGCTCCGCATGGTGGAGCTACTGGCGCGACGACAGCAGCTTTGGCCTCCTCTACGAGAACGGAAGCGAGAAGCGCGCCCTCATTGACATCTTGGACAGAGCCTATCCTCAGGCTTGCTCCATACCGCCGAGCAGCTTCTCCTACGACCTGCCGAACAGGTTCTTCTCGCTCGTCACCTCTCAGCCCCCAGAGCCGGTATCATTCTCACTGACCCTTCACATCCCACCTGGGCTCAAGGAAGACCGAGTCGTCTTCTGCAACGCCACAGAGTGGAATTCGTCATGGAGCCCCAAAAGCCACACACTGCTGATAACCGCAACTCCTGAGAGCTTCAGCGTAGCTGTGCAGCTAAGTCCGCCTCCGGGGGCGTACCTCGAGAGACTAAAGAGCCTAGAGCAGGAGTCTGCCACTTTGCGCGCCCAAGCCAAAAGCCTCTCTCAGACCGCTCTGGCCTTTGAAGCCCTTGCTGCGATCCTTGCCCTCGCATTCGCCGTCAGCATTGTCCAGCGGGCTAGGAAGAGCAGAAGAGCTAGGTCTCCGCCCGTGTGAACTCAGGTCTTACCATCGATCTGAGAAGCGCGGCAGGGGCCTCCTCAGTTCTCCAGTCTCGGCTCAGGCAAGAAGACGACCCCGGCGAGAGCCGTTCCCGTCAGCGCGGCCACTAGCGTTATGAAGCCGGCCGTTCCGTAACGGTCGAGCATGATGCCTCCGCTCAGCGGCCCGAGGACCATGCCTGAACCGAAGATGACGGAGTAGATGCCGAACATCGTTCCACGGCTCTCCCGCTTTGAGACGTCGCTTAGATACGCGAGCACGGCAGGCGGGAAGGCGCCTGCACCTAGGCTCGCCGCTACGAGGAGTGGCGCATACCCGGTCAGCGCAGCGATATTCTCGCGGTTTGCGACAAGGATGACGGTCAAGGCGCCGAAGCAGAGGAGGCCGACGGCTATGAACGGCCTCCGCTTCTTAAGGCGATCTGACAGCTTCGCGTTGACCAGCATTGAGCCGAGCAGCGACACGCCGATGACGGCAAGGAGTTGGAGGGCCTGCGACTGCACCGATAGCTCGATGCTCTCGGCAAGCCTCTCCGCGAAGGCTATGAGAAGCCCGTAGAGGCACATGATCGGGAGATACACAGGCAGCAAATGTTGGACAGCCTTATCCTTGAAAATCCTAGACAGCAGAGCGCCCGCGTTCAGATCTGCCAGTTCATGCCTTGTCTCGGAGACGAAGAGGTAGATGAGGACTACCGAGACTAGGATGGCGACGCCTGCCAAGCTGAAACAGGCTTGTGGCGCCAGCCCGAAGACGTTCAGCATGACGAAACCTGAGATGTAGCCTGAAGCTAAGCCGCCGAGGGTGGTCATGTCGAAGAACGCCATGAGTTGAGCCCTGTTCTCGGCCTTCGAGAGGTCAGCGACCATCGTCAGCGTCGAGGAGACCTTTGCCGCGGCCCCGACGCCGAAGAGAGCCGAGAACAGCATCAGAGCGTAGACCTCTGTGGTTATCGGGAAGAGGAATGCAACCAAGGCTGTGACGAGGTGGGCGAAGAGCAGGACAGGCTTCCTTCCTCGTCTGTCGCAGAGAACTCCGAAGAGCATCACGCTCAGGACCTCTGCTAGGGGGTAGAAGGCGATGACCAACGCGACAGTAAGATTCGAGACACCCGCCGCAAGATACTTTGCGCTGCCGATAACGGCGATCGATACGTACGCCGCAGCCCTCATGATGAAGGTGGCCAGGTATAGGAAGAAGAGCTGAGGCCGCGGCACGTACATCCGGGCGAGTTCAACCCCTTGCGTTGAGCGGCTCTTCCAACGCTACTCTCCCTTGAAGAGAAAGCGCCTTGACCGGGAGATCGCTCATGGATCGCGCTGGCTCCTTTAAAGCTTGACCTGCTAGGCGCCGCTAAGGGGCGTAAGGTATAGGCTGGCGCACTTACGGTGGCAGCTTGGCGCCGACGGCGAGGATGATGCAGGGCTTCTGGGTGTCGTTGAAGACCGCGTGCATCAGGCCCACCGGCAGATAAATGACATCTCCAGCCTTGGCTGTCTTCCTCTCCTCGCCGACCATCACGGTGCTGGAGCCTCGCAGAACCATGTAGATCTGTTCCTGGTCCTGGTGCGTATGCGGCTTGTTCGTTCCGCCTGGCTTGATCGTCATCTTCCAGAACGAGGTGAAGCCCTTCATCTCGGGGCCTTCTCCGCTTCCCGCGCCGAAGACGTTCTGATAGAGCGTAGTGGGGCCATGAGACTCCTGGACCTTTGGCTTTACCGAGCGGAAGTTTCGAATATGCAAGAACTGACCCTCCTGGAACTCTCGTTCGACGGACAGCGACCACTTAAGCCTTTGCGTCCGTCCCCTCAAGACGTGACGCCTTATGCCCGGCTAGATTGTGCGCGAAGCTCTTCCGCCTCGCGTTCTCAAGCGCTTCCGCGCAGTCGAGACAGAAGCTGGAGGTCTTCGCGTCCACCTCGCTGATGTTGTTCGAGAAGCGCATGACGCAGCCCACGGCTTGGCAGTGGGCCAACCCATAAGTGTGGCCGAGTTCGTGCACAGCCTCCTTGAAGGCTCTCTCGCGGAGAAGCTCAGCTGAAGCCTCGAGACCGTAGAAGCTAGGCTGCAACCTGCGTAGGGAGATTATCGCGAGGCGGCCTGGGTGTTGTGCCTGGCCGAAGACAAAGTTCAACCCCGGCACGTAAAGGTCCTCAACCGTCACTAGCAGGGCTCTGCCCTTCCCCGCGACTATAGCACAACCGTCTGCCCAGTCAAGTAGCTTCGCTGAGTTGAACTGTCTCCTGGCCGGATTGAAGGCCTCACGAGGCGGCTGTAGAATCAGCGGATACACGCTGGGCTTCAGGTCTTGGAGGACGGAGCCGATCCGCTTCGAAAGGTATGCGAGGAGGTTCTCGTCTACGGCGCCTACTCTGACGAGGATGAGGGGCTCAGGCTCCGAGCGGATTGCTTCATGCGGCAAGAGGGGCACCACCCCTGTGTGAGTCCACTAAGCATATATGTCCCCGGTCTGGTATGAAGGTCCCAACCACATTGCCGGAACGGAGTTCAGTTTGGAGGACGAGGGATGAAGAGAGGCTTTGTCGCCGAGAGGATGAACAACATTGGGACAGAGGCGGCGTTTGAGGTCCTAGCGCAGGCTAGAGAGCTCGAGGCGAGAGGCTTCAGGGTTGTTCACCTTGAGATCGGCGACCCTGACTTTGACACCCCCGAGTACATCAAGCGGGCATGCGAGAACTCGCTGAGGCAGGGCCACACCCATTATACGCCTTCCACGGGGACAATGGAGCTGAGGCAGGCGATCGCACAGAGGGTGAAGGTTGACTACGGCGTCGACGTGGACCCCCGAACACAGGTCGTCGTGATGCCGGGGGCCAAGCCGTGCATCTATACAGCCATCGTAGCAGCAGTCAACCCTGGCGAGGAGGTTATAGTACCGGACCCGGGCTTTCCAATCTACGAGTCGGTGGTGAGGTTCGTCGGCGCGAAACCTGTGGCCGTCCAGCTCAAGGAGGAGAACGACTTCCGACTGCTCCCTGAGGACGTAGCGGAGAACATCACGGAGAGGACGAAGATGATCGTCGTCAACTCGCCTAACAACCCTTGCGGCTCCATGCTTAGCAAGAGCGATGTCGAGGGCATCGCGTCCCTCGCCCGAGACAGAGGTATCCTCGTTCTCTCAGACGAGATCTACTGCAAGATAGTCTACGAGCAGCAGCACTATAGCTTCCTGAACGAGCCTAAGATGCTTGACTACGCGGTCATGATCGACGGCTTCTCCAAGACGTACGCGATGACAGGCTGGAGGCTAGGCTACGCCGTGGGAAACAGCGAGGTCATAGAGAAGATGGTTCAACTACAGATCAACATCACCAGCTGCCCCGCATCGTTCGTGCAAGACGCGGCCGTCGCAGCCCTCAAAGGCAGCCAGGAACCCAGCAAGGCGATGGTTGAAGAATACCGTAAGCGACGGGACGTGATAGTTCAAGGCTTGAACAAGATAAGCGGTGTCTCGTGCAAGCTGCCGCTCGGGACATTCTACGCTTTCCCGAACGTGAAGAGCTTCGGGTGGAAGTCAAGAGCCCTCATGGAATACCTCCTAGAGAAGGGCAGCGTCGTAACGCTTCACGGCGACAGCTTCGGAAGATACGGCGAAGGATACCTGCGGCTCTCCTACGCCACCTCTGTGGACATGATCCGTGAAGGCCTCGGACGGATGGAGAAAGCCCTCGGGTCCCTGCCCTCACACCCATGAGACGAGACGCCTAGATGTCGAAGACATGTCACCAAAACCGTTACCAAACTGGTAACTCAGGCTCACGCCCGTAGGGCTAGTCGCCTAAACCTCGTAGACCTCGCCGACCTTCGGCACGACGGACTTCAACCCGTTCTCGCTCGCCCACTGAGCCAAGGCTTGACAGTTCTTCCTCTCCCCATGCATTACGTACACGGTGGGACTGCCGGACAGACCCTTGAGAACGCGGTGAAGGCCGCTCATACCAGCGTGCGAAGAGAAGTCGAACCGTTCCACCTGGGCATCTACGCGCCTTGACTTGCCGAAGATGATGAACTTCCTCGCGTCCAGAAGCTCTCGGCCAGGGGTTCCCGGCAGCTGGTAGCTTACGAGGAAGATGGCGTTCTGTTTGCCCTTCGCAAGCCTCTCTGCGTAGAAGACCGCTAGACCTCCGCGAAGCATTCCAGCAGGGGCAACGATAACGCCGGGTTGCTTAACGACCTTCTTCCGTTCCTTCCAGCCTGAAACCCATTCGGCGGCGCCGATCGCTCTCTTGAACAGCTCAGCGTCCCTTAGGAAATCGACGTGGCGCGTGAAGATCTCGTTCGCCTCCACCGCCATTCCGTCCACGTTTACAGAGTGCTCGAAGTGATGGTCTGCTAGGACGCAGAGGATCTCTTGGCTTCTTCCCACGCTGAAGGCTGGCACAAGCGCTGTGCCTCCGCCCTCGACCACCTCACCGAGCCGTTTGATGAACTCGGCTTCGAGGCTCTTCCTCTCAGGGTGCTCCTCAGTCGCGTAGGTGCTCTCGATCACGATCGCGTCTAGGTCGCCGTAGTCACGGTCTGCTCCCCTCAGTAGCATAGTGTCCACATCGTTCAAGTCGCTGCAGTATGCCAGCCTAGACTTTTCATCGTTCACGACGACCTGCATGCCTCCGGGTATGTGACCTGAGTTCAGGAACCTCAGCCTTGCGTCCTTAACGCTCGCCTCGTCGCCGTACCTCACCGGCCGCGCGTAGCTGAGCATCGTTCTGAGGTCTAGGAACTCGTACGGCAGATAGTAGCCTGACAGACGCAGGAAATCCTTGATCAGGAGCTCCGTCAAGTCCAGCGTCGGTGGGCATGCGTAAACCGGTATCTTCCCTCGCATGTAGAGAATGGGTGTTGCACCGCAGTGGTCGAGGTGGCCATGCGTAAGGACGACAGCGTCGACCTCCTTGGGCGAGATGTGCATGGGAAAGCTGGGGACATGGTTTATCCCAACGCCGTAGTCGAGTAGAATCGTCGCCTGCTCAGTCTTGACCGCTACCGCAGACTTGCCGACCGTCTCCGCTCCGCCGAGAAACCTTACCTTCAAGCCTTTCCGCACCGCTCTGTTAAACAGCTAGCCTTTTTCCAATGGCGTCTGGCGTATGCAAGCTGTGGTAGTTAAAGCCTTTCTCCCTCAGAGTCGAGTAGACAAACGATCCTTGCTTGGAAGCCATCGCTCTTTCCGTTCACGTCGTACCTCGATGCGCTCAGCGTGTGCTACGCGATGGTCGAGATGCCGTCTTCGCCCATCGAGACCCTGATGACGTTGTCGGCGACATCCTCGAAGTCTGCCAGGTTGGAGACGACGACGACCTGTCTGATCTCGCCATAGTCCTTCAGCCAGCTAACGAGGCTCTCGCGATGGTCTGGGTCAAGGTACTCTGTGGGCTCATCGTATATCAGCAGGGGAACCTCACCTAGAACTGTCTTTGCGACAGCGGTCCTCAGCACGATCGCAACTAGTGTCCGTTCGCCGCCCGAGTAGGCGCTTATAGGGTACTTCACGCCGCTCTCGGAGACGTAGACGCCATAGTCAGGCTCCAGCATCAGCCCCTCAAGCCGCCTCTTCCTCCGAACATCAAGGAAGATCTGCTCAGCCTCCACGTTTATCGAGTCGATGAACTGCTTCCTCAGAGTAGACTGCGAGCCCCTGAAGGAAGCCCGAACCTGCAAGGTCAGCTCGGTGACTCGGCGCCACTTCTCGACATCTGACCGAACAGAGGCAAGAAGGACCTGTTTCTCCTGCAGTTCTCTCAGCCGCTCAGCGAGCCCTGAGGCCCTTCCCTCGATACTGCCAAGCTCCTGAGCCAAACCGACAACCTCCTTGCTCAAGCTGTCCTGCTGGCGAGTCAAGTGGTCAAGCTCGGCTTCATTGAAGGACTCTCTCAGCTGGCCCACTTCAACGCGCAGTGCACCGGCTTTGAGCTCCAGCCCTTCTAGCTCAGTTCTCTCAGCCGCTCAGCGAGCCCTGAGGCCCTTCCCTCGATACTGCCAAGCTCCTGAGCCAAACCGACAACCTCCTTGCTCAAGCTGTCCTGCTGGCGAGTCAAGTGGTCAAGCTCGGCTTCATTGAAGGACTCTCTCAGCTGGCCCACTTCAACGCGCAGTGCACCGGCTTTGAGCTCCAGCCCTTCTAGCTCTTCGCTCAGGCGCCTCACCCTTTCTTCGACAGCCCCCTTGCCAGCCAACCTCTCATTGATGTCGTCAAGCCTTCCAAGGCTTCGCTCCAGCTCACCTAGCTTCCCCGTTATGGCCTGAGCGTCTCCCTCAAGCCTACGGAGCTCCTCCTGGTCCCCGGAAGCCCTCTTTAGGGCAATCTCCAGCTCGGCCCTTCGACGCTCCAGCTCCGTGACCTCGTCCATACGTCTCCTAAGGCTTTCAACCATGCCTCTAAGGGCCTCAGCTCTCACAGCTGTCTTCCGCAGCCTTGAGCCCTCCTCTTCGAGCCTCTCCTTCTCCAGCCTCATAGCAGACCTATCCTCTCCAAGAGACACGAGCCCCGCTTCGAGGACATGCACCCTCTCAGTGAGCTGGGCGCTCGCTCTCTTCGCGTACTCCGCTGTGATCGGCTGGAGACAGGTTGGACAGTTCCTGTCGACGTTCTCGTTCAGGTTCCTCAGCGTGGTCTCTAAGTTCCCAAGCTCAGCCCTCAGCCCTGCGTGGCGGCCTGAGAACTCCTCATAGCTCTTTGAGACCTCACCGTAACGTGAGTAATCGGCCTCCAGCTGTGCCTCCTCGGTGGTGACCATGTCAAGTTCTGCCAGCTTCGAGGGGAGCTCCTCAACCTCCTTGGAGGCCTCCCTGAGCCTTGACTCCGTAACTTCCAGGTCTTTCCTAAGGCTGTCGGGATTGGTGAAGGACGCGAGGAGAGCCTTTCGGTCTTGTTCCAGACGGGCTCTTCGCTCCTCATAGCCGGGCTTCGCCGTGAGCGCCGCCTCGATGAGCCCCTTCTCGCGCTCAGCCTCTTCGAGCTCCCTCAGAGCTTTCCTGGACTCTTCCAGGTAGCCTTGGAGCCTCAGAAGGCTGGCCTCAACCGGTTTCAGCTCGGCTTCGACGCTCACCAGCTTAACCTGTAGAGCTTGCAGCTGCTGAACTCTCTGCCTCACCTCGGCAAGGTCAACCCGCTTCGCCTCTAGAAGGGCGCTCACCTCGCGTACCTGCTCCTTCGCCACCTCAAGACTAGCCTCGATATCAGCAATGGAACGGGTCTCCTCCTGGAGGCTCTTCTCCTTCATCTCCGCTCCGGCGAGGTTAAGCTTCGACCAGCTCTCAAGCTCGCTCGCTCTCGCGTAGCAGTCTTCTAGGCTTGAGATACCGATCAGCCGGTCGAGGTACTGGCCTCTCTCCACGCCGCGAAGCTCGACGATGCGTCGGAGCTCTCCCTGCCTGATGTTGAGCGCGTCCAGAAAGGCCCTCGGAGGAACGCTGAGGTGCTCGAAGACCTCATCGTCAACCTTCCGAGTACCCGCCGCTGCGACGCCGTTGGGATGGTAGAACCTTGAAGCCGCGGAGTCGGACGCAGCTTTCGCCTCGGCTCCCTGGCGGCTTCGAAGCCGCAGGACACGCTCGACCACGTATTCGTTGCCGTCTAGGCCTGCGAAGCTCAGCCTAACCCTTGAGTAGCTCGTCCCATGTCGTATCGCTGCGCTGAGCTCATAGGGGAGGGCCTTCTCCCCGTAGAGAGCGAAGGAGATCGCCTCAAGGAGGCTGCTCTTCCCGGAGCCGTTGCTGCCGGAGATCAGGTTGACGCCGGGGTAGAAGCGGACCGAGGCCTCCTCGAAGGGCTTCCAGTTCCACAGTCTCAGCTCAGACAGCAGATTCTAGGACCTCCTTCGCCTTCTCCTCTTCCCTCTGGTCGAGAAGATGGAAGACCTGTATCGAAACCTTGGCTCTTCTCTCGGCCATCGCCGGTTCCCTAGTTTCTTCGAGGAAGTAGGCGTGAAGCGCGGTCTCGACGCCTACCTGGCCCTTCGCGTACAGGCTAGGCCCCGTGCTCGCGTAGGAAAGGTTGTTGTTCACCCTAACCTTCAGCGGCCTTCTGAGAACCCTCCTTATCTCCGAGACCATGAGGTCCGACCTCCTGCTTCCCTTCTTCACAACCCCTGAGACGGTGATGCTTACGACAGCCTCGTCAAGGTCAAAGCTTGATGCAAGGTTCGAGACATGCTCGGAGGCCTCTTTAGGGTCAACCTCCGCGTACTGGAAGTGGACGTGAACTGTGCGTCTGTTGGGGAGCGTGACGGGCTCAACCCGGACGCCGTCTCTCTGAAGCTCGACAATAAGGAAGCCCTTCTGCCTCTGCGCCGTTCTCTTCTCTTCCTGTATTCCATCAGGATACTCGATAGTCTCCGCGTCTTCTAGGTCCCATGTCTCTAACGAGCCGGAGTAGTAGGCGGGCAGCTCCGGGTGCCTCAACGCCTGCTCATGGACATGTCCCAGAGCATAGTACTGGACCACCTTGAACCGCTCATCATAGAAGTAAGCCGTCGGGAGAAGGTAGGACTGCTCCCTCGCCTCGATCCTGTCGAAGGTTTGGTGCAGCATGACGATGTTGAAGTCCGCGGATGGGTCTACAAGCCCCTTGACGGCGTCAAGGTTGGCTCGCAGGAAGGCTTCGGGGCTGCAGCCGAAACCGAGTATTCGAACCCTCTCCGCGCCCACCTCGAGGTCCTCGTAGAACCGTTCGGGCGCCTCAAGGTACCGGACTAACCCGGCGTCGGCGAGGAGATGGAGGTAGTTCCCGCCTCGTGTCGTCTCGACGGCATCGTGGTTCCCTCTGATAGCATATACCGGTATGCCTGCAGCCTTGAGCCTCCCAAGGTCTCTGAAGGCGGCTCTCACAGCGAAGGCGGCGGGCAACCGGCTGTCGAAGAGGTCGCCGGCGATCAGAGCGAAAGACACCTTTCTCGCCACTATCTCGTCCACAGCCGTCGTGAAGGCCCTGTTGTAGTCCAGAGCGCGCTCCCACAGCCCATACTGCCTATGCCCGAGGTGCACATCAGCGAGGTGAGCGAACCTCATGGGACACACCGCCACGGCTCGCTATCACTGGAAACGTCTCTCCGAGCCTTGACTCTTCTAACAGTGACCTACGCTATCCGGACGACGTAAAGCTTTCGCCCTGCTCTTACGGCTGGGGCTGAGCTGGCGCCCCATGCGGCCTGGACGACCTGAACCATACGAGCGACGCCACAATGACGACAACCGCTATCAGAAAAGCTACGGCTAGGAGCGGGAGGGCCTCAGGGCCGTAGCCTAAGGCTACTGGAAAAGGGCCGATGAAGATCACGATGCCGCCGCTGACGCCTTCGCCGCCCGCCAGCAGAGCGAGGAAGATGACCAAGACCCCTATGAACGTCAAGCCAATGCCCGCAAAGATCAACGCCGGGCCCAGTTCAGCCCATCGCCTAGCCGCGCTGGCAACCGGCGCTGCGCCGACGGCCTTCTCTACGCTAGGAGCGCATCTTCCGCAGACTCTGTCCTCGGGAATGAAGCAGCGGCGGCAGACCCTCCTCCCGCAGACTTGGCACACGTAGAGCGATGGAAGCACGCCGCAGAGCTCGCATAAGGTGGCGGGCGTTGGATCACCTCTCACGCTTAGGGTGGTCGAAGGAACAAGAGGAGAAGGACGAGGCTGAGCGCCGCGAAGATGAGCAGTAGCACAAAGGAGTACTTGACCAGGTCCTTGTCTCCGAAGATGATGGGGAAGGGACCGATTAACACGACGCCCGTCGCCTTAGCGCGGCTCGGCTCTCCGCTGGCGCGTCTCCTAAGCATGGAAAGCAGCGTCCCCAGGACGAATAGGGCCATTCCAGCCGCGACCGTGAGGAAGCCTAAGAGCAGTAGGGGTTCGTCCAACCCGTCTCAGCTACGGGAGACTCGGGCAGGCATCGATAAAAAGCTGGCGCTATAGGTGACAGCGCCGCGTCCGCAGCCTACGTGGTTCTGAGAACCCTCTGAGCGTGCATGCAGAGGCCGCTCAGGGGACACTCAACGCATCTTGGCTCCTGCCCGCAATAGGTCTTCCCAAGCCTCACCATCAGGGCTCGCAGCTCCTTGAACTCTTCAACGGTGGCCGGAAAAGCCTCATGCACCATGTCTTGAACCCTCTCGTAGGGCAACGCCTGTGCATCTGGCAGACCGAGACGGTCAAGAATACGCCTCACGTAGACGTCGACCGGGAAGACAGGTCGGTCGGCGGCGTAGAGCAAGATTGAGTCAGCGGTCTCAGGCCCGATGCCGTCTAGCGAGAGTAGCTCTCCTCTGATTGACAGGGTCGACTTCGCGAAGAGGGCTTGCAAGGAGCCGCCGTAGTTAGCGTTTAGAAAGTTGGCGAACTCAAGGATCGTTCGAGCTTTCCGCTTGTAGAAGCCTGAGCTTCTCAGAAGGCTCTCCAGTCGGCTGACGGATGCTTTCGATAGTGCATCTGGGTCGATGAGGCCCCTCCGGCGGAGCGAGTTGATCGCTATCTCCGCGTTACGCCATGCCGTTCGCTGAACGAGGATAGCGCCTAGGACCACCTCGAGCGGCGACTCTGCAGGCCACCAGCCCTGCTTGCCGAAGTACGCAACCAAGCGGTCGTGTACGACCCGCAGGTCCACGAGGATGATCCCCGGGCCGTCGCTTCATCCCGCGCTCGGCTAAAAGGGTTCTCTGCAGGATACACGTCGCGAGGCTGTCGTGTCAGCTATAAATCGTGGGGCATGGTCTAGCCCTCTGCCGAGGAGCGAAGGACTTGAGAGACGCTCTGGCTGTTGGCATCATCGGCTGCGGCGGGATCGCTCAGGTACACGCAGAGGCTTGGAGCAGGCCGCCCGTCGCGAGTGTCAAGGCTGTCTGCGACGTTGTTAGGCCTAGGGCTGAGGCGCTGGCGGAGAGGATGAGAGCTACAGGAGCCCAGAGCCCGGAGGTCTACGAGGAATACGCCGAGCTGCTCAGAGAGGCAGGCGTGGATGTCGTCAGCATCTGTCTGCCACATTACTTGCACGCACCGGTGACGATAGCCGCGGCTGAAGCCGGAAAGCACGTCCTCTGCGAGAAGCCGATGGCGACCGCCCTGCGAGATGCAGACGCGATGATCGCTGCAGCTCGCCGGAACAACGTGAGGCTTGGGATCGTCTTCCAGTCGCGGTTCAGCGAAGATATGCGGCGCGTCAAGAGAGCCCTTGACGACGGCGCCCTCGGCAGACCGTTTCTCGCGGACGCTTGGGTGAAGTGGTACAGGGATGACCGAGAGTACTTTCACAAGGACGCTGTGGCGGAGTCCTGGCGGGGGAAATGGGCGACAGAGGGCGGCGCGTTGTTGATCAACCAAGCGATACACACCGTAGACCTGCTGCAGTGGTTCATGGGCCCTGTCGACACAGCCTCGGGCTTCATCTCAACCCTAACTCACCGGATTGAAGCCGAGGATGTTGCCGTGGCCTCTCTAAGGTTTAGAAGCGGCGCCTTAGGCGTCATCGAGGGAAGCCTATCCATCAAGCCCAGAGAGGCTGAGGCCACACAGATGCAGATACACGGCGAGAAAGGAAGCATCTTCATCCAGGGATCGAGTGTCACGTTCTGGAAGACCGCCCAAGCCGAGAGAGAGGCGGCGGGCGTTGAGACTGTTGGCGCCAAGCCCCCTCCACCGGTGCCGGCCTCACAGGGACACCACCACGTCGTGAGCGACTTCATCAAAGCCCTGGAGGAGGACCGTGAGCCTTGCGTGTCAGGGGAGGAGGGAAGGAAGCCCTTGGAGATCGTGCTCGCGATCTACAAGGCCTCTAAGGAGAGCAGGCTGGTAACGTTTCCTCTTCAAGAGTGACCGTGCAGTGCAGGAGGCCCTGTCAACTATGGGATGCGGGCAGCGCGAGAGCCCGAAGCGTGGATGGGCGGTGTGGGTGACAGGGCTTCCTGCCAGTGGTAAATCCACCGTCACGGCGGCGCTCTTGAGAAGGTTGGAGGCCAGAGGCGTCTACGCTGAGGTTCTTGAGAGCGACAGGCTGAGGCAGGTGTTGACACCTCAGGCGACCTACTCCGAGGCAGAGAGAGACCAATTCTACAGGGCTATGGTCTACATCGGAGAACTCCTCTCGAGGAACGGTGTGAACGTGATCTTCGACGCGACGGGCAACAGAAGGGCGTACCGTGAAGCCGCGAGACGCGTTATCCCGGAGTTCATCGAGGTCTACGTGAAGTGCCCCCTTGACATCGCCATGCGAAGAGACCTGAAGGGGATCTATGCAAAGGCTCGGAGAGGTAACAGCTCGACTGTTCCCGGTGTTCAAAGCATCTATGAGGAGCCGTCCCAGCCAGAGGTGACCGTGGAGTCCAACGAGCTCTCTGCAGACGAGGCAGCGGATAGGATTCTCCAAGCCCTAGTTGAGAGGGGGCTTGTTCCCGGGCGATAGACGGTGCTAGGTTAGCCTCCCAGGCTTCCTGGCTCGGGCTGCTCCGTGAGCCCCTCTTCGGGTAGGATCTCTCCAAGGTTGACGAATTCGTCGCACTGTGACCTCAGCCATCGCCCCGTAGCCTCGGGAAAGAAGAGGACGACAACTGACTTCCCGTGGAGCCTGTACTTCTTCACCAACGGGATGTAGTTGTTGTCGCCCGCTATCAAGACGAGCGTCGAGAAATCGACCTGGAAGAGTATCTCGATGCCCTCAGCGACGAGGCTTGTGTGAACATCCAAGTTGACAGTCCTAACCGCTGGCAGACCGATCGATTCAAGGAATTCGTCGAACTTCGGCGCTCCGGGGATGCCAACGTGCATGAAGTATCTTCCAACCCTGATGCGGCCGATGTGGCTGACGATCCACTCCTTCAGGAACTCTATGTCCAGCTCCCTCTTCCCAAGGAGATTCATCCAGCTCTGGTACAGGTTCTGGCCGTCGATAAGAACCACCGTGGTCTCCGGTCGCAGGTTCCTCTTCGCGAAGCTCACTCCATCACCACGCCCAAGCCCTCTCATCGACCCTCGAAACCACCTATGACCCCGGCTGCCTCCTTAAGAAAGTTCGCGTGGAACGGTTTGAAACGATGGTTTCAGCCGTGTCCCGTATATTCTCCTGAGGAGATGTAACTGGCTCGGTGAAGAGATGGGCGCGAAGAAGACTGTGCTACTGCTGGCGATCATCGCTCTCCTCGCCTCAATCCCCTCAGCCATAGCAGCCCAGCCGAAGGCTCTTGGAGACAGCAAGGCCTGGAAGATGCTCCAACTCGCCTACCGGGCCCAGGAGAAGGCTAACCAGACGATAGTTGTGGCCGAGGGCTCGGGCTTGACGGGTCACGCCGTTGAAGACGCCGAAGCCGCGTACGCGAGAGGTGAAGCATCCCTGGCACTCGCCAACCAGACCTTCTACGCGATCCGTGGTGAAGCTCCTCTACCCCCAGGAGATAACCCGACCCCGGAGAGGGTTCAAGAGTTGGCGCTCCAAGCCATGCATGAGTTCAAGGCTGCTATGGCTGCCATTATGGCCGAGATGGGAGGGCCTGATGAATCAGCGCGGCCAAGGGGCTTGGAAGAGGCGATAACTAGGGCTGAACTCTACGTGGAAAAGGTGAGTGCGTCCGTTGAGGCGCTGGGGGCCAGCAAGGATGGATACGACTTCACTGAAGCCGATGAGAGGATCGCGGAGGCCGAACTTCACATCGGCTACGCGAGAGGCAACCTCACGGTGGGAGACATCAACGGCACAGCTCGCGAGCTGGGCCAGATCAGGCAGAGCCTAAGCGGCCTTCAGGGAGAACTCCACAAGCTCACACGTTCGCCGAAGCTCGCAGAGAAGAGGATCGGAGCCTTCCTTGAGAAACAACTAGCGGAGAAGATGGATGAGGCGAAGCGGCTTGCCGAGACCGCAGGGACCGATAAGACAGCTGAGCTGGCAGAGGTGAACGCGAGGATGGATGCAGCGCGCCAGGCAGCCCAGAGTGGGAACGTGAAGGACGCCCTGAGCCTGACGAGGGAAGCCCACAGGCTCTTGATGAACATCCTGAGCGAGCTGCACAGGGGCAGAGGAAGGCCGTAGCACCGCCACCTTCTCAGAGGTGAGATAGGGAGATGGACTATCTGGCTCGCGTCCGCTACCTAGATAGGGCTGACGACCGCTCGGTCAACGATAGGGTATCACCGTTCTTCAAACTGCTCCTTCAAGCGGCAAGCTGCAACGATCAGGGGCAGAAGTTCGAGCACGGATCCCGACGCGCTAGCACGGTCACCTCGCCGGGACGAGCTGCGATTCCGGCTGTTGTCGAAACTTTATAATAACGCCTAGGCCGGACGTAGGCGAGATGAGAGTCTGGGCAGCATCGATGCTGTCTCTTCTCCTAGCGCTGTCGCTGCCTGTGGCGTTCTCTCAGGAAGGATTCAGCTATCAGAGCTTGGTCCTGATGGTCTACGCTGACGGAGCGGTCCATGTAGCCGAGACATTGGCGGTGGAGCCCTCGCAGCCCTCCATCGAGGCGCCACTGCTTGGTCAGATCGCGCAGAACATATTGGTCACCGACGAGAACGGGACGCCTCTCGGCGGGACAGTCAACGGAACGATGCTCGTCGTCGACACGCTGGGAGCCAGCGGTGTGGTGCTCGAGTACGACTGTCTCGATCTGACTAGCAAGCTGGGGGCGCTCTGGACCTTGAAGGTCCTTTCGCCCGTGAACTTCACTCTGGTGTTCCCGGCTAACACGACGATAGTCGAGGTCAGTCAGGTGCCGTTAGAGATCAAGAGCCTGGGGGAGAGAACGGCTCTGGTGCTTGCTCCGGGCAGCCAGGAGGTCAGCTACGTCACCGGGCTCTTCGGGCCTGAGGCCGAAGCGGCCGACGCCATCACCATAGCTCAGCGAGCGATCGAAGCACTGGCAGGCCAAGGCCTGAACCTAAGCGGGCCCACGGCCAAGCTTGACGAGGCTAGGGCAGCCTACGAGGCCCAAGAGTATCGCTTAGCCAAGAGTATGGCGGAGCAGGCGTTAAGCCTCGCGTACTCGACGAGAGACCTCGCCTCTAACGCTACAGAGGCGATCCTTGGGGCTGAGGCGGCGGTCCGCGTCGCAGTGGCGGAGGGGAGGACAGAGGGGGTAGACGAGGCGGAGACCGGGCTCGCTAACGCAAGAGAGTCCTATCAAGCAGGGGATTACGCTAGAGCAGCCCGCTTGGCCACAGAAGCCCAAGTAGCCGCAGAGAGAGCCAGAACCCCCTTCCCCAGCTTGACGGCACTGGGCGGAGTGGCGGCCTTCGCAGCCGTGTCGATATCTCTCCTCCTCTACGCGAAGAGCAGACGCAGACCCGCAGAGCCCACTGTCGACCTGGAGAGGCTCTTCCGCGAGAAGCCCTGGCTGAACCCTGACCAACGGAGAGTGATAGAATTCTTGGCTGGAAAGAAGGGCAGTGCCTTCGAAGCTGAGATAAGGGAGGCTGGGAACCAGCCGAAATCAACCGTCTGGCGGATTATCAAGAAGCTGGAGGATGAGGGCATCGTAACTGTGGAGCAGCTGAGAGGACAGAACTACGTGACGCTTAGACCGCGGCAGGGGGCTCCTGGGGGCAAAGGAACAGAACGAGCCGAGGCTACCTGACGAACCCCTTTGCGAGACCGGTTGCCTGCCACCTAAGCTGTGATCGGGGAGCAGGACCTAAACCCTTATCACAGTCATAGGACGCTCGTTTCATCACGGCGGGGGTTGCCAAGACAGGACAAAGATGGCATAGGAAAGCCATTGGACGCGCAGGACTTAAGATCCGAAAGCATGGGCTGGATGCGAGATCCTGTGGCGTAGGCCTCCGCGGGTTCGAGAGCGCCCAGCACGCGACGAAAGTCCCGCCCCCCGCACCTCATGCAACCCGGCTCTCGACTGATCGGGATATGCCAGTGATCCTAGGCTCTTACGGGATGGTTCTTCGCCAGGTCATATCTCTTGGCTTGATGGACGTCATCTCTTCGCGCGGCGTCTTCTCCAGACGCTTACCGTCATGGCGAAGGCAACGCAGGCTATGGCGGTAACAAGGGAGCCTCCTATAATGTAGAGGTTTGTCTTCGATCTTTGGTACTCGGTCTCGAGAAGAAGGGCCTCTTCGGCAAAGATCTCGGCTTGCTCTGCGCGGCTGATCGCTGCCTTGTACTCCTTGCTTTGGGAAAGATCCTGAGCCTCGGAGAGGGCGCTTTCCGCCTGAGAGACTAGCCTCCTTGCGTCTTGGCTCTCAAGTTGCCCCAGCGAAGCAAGCTTCTCTTCGGCCCTTAAGGTTGCGTTTGACGCTTTCTGACGCCAATAGCTTTCTTCAGCCTCTGTCGCTTCGTCCATTAGAGCCGACGACGCCTCTAGGTGGGTTACCGCGCCACGGTAGTCCGCAGCCTCTGCTCGTTCTGCTGCAAGGCTATACTCGCTCTCAGCTCGCGCTAGGAGCACCAACGCGTCAGAACGCTCGAAATGCCGCTCCTTAGCGGAGGATATCTTGTCGAGGACGCTGTCGGCAAGCTGATCGAATCGTCTCTCATAGGCGTCATGGATGCCTATGGTCAGGTTGCCGCCCGTCCACGCCTGAACCGGGCCTGGCTGCCCAGAGGCGTCTAGCTCCTTGAACTGTACTCTGCTGTAGTAGTAGTGAGGGCCAGATGGTAGATCGCTCGGAACCGTGAAGGCAAGGATGCAGTTGAACGAGCCTCCTTCAGCTAGCCTAACGTGTTGGCCTGAGAGGTCGACTCGGTAGAAGAATGCCCTCGGCATCCAGTCCAGATGGACGCCGATGCTTTGGACCTCTACCTCACTCATGCCCGTGTTCATCACGGTTAACGACAGGTTGGCTATGTCGCCTTGATACAGCGGAGCCTCGAGCGGTGTCGCGTCCAAGCTGAGCGATGCGCCACTCACCTGAGACAGTGATCCGCCTACGCAGACGAGCGCCGCAACGAGCACAAGAGGTATGGGAAGACGCACCGTCCTCAACCCGTGAGGCTCTTCGTGACCAGGCGCCAGCGAGCAAGCCGTTAAGCCTTCGCCTTCGCCTACCAACACTCAGGCTTGACAGGTCTTGGAGCAACGCTATCAACCTTTCCCCATCCGAGAAATCCCCGACATGTCGGGACGTGAAAGCACATTAATCGGCGAGCCCTGATTCGTGTTCGGCGAGCATAATGGAGTCAGCCAAGTCGGTCGCCTTCCTGCTGGCGTTATATATGTCTGCAGTCCTCGCTGGAGCGCAGCCTCTTGGGAAAGTATCGCTTGCAGAGGGCAGCGAGCGATATGTCTACTTCGGCTACGTGCCTGCGCATATCTGGCTGAATGACGCAGGTCGAACAGTGGTCGGGCAGCCTCTGAACCCGCCATTGGAGAAGTGGAGGATCGACCCCTCAACCGTCGCCACGACCGCTGTGCTAGCAGTTGTGGGAAATGTGGACGGCACTAACGTTGAGGTTGTTAACCTGTCTAGCGGACAGGTCCTCGCGAGCTTCACCGTAGATAAGCTCAGGAAGGTGGTGACGCTCCTTCCCAATGGGACATTCTTCAAGGTTCTCTCAGACAGGCCTGTCACGGTTGTCTTGGCAGGAGGCCGGGACGTGGAGGCAATAGACCACATGTACGGCGGCGGCTCATTCATCAGTACCTTCTTCACCAGCTCCGAAGGAGGCTACCTGGGCAAAGAATTCGTTTTCATGGTTGTGCAGAGCAAGCATGGCGAGCCCTTCACGATCTTCGCGCTTGAAGATAGCCAAGTCACCATTTGGGACGAGAATGGAACAAAGGTCTTCGACATCAAGCTGGCGCCTAACGAGGCCCAAGCCCTGACACTAGTCTCCTTCAGAGCCTACCGCGTCGTCTCAACAGGAACGGTAATGCTCCAGAGCTTCACATCTGGTAGGTCAAGCTACTACCCGGCCGTGCGGGGAGGCCATGTCGGCAAGCTCTTTTACGGGGCGTCAACGCAGCCAGATACGCTTCAACCAGATGTCTCCTTCCTTGCCATAAGCCTCGAGGAGAACA
>CAYRUY010000030.1:0-20003 GCA_964427455.1 uncultured Candidatus Bathyarchaeia archaeon | reverse complement strand
GTCTACGTCGAAGAAGTTCATCTTCGTAGCCCAGAGGATGTAGTGTGCGCCGACGGTGGCCAGCATGGCTGCGACTGTTATGAAGACCACGCCGAAGTAATCAGGGTTAGCAGCGATCTCCTCGAAGGTCTTCTTAGGCGTAAAGAGCACGCCTCCTATCCTCCCGAACTTTGACGTCAGCCAACCAGCCGCTGTCTCGGCTCTCGTCCTCTTCTTTCTTTTTCCACGCCTAGAAGGTCGTCTCCGGGTCGGCTTCTTCGCCTCTAGGCTTGGAGGCTGAGGTTGCTCCTCGCGCGGCCGCTCCGGGGCCATTTCCGGCTTCTCATCAGTCGTCTGCTCGCCTGCAAGTGTCACCTTGAGCTCGTCTCCTTAGAGCTGAAGATCCCCACGTCCGCTAGCGCCTTTAGGGACGAGCCCGACGTAGCCTCGCTTCACAAGCTTCTGCAGGTGAACTGTAAGCGGAGCCTCAGCTTCCCTCCGAGCCAGCTTATAGCTATGAACCATCTCGCCGACGATGTCGTCAACAGTTCTCTTGCCGTCGCAGAGCTCCCAGATATGCGAGCCTACCTTGTCGAAGACCACCTTCTTGTCGGGCGGAACGTTCACGAACCTCGAGAGGATGTTCCACCGCCTACTCCTACCTCGGGGGACTAGGAGGAAGACCTCGCCGGTCGGGTACTTGTCCCATTTGACGAGGGGGTTCCTCACCGGCACAAATCTGAGGAACTGCTCCTTGGTCACGCCCGGCTTCTTAGGCTTTCTCCTCGCTCGAGATAGCATCGCTTACGGCTTCCTCCGACGGCTGCTCGTGACACTTGATGGAAGACACCATTCGCTTCAGGTCCTTATTTACGTTGCCGTCTCCCCCGGCCACGGATGTGCTGACCGCGTAGATCTTGTTCGACTGTTCGCACACCCATGCCTTGCTCTCCACTGTGCGTCTTCGCATGAGGATGCCACGCCTATAGGTTGACGTGGTGGCTAAGGCGTCGTGGCCGAAGACTCTTGCCATCTTGAACCGGCCGAATCTTATCCCCCTGTACCTTTTCCTCAACTCGCGCCGGTAGACCTTCTCAAACCACTCCTTGATGCCGTGGTATGTCTCAGAGACGACGGACTGTCCGAAACCGATCCGGTCTATCATGAACGAGGCTCCTTTTGAGGAGAAGAACAGGTGGACGCGGGTAGCATAGATGCCTCGTTCCGTCAGCTTGAACCCTATGGGAATCTGGAGGTTCAACCCGTAAAGGGTCCAGTTCCTGAACCTATCATCAGTGTGACATCTGAGGGTTTCAATCATCCTGTCCATCGCAGGCCGAATCTGCGAGTACTCGTCCGGTCTGAACGTGAACTCTGCCGCGAAGGCTCTACGTGTCTCCCTGCAGTACCAGAAGAGGTCGTAGCCCTCACCGATCGATTTCCAACGGAAGTACCTTGAAGGATGGCTGCAGACCTTCGTCTCTGTTTCGCCTAGAAACCTGGTCTCCTTATTCTTCTTCTTAAGAGTCTTCTTCAACTCTTTTACGAACTCTACTGGGCTCTTGACCTTCTTCTCCTTAACCGTCTGCCAGTTCACGCCCAGCCTCGCGAACATCGGGTCGTCAAGCCTGATGAAGCCGTTAGCGTAGTTTCCCTTCTCCAGGCCTAGCTCCCAGTCCTCCGGGATCTCAAACTCTAGGCCCTGCCACCCGAAGAGCTTAAATCCCATCATGCCACCGGGGTTCAAGACAAGTAAAGCCGCGGGAAAGTAAAGAGTCTTTTCCCGCAGCTGGGGGATTCTAGGCTATCTATGAAGGCTAAACGCGAGGAGCAGCGTCCGGTCATCCCAGAGCACAAGCATTGCCCCGTATGCGGGAAAGCCATCTCAACGAAGCTACAGTATTGCTCGCCGAAGTGCGAGGAGACTGATGAGAGGAAGAGGCGGTCCGGAGAAAGGATGAGGCTCGTCTTCTACGTGCTCCTCGCCGTCACCCTGCTCGTATTCCTCATCTCGTCGATCTTCCCCAGATCGGCTCGGTGAACCTGGGGCAAAACCTTTTCTTAACGCTGCTGGTCCACTCTGTAGTCGCCCGTGGTTCCGGATGGTTGCTGGCAGCGATAAGGGCAAGACGAAGAGACGGAGGCGAAGGCGGAAGAAGGGCGGCATCGTAGGCCCACCCTTCCAAGTGAAGGCCTTCGGCAAACACCTGACAAGCTGGAACGAGTCGGGGCGGACGATCTACGCTAGACCCAAGAAGAACCTTTTGTTCACTCACCTGATCTTCCAGCAGAAGACCTTCAGCTTCTTCGACACGAAGTATGAGACCACAGCGATATATGAGGCCGTCAAGCCGGAAGATATGACTGAACACGCGGAGGAGCTCTACAGAAGGGTCAAGAGCATGGAATGCGTCCTGGCGCGCCGAGGCGTGTTAAGGAGAGAGCTGTTCTTCAGACCGAGCCCATTCCTAACAGAGGTTCAGAAGTTCATACCCGGCGTAGTCCCCTCTGATGAGCTTGCGCGTGCTCTGAACGAGGATGGAGAACTCTCGGAGCTTCTTGACGAGGTTAAGCCCGACGAGTTGAGCATCTCGCTTCACTCTGTGCCAGCTCAGTATCAGCCCTTCTCTCGCTCGAGGGAAGCCCTCATACAGGGCATGAGGGAGTTCTACGAGAAACCCAAGGTGGTAGCCTGGATCATAACCATCGTAAACGTTCTAACGGGGGGACCAGGCATCCAGCGCAAAGCCGACAGAATCGTGGCGCTTCTTCAACGAACTGCCCAAGCTCTAGAGAACAAGACGAAGGAAATGGGGGCCTCGTTGAGCCAAGGCGAGAGTGTAGAAAAGGCAGGTGTGGAGGCTCCATCTCCCGCGGCGGGTGCGGTGGCACCTCAGGCCTAGCGCACCGGTGTGCTCGGGGCTTCCCGCTTCCAGCCCAAGGTTGTCTCCGCTTTCAGTGATTGCTGTGCAATAGGTCAGCTAGGAGGACGAACCCTTCGACGGGTAGCTCGTAGACTCTCAGGTTCATGTAGGGGAAGTCTCTCAAGTGGTCCGTAGTGCTTGGAGCCTCCGGCTGCTTTGCCACGTATGAGTTCAGAGCCTTCCTCACCGTTCTACGGTGTTGCGAGAAGAGGAAGGTTACGAGGTCTAGGAAGAGCCTTTCATCAGGGACCCCTATGGGCTTCTCCCTCCGCCTGATCCTTACGAGGGTGGAATCCACTCTGGGAACGGGGTAGAAGGCGTTTCTGCTGACGTGTTCAAGCGGCTCAACGAGCCACTTAAGGCGAGACGCCACTGTCAGCCGGCCGTACCGGCGGCTGCCCGGCGAAGCTAGGAGTTTCTCAGCGAACTCGTCTTGGAAAGTCAGTACGGCTCTGTCGAGTTTTCGGCTCAGGAGCCATAAGACTAGGTCTGACGACACAAGGTAAGGAGGGTTTGAGACGACTTTGCTAAACGTCGGGATCTGGGCTCTTCTAATATCTCCTTGGATGATAGAGATGTTCCCGTATCCCTCCAGTTCAGCCTTGAGGGCTTGGACCAGCTTGGGGTCTAACTCGACGGCTACAACCTGCCCGGCTCTCTCGGCCAGTCTTCGCGTTAGGTAGCCTAGGCCCGCCCCGACTTCCAGTACGATATCTCGGCTCGTCACCTCAGCGTACGCCACCATCCTGTCGAGGAGGCTGGCGTCTATCATGAAGCTTTGGCCTAGTCTTCGTCGAGGCCTGACCCCACCGCGCCTCAAGAGAGCAAGGGTCTGCGATAGGAGGCTGCCGCCTCCACGGTTCTCCATGAGTCTAGGAGCCCCTAGTAAAGAGCCTATACTTCGCATCCTTTTCGCTGAGCTCTTCCAGCAACCGTCTCACCACAAGCTTGGCCGGCTCACGTATGCCAGTTCTCTGCTTGATATCATCGAAGGATCTGAACGGCTGCTTCTCTCGTGCATCGACCACCATCCACATGTAGCGTTTTCCTACGCCTGGGAGAAGCTCCAAAGAGTGCATCCTAGGCGTCAAGGCCTGAGTCCTGTTGAAGAACTCTACGAACCTCGGCTCCTGTTCCAGAACGTTCTTCTCTAGAGCGGGTATGAGTTCCGACTGAGCTGTGCTCGTCAGGTCGTCGTATGAGATACGCCCTAGGATAAAGGCGACCTTCTCCCTGGGCTCTTTCCCTAGGAAGAGGCGTTCACCTATGGTCGCAGAGGTGTTCTCCTTCAACGCAGCCTCGAGAAGAGTGAAGTACAGTTCACCCATCACCTGAACAACGCCGCCAGTGCGGTACATTCTGTAGCCCGAGCCTTGTCGCCCCTGGGGCAGGTAGTCCAAGACGACAGCATACTCTTCGTACTTTCTCAAGCCTCTGTCCATCACTTCGCGAGCCCCCGGCACCCTACCATCTATCGCTTCACTACGCTCCGATGTGGCTGATGGTAAGAACGGTTCTCTCGGCCTCTCTCCTGGCTACTTTGTGCATCTCAGTGTTCGGGAGGTCCTACTTCTTCTCGCGGTATCTGTTCAGCAAGGCGAGGAAATCGTTCAGTTGCTGCGTCGTGACGAGTCTCCGTTTGCCCCCCGTGAAGAAGACTCTGAGCTCCTCTATGCTTAAAGGCATGCAGTTGACCAGTTGAACCGCCCTCTCCTCCTCTAGGTTGAACTCAGCGATCAGCTTATTCACCAGTTCACGAGCCTTCGAGGCCTCAAGCTTCGAGAATTTGTCAGCGTAGTCGAGAGTTCTTCTCTGGAACTGGTCGAGTTCAGCCTCTGAGGCTTGTAGAAGCATTCGCGCCTCAGCTGTCGTTATGGCTCTCTCCTCTCTAGTCCTCTCCAACAAACAAGCGCCTCGAGAACCCTTTCCTCTACGCTGGCTTAATGTGTTCAGGCCTAGCGATTACCATCTTCTTTGAGTTGCCAACAGCGGTCTCGACTGCGTAGGCTCTCCCCCTTTTCTCCAAGATCACGCCCATCATGCCATGGTACCTCCTGTGGGGCATACCCTTATGGACGCTCGGGTCGATGTCGAAGACCACCTTGTCTCCAGGCTTGTACTCAGCTAGGATCCTCGTAACCTGCAGACCGATGTCTCCTCTCCGCTTCCTCAGAAGGCCCTTGGTTCCGGAACGGTATCCCCTGGAGCTAGGCGTGAACAACTCCTCCAGAATCGTCTAAACCACAACTACCCGGCTCAAAGCGCATCCTTGACTCTTCAAGATAGGACACTCGCCCGCAAAGTATGCTGCGAAGCCTTCACTCTCATTCCCTTCCAGCGCCGCGCTGGGTACGTCTTAGAGCCAGGCGTTCCCTTAAGGTTGAGGCTCCTCGAATATAGGGTTTTCCTCCGATCGGGAAGAGGCGGCTCTGTATCGGGCAAGAGGTCACTTCCCGCAAGCGATGGATGACAGCTTGGCGACGGAGTCTTCACTCCTTGAGGACACCTGCCACCTAGTGGATGTCGTCTGCCTTCTGGTCAGGCTCACACGCAGAGGAGTCTATGCCCCCCTCATGACCAGTACTGTCTTCATGCCCACCGATCTGGCGCCGAGGACATCTCGAAAAGCGTCATTTCGCAAAGACCACTCAGCGCGGTTTCACTTAGAGCTGGGAAAGGCATCGTTCAAAGAGCCTCTTACCGGGCTTCGTGAAACGATA
Source organism: uncultured Candidatus Bathyarchaeia archaeon (assembly GCA_964427455.1). Taxonomy (GTDB): domain Archaea; phylum Thermoproteota; class CALKCG01; order B24; family JAWCPE01; genus JAWCPE01. The sequence goes on along the minus strand of CAYRUY010000030.1, from coordinate 14,380 downwards.
CTCGGCCGAGATTACGACAGCGTTGTACAAGCCGTAGATACCTAGTATCTTCATCTCGGGAAGAGCATAGTCGACCTGGCAGTCTGGAACTATGCCAAGACGGTATCTGGGCCTCACGTACTGCAGGAGACGTATGACAGCAGGACAAGGCGTCGACGGTCTGCGTGTCAGAGCCCCGCGAAGCGATAGAGCCGAGGCGTGAAACCTTCTTAAGTTGAACGCACTCCTCTGTGCCCAGGTGAAGGGTTGCCGTTCTGTAGCAGGTGTGGCGCTGAGCTTACGCCTGACTCACGATTCTGCTCGTCATGTGGGGCCCCCGTCATGGCTGTCGAGAAGCCGAAGGAGGCCCGGAGGACATTCCAGCTTGCGGGTAGGCCCCGCGTCATCGTCACTCACACCGCGGCCGGGGGCCTCGTTGAGGTAAAGCCTGGGCCGCTCGGCGAAGTAACGGTAAGCCTCGAGACAGAGAGGCTGGAGTACGTAGATTGGGACTTCAAACAGGACGGCGAAACGGTGACGGTGACCTGTCGCCAACCGCTTCACAGGCTGGTCTGGGCGCCTTTTATGAACGGGCTGCGGGCTGACCTCTTCATCACGACGCCGCCTGAGACGGACCTAGACGTTGAAACAACCTTGGGCAACATCGCTGTGACGGGGCTGAGCGGCGCCATCGTGAGCCGCGCGTCGATAGGACAGGTTGAACTACACGAGTGCAAAGGGAAGCTTAGAGCTAGGAGCGAGACAGGGCGCATCCTGCTGATGGGCGTCGAGGGGGTGGTGTCCGCCAGTAGCGCTATCGGCTCGATAGTGTTCGAGGGCTCCCTAGCCTCAGGCGATAACTGGTTCAAGGCCAACACGGGAAGCATCCGCTTGACGCTGCTTGGAGACCCGGACTTAGCGGTGGAGGCGGTTACGGACCTAGGCCGGGTTACCTGTGACCTAGACCTGGCTGACGCGTACTCCGGCGAGAGACGCTGCAGGGGTCGAATAGGAGCTGGGACCGGCAGGCTGACGGTAGAAGCGAACCTGGGAAGCATCACCATCACGCGTGGACAGGTAGCTCCGCCTCGGAGAGAAGCCTGATCGTTGAGAACAGATCAGCTGCGGAGTCCCCTCGCTGAACCTTTATCTCCGACAGGAAGAGCGCTAGACGGTTTGTTCCTTCCGGCTTAGCGCGAAGCTGCGTCCCGATTCTCACAATCTATTTCTGCATCCTTCGCTGTGACCAGCACCGGGGGCGTGACGGAGCCTGGATGAGTCAGCTGAGGTTCCTGAGGGTCAGCAGTGAGGAACGGCGCAGGGAGGGGCTCTGCGCCCTCTGCCAAGGCCATAGGCTCCTCTGCGGCAGGTCCCCCTGCCTCAGGCTGACTGAAGCCCTCGCCTTAGCTGGCATCGAGAAGGCTCTCCGCCAAAGGAATCTGCAAGGCTCTTCGCCACCCGCCGCCTTCGTAGGCTCATGGGGCTACCCGAAGGTTTTGGCCGGGCCCCTCGTGCCACCGTTACCTCGGACAGACACTACTGTGATGGATGCCCCTGAACTCTGGCTGGGCAGAACGATGGAGGAGGTGCTCCGTTACCGCTTCACGCTAATCCGGGGGAAGAGCCCTACCGCTGTAGATGCGGCTCGGAACCCGCCTAGGCTGTTGGCTACTCTGCAGGAGGCGGCGATGGCCTCGAAGCCCGCCGAGACTGAGGTTTGGTTTACGAAGGAGCCGAGGCCCGGGCTCTTCTTCTCGCCTAGAGCCGCGCCTCTAGGCCCCTCGGCGCCCCTAGAGAGGCTTAGCCTAGCCGAGAACCCCTCCGTCGTCAAGGAAGTTGAATACGTGGTCTCAGACCGAGACTTGAGGGCAGCCTCCGCGGCGGTGAGGCTGTTCAGCGCGGGTATCCCTGTCGGTCAGGTGACTAGGCTTCTCTCCGTTGGCTTGCTCGGCGTTCAGAGGCATCGAAAGCTTGTGCCGACGGAGTGGAGCATCACGGCTGTAGACGATATTCTCGGCCGCGCGCTCCACAGACCGGTCTTAGACTACCCGCAGGTGAACGAGTTTATGGTCTTCGGGGCCCAAGCTTTCAACAACAACGTGCAGGTTCTGCTATTCCCGTCTCATTGGATGTTCGAGGCGCTAGAGGCATGGCTCACAAGCAGCAACCCGAGGGTTGACGGCGACTATGAGCTTACCTGGGGCCGTAGCACGTACGCATACGGCATAGCCGGCGCCTACTATGCCGCCCGGCTTCCCGTCCTCGAGTACCTGGACCGTGCGCGTAGACAGGCCGCAGCCATAACCTTCCTTGAGGTTGGCAGCGGATGGATACCTATCGGCGTCTGGCGTTTCAGGGAGCTCTGCCGAGAAGCCCTCCGCCAAGCACCGCTCAGATTTGAAACCTTGGAAGAAGGCCTGAAAGCTCTCGGCAGCCGGCTCCGCCTGCCGCTGGCGAAGTGGGTTCAAGCCAGCAGACTCCTTGACCTTCACAGGAGACAGAGACATCTGGAACCATATCTTCTCAAGCAAACCAGCGCGTAGGGCTAACTTGGCTTGTCCTTCATGCATGGAGGCCAATGATGCTGTCTGTCGATGGAGGGCCTAGTATGTGAAGGTTGAAAAGTCGGGGTTGAGGAGAACGTCGCCGGTCCCTTGAGTACGGTGCAGGTAGGGGGCGATGCTGGTTGTTGGAGCGGGTACAGACGTGGTCACCGCTGACCACCTGGCGGAAGGCTCCGCCGCCTTGCGAGAGGCCAAGGTCGACATCGTAAAAGGAATCCCAGCTATGAAGGTGGAAGAGGCGGTTTAGAAGTACTTGAGGGCGGGGCTAAAGGCGTCTGGGTGACGGTCGATTAGGGTATGGCCGATCTGCTCTTCTGGATAATTGGAAGCACCACTCTTGTCAGTTTGATCTCCTTGGTGGGTGCTGCAACCCTTTTCATGAAGGAGAGGCTTCTTGAAAGGGTTCTGCTCGCGTTCGTGGGTTTCTCCGCCGGTACTTTGATGGGAGGAGCCTTCCTAGACCTACTGCCGGAAGCCCTAGAGCATTCAGAGAGCGTAGGCATCTTCTCCTACCTAATCGTCGGGTTTACGCTATTCTTCCTTCTGGAGAAGTTCCTTTACTGGCGTCACTGCCACAGGGGAAGATGCGATGTGCACGCCTTCACGTACCTCAACTTGATCGGCGACGGGATACACAACTTACTGGACGGGCTTGTGATCGCGGCGAGCTTCGTGGCAAACCTTCAGCTCGGCTTCGTCACCACCTTTGCGGTGATATCCCACGAGGTCCCCCAGGAGCTCGGCGACTTCGGCATCTTAGTCTACGGAGGCTTCAGCAGGTCCAGAGCGCTGGTCTTCAACTTCCTATCCGGTTTGACCGCGGTTCTAGGAGCCCTCATCGGCTACCTCCTCTTCCCTTACGCCGGAAACCTCTCGGCTCTTCTCCTTCCCTTCGCGGCCGGCGGCTTCATCTACATCTCGGGCTCAGACCTCATCCCGGAGCTTCACAGAGAGACTGATGCGAAGAAGTCCATCCTGTCCTTCGCCTTCTTCCTAGCAGGGATCGCGGTCATGTGGTCTACGAGGCTGCTCTTCGAGCATTGATAGACGAAAGGCTCGTGAACATGTGTAAACATAAGATAGTGATTGGAGGAAACGCGGAGAGAAATCTATGGAGGGATTGCCAGGCCTAGGACATCGGCAGATTCCTTCAGAGCCTTCTACTCTACGAACCGGGCTCCGCTTTTAGAAAGCCTGTACCTGCCTTCGACTTCTTCGACGAGCCCCGCGTTTCTGAGCTCCCTAAGCCCACTCCTAACCCTCGGCAGTAACTGGTTGATTCTGCTTGCAGCCTCTTCGGGACTTAGTGCTCCGTTCTTAAGCGCTCTCAACACCGCCATACCGGACGGTGTGGGTTGCCGTCGCCTGAGACGCAGGGCATACGCTGTCCCCCGTATCTCTAGAGTCTCTTGAAGCAGAGGTACCAGTCTTTGCACTCGTACCCTTCTTTCATCCTCTGCTCAGACGCTTCCATGGTGGTCGGGAAGGCGCTATCACCGGGTCGCCGGGATTCCAGTTGGCTGGCGTAGCTACCTTGTTCTTGTCTGTCGTCTGTAGGGCGTCGATGAGCCTGAGGATCTTTTTCATGTTCCTACCCGTGGTGAGCGGATAGTAGATCATGGCTCTAACCTTGCTCTCAGGGTCGATGACGAAGACGCATCTGACGGTCTCCGTCTTGCTCTGTCCGGGTGGATCATCCCGAACTTCTTGGCAACTTCCTTGTTCAGATCGGCGATTACGGGGAGAGGCACCTTGACGCCCATCTTCTCGTCTATGTTTCTAACCCACGCTATGTGGCTGCTTAGACTGTCAACGCTCAGACCTAGGAGTTCCACGTTTCTCTTCTTCAACTCCTCGTATATCTGGGTTAATGCGATCAACTCTGTGGTGCAGACAGGTGTGAAATCTGCCGGATGGGAGAACAGTATAAGCCACATGCCCTTGAAGTCCTCAAGCCTCATAGTCCCGTACGTCGTTACCGCCTCGAAGTCCGGCGCCTTCTGACCCAACATAGGAAGCCTTACCTCCTCCACAGGGCCACTTGCTTCGGACGTAATGGTCACCAACCGTTGCTTTTGGATTCTCTCAACACAACCTTTTCTAGGATGCACGGCCACCAGCCCACTACCATCGTAAAACCCCGTGGGGTTCGAAGAACCGCAGGCGGCAAGGAAAAACTGTTTCATATCGGCTACCACGTTCGACGTTAGCAAGGAAGGCATGTCGGAAATCCTGAGAAGAACTGGCAGAGGGGGAGGGCACGGTCTCACTGAAGAGGCGTATGCAGTGTTCTTCGGCGTCCTTCACGACCTAGAGAACCATGCTTGACAGAAGCCTCGTGGCTATTCCCCCGAGGATTAGGGCGAGCGCAATGTCGACCGCTATGATGGTTAGAGCCCTCACCCACCCATATTCACGTACCAGGGCCGCGATGGTCGCGATGCACGGGACGTATAACATCGTAACTAGCGAGAACACGATCATTTGGAGGGGCGTCAGGATGGCTGCGAAGTTCGCGGTGCCCGCGAGCTCCGCGAGCATGACCAACGTCAGCTCCTTGCGGAGAACCCCGAAGACCAAAGGTATACTTGCGACCGCGGGGAGCCTCAGCCAGCCTTCGACTACGGGCCTCATAGCATCAGCTATGAGCCCTGTTAACCCCAGCGTATCTACGGTAGCGAGAACAATACTTCCTGCTATGATCAGGGGGAACGCAATGTAGACGAACTCCTTGGTTCTGTACCAGGTCTTTTTGAACACGATCTTGGCTGAGGGCCTCCTGTAGGGCGGCATCTCCATGATAAGCCCGACGGGTTCCCCAGGCAACGCCTTGAAGGCTATTCTGCCCATGGCGAAGACTAGGGCTAGGTCGAAGGCGTAGAGCCCTAGGGCAGCGTGTAGCCCGACGTATCTCCCGACCAACCCTAGGATTATCACGGTTCTCGCGGCGCACGGTATCAAGACGGTGACGAAGCCCGCTAGGAGCCGTTCACGGTGCGTCTCCATTATCCTACAGCCGATACAGGCTGGTACATTGCAACCATAGCCTAGCAGCAGAGGTATGAAGGCCTTGCCGTGCAACCCTATCTTGTGCATAAGGTTGTCCATAAGGAAAGCTGCTCTCGGCAAGTAACCGCTGTCCTCGAGGAGGGCTAGGAGGATATAGAACGGGACCACGTATGGTAGGGCGATCGTTACACCCGCAGCTATGCCTGAGAGAATCCCCTCTCGGATGATTTCAACCAACCATAAAGGCGCTATCTTCGTCAGAGAGGTGACGACCGCCGGTATCAATAGCTTGTCGAAGAATCCTTGGAGGACTTGTATAACGAAGTCGCCTGCAGCAAACACCGTTAGGAAGGTAAAGGCTATGACCGCTGCTAACACAGGATAGCCCATAACCCTGTGCGCTGTTAACACCTCCAGCTTTTCCTCTAAGGTCAACTTAGGCGGCGCTGTGAACTGCTGAACTTCTGTTGCGATCCGGTTTGCGGCGCCATATCTCTCGGACGCGAGGACTACCGCCGAAGGTTCGCCGTGGAGTTGCTCGAGCTCCTCCGCAAGCCGACCTGCAAGCTCGATGAGATCGTATCCGTGTTCGGTGGCTCGAACGTGCTTTATCGCCTCCAGGTCTCCTTCCATAAGCTTTACCGCAAGCCACCTCGGAGGGTATTGAGCCACTGGTTCAGGCAATCTATCTCGGATGACTGCCTGAAGTTTGCTTAGACGTTCTTCGATCTCCTTGCCATATGTTACCTTCAGAGGGTTCAGCTGCTTTCCTTCCGCGGTTTGCACCACGGTTGACAAGAGTTCCTTTACGCCGGACCCGCTTATCGCAACCGTTGGAATAACGGGTATCCCAAGGGTTGCAGAGAGCTTCTCTGCGTCGATTCTTATGCCTTTCTTTGCCGCGAAGTCCACTTGGTTCAGAGCCAAGACCATGGGGGCCTCCAGCTCTAGGAGCTGGATCGTAAAGTACAGGTTACGTTCTAGGGCTGAGGCGTCGACGACATCAATGATGATGTCAGGTCTCTCCGTGGCTATGTATTCGCGCGCAACGATCTCCTCTATGGAGTAGGCGGAGAGGGAGTAGGTGCCGGGCAGGTCTAGCACTTCTACAGTGTAGCCTTCGAAGTAGAGGGTTCCCTCCGCCCGCTCAACCGTCTTCCCAGGCCAATTCCCGACGACCTGGTTCAAACCTGTTAGCTGGTTGAATATCACTGATTTCCCGACATTGGCGTTCCCGGCTAGCGCGATCGTGAGCCGCCGTTTCTTCTCCAAAGCGTTCTCACTCTAAGGGTTTGACGAAGATCCTTGAGGCAACGCCGTGGCCGAGGGCTAGGGAGATGCCTCGGACCGATACCTCTACGGGACCGTGAAACGGTGCTTCTCTAACGACGGTGATCTCCGTGCCTGGCGTTAGCCCCATCTCAGCTAGGCGTTGGACAATCCCTCGCCCCCCGAAGGCGAACGCCACCGTCCCCCTCATCCCTTGGTTGAGCTGTACGAGGGGGACGGCGTCCTCGTTCCGTCTTTGGACCGTGTGAGTAGTCTCGTAGAACCCTTCTGGGGTTCGGTCGTCTAGGCCACGTCTTTGCTTCCAGCGAAGCCTCCAACGTTTCACGTTTCATCGACCTCGACGAGGGATCGTTTCAACTCGCCGTCTAGGCAGCCTAGACCAGCCTTTCCACCTCTCGATCCTAGGGTCACCGCGGCTTCCATGGGGCAGGAGACAAGCTCCATTGACCTATCCACCGATGCTCATCTCTCAGGCTGGGCTGTTGACGATTTGACCCAGATCAGGGAGGCGACCTTGCGTCCGAGGGCATGGCTACGTCCCCTAGTAGTCACGGTTATCGGTCCATCGAAGGGAGCCTTGTCCTCCACCCTTAGGGCTTCGCCGGGCCGGAGACCAAGAGAATCCAAGTACTGTAGTATCTCTTCGTTCTCCTCCTCTATCTTCGCGATCTCTAGGTCCTGCCCGACCGAGGCTTCGCTCAGGGACGTAGACTCTTGCTCTTCGATTTCGCCTGACTTTGACGGTATGGGGTTTCCGTGGGGGCATGTCTCGGGGTTACCTAAGGCTTTCTCCAAGCGGTCGGTCACGTAATCGCCGATTCCGTGCTCTAGTCTACAAGCTTCGGTGTGAGCATCAGCCCAGTCAATGCCGATGAAGTCCGTCAACAGCTTCTCTGAGAGCCTATGGCGCCTGAGGGTCTTCAGCGCTAGCTCTAAACCCTCACGGGTCAGCCTGACGCCTCTGTAAGGCTCATGTGTCAACAGCCCCTCCTTCTCTAAGCGCTCTACGGTGTTGGTGACGGTGCCTGGGGCCACCTTCAGGGAGTCGACGATCTCGCCGGTTTTCGCTACCCCGTGTTTCCGCTCTAGCCTGTAGATGCTCTCCAAGTACTCCTCCGTGGCTGGCGTAACCTCTACGCCCAACACCTAGCCTCCTGCGAGTAAACGCATCTAGATATACGAGCACTCGTACATTTAAGCCGTTCTGTCGAGGAACAGACATCGATGCGACCGCTTTGTGCACGATGCGTCCTGAGCTCTCGATCAACTCGCCCAACTCAGGGTTAAGCCTCGGTTCACGGCCTCCTGAGAGCGTGACGCAGTCCCCAGAGCTAAGGTCGAGGGAGCGACGGGCCCTCTGTGCCAAAAGACCTATCTGTCACCTCTACGCGTGTGATGGCTTGGTGTAGCCGGGTGGCGCGGCGCCTAGAAAGGGCCCATGAATGGTCAGACTCGCTTGCATCCAGCTCGATGCCCCATCCCCAGGGGCAGAGAGACCTGGCGCTGCGCGTAGCCTAAAGGCCCCCTCCCTCCCGCCGACTGCTGAGTTGCCCAATCTTCTTCCCAGCCCAGTGAGCAAGGCGCAGGCTCGGGCTCTTGCTTCGTCTTTTGCCACCCCGTCTCGCTCAGATCCGCTGCGGGTATCTGACGTTCCTAAGGCGCGGCTTGAGCCAAGCCCGGCATCTTCTCGCCGAGGCTCCGGAGGTCTCTTAGGAGACCAATGTCGTCTAATCTGACTTTTCGCAGGCCCAGAGGTGGCATTCAATGGAGATTCACGCCTTACTGCGCGAACAGGTCTTTGAGCAGTTCCACACGGGGCCTCGCGGCCTGAGGGAGGAAGAGGCTGCTAAGAGGCTGCGCGAACACGGGTTGAACAGGCTCTCTGAGACCGAGGCCGCTGGAGCCGCTGGCCACTTCATTTCACAGTTCAAGGATCTGTTCAGCCTCCTACTCCTCGTAGCGGCTCTCCTAGCCGCCATAGCTAACATGGTTCAACTGAGCTTAGCGATCTTGGCCGTGGTCGTCGTAAACGCGGCCTTCAGCTTCATCCAGGAGCGTCGAGCCGAGGAGGCCCTCAGGGCCCTAAGGAGGCTGCTGCCCTTCTACGCGAAGGTCATTAGGGATGGCGATCTGGGGCGGGTCTCGGCTGAGCAGCTCGTCCCCGGCGACCTCGTCGTCTTGGAGGAAGGCGACAAGGTGCCCGCCGACTGCCGCCTGATCGAGGCCTCAGGCCTCACCACGAACAACGCCGCGTTGACGGGCGAGTCTGAGCCTCAGCCAAAGACCGCAGAGCCGATGCTCAACCATGCCAATTCCTGGCTGGACACTCCGAACATCGCGTACATGGGCACCACTGTCGCGTCTGGCTACGGGAAGGGCGTCATCTTTGGCACAGGGATGCAGACACGCTTCGGGACAATAGCCAAGATAAGCGGCGCGATTCACGATGCGCCAAGCCCACTTCAGAAGCAGATCGCTTACGCCGCTAGGCTGGACTTCGTCATCGCCGCAGCGTTAGGGGTCACGTTCTTCCTTATTGGGTTCTTCTGGCTTCGCCTGAGCCTCTTCACAGTCTTCCTCTTCATGATCGGCGTGATGGTGGCCTGCGTGCCCGAAGGGCTTCAAGTCACGGTCTCCACGGCCTTGGCCCTAAGCGTGATGAGGATGGCGCGACGGAACGTCCTCGTGAAGCGGCTCTCATCCGTGGAGACGCTCGGCGGAGCCACAGTCATCTGCACCGATAAGACGGGAACGATCACGAAGGGTGAGATGACCGTTAGACGGGTCTGGGTCAGCGGGAGGCTCATAGAGGTTTCAGGTCCGGGCTACGAGCCCGGTGGCACGTTCACGGTCGAGGGCAAAGAGTTAGCCCAAGATGATTTAGCGGATCTTCGCGTCCTCTTGGAGATAGCTGGGCTCTGCAATAACGCTAAGGTTGTGGCTCCGACCGACGTGAGCCCTACATGGAGCATCATCGGCGACCCAACTGACGGCTCGCTCTTGATAGCTGCCTTGAAGCTGGGCTTGAACATCGAGAAGCTCTTGGCGGAGAGGCCTAGGCTCCTGATGATCCCGTTCGACTCTGTGAGAAAGAGGATGAGCGTCGTCCATCAGCAGGGCGGAAGGCTCGCAGCGTACGTCAAGGGCGCTCCTAAGGAGACGCTCTCGGTCTGCGCGCAAATCATTGAAGGCTCAACGGTTCAGCCACTCGATCAAAGAAGAATCGACGAGGTCAACGCTTGGAAACGGAGGTTCGGCGAGGAGGGGCTTCGGATCATCGCCGTCGCGTACCGGGAGCTTCCGGTCGATATGGCCGCGTACACAGTCGAGACCGTCGAGAGAGACCTCGTCTTCGTCGGCCTCGTCGGGATCGTGGACCCACCGAGACCTGAGGTTAAGGAAGCCGTTGAGAAGGTTAAGCGGGCAGGCGTTAAGGTCATCCTTATCACGGGAGATTATGGGCCGACTGCCCTGGCGGCGGCCCGTGAAGCTCGTATAGTGGAGGGCCCCGATGTTAAGGTTTGGACCGGAGCCCAAGTTGACGCTTTAAGTGACGAGCAGTTGCTCGATGAGCTTCGGAGACCGGAGGTCATCTTCGCTAGGGCGAGTCCAGAGCATAAGATGCGGATCGTCTCGCTTCTGAAGAGCATGGGCGAAGTGGTCGCGGTCACAGGCGATGGGGCGAATGACGCGCCATCTTTGAAGATCGCTGACGTAGGCGTGGCGATGGGCGCCTCTGGAACCGATGTGGCCCGAGAGTCAGCCGACATGATCCTCCTAGACGACAGCTTCGCCTCGATCGTGAACGCGGTTGAGGAGGGCCGCACGATCTATGAGAACATTAAGAAGTTCACCGTCTATGTCTTCGCTCACAACTGGGCTGAGCTCATACCGTACCTGCTCTTCGTCCTGGCAGGGATCCCCCTACCGCTTCTGCCAACCCAGGTCTTGGCGATAGACCTAGGTATTGACGTGGCCCCATCCCTAGCCCTAAGCCTTGAACCCCCTGAACCCGGCGTTATGAGCAGGCCTCCTCGAAGCCGCAAGGAGAAAATCTTCAACTTCGCGACGATAGGTCGGTCGCTCTTCCTAGGCCTCTTCATCAGCCTCGGCGCGCTGCTCGGATGCCTCTTAGTCTGGACCCTGGGCGGATGGAGGCTCGGCCAACCCTTAGGCTTTGAAGACCCGCTTTACAAGCTGGGCACAACTATGACCTTCGCAGGTATCGTGATGGCCCAGGTGGGAAACGTCTTCGCCTGCCGGACAAACCGCGTCTCGGTCTTCAGGACGAGGATTAGCGTGAATAGATGGATCTGGGTCGGTGTCGCCAGCCAGATTGCGATCGCCGCCGCCCTGATATACACGCCGTTCCTTCAAGGAATCTTCGGCACCGTAGCCCTTGACGCTCGAAACTGGGCCTTCCTGCTTCTGCTTCCGCTGTTACCTTTGGTCGCAGATGAGGTCCGCAAACGCGTTTCCCGACGCCTAAAGCCCCGGGAGAAGTCTACGAAGCGCTTCCCTGACGACGTTAGGCGAGACTCCACTGTAAAGCCTTTAGAGATGAGGGATCAACCCGCGCTCAGGAAGGCAGGCCAATCTCCCTAGGATGCTCCGGGCGGTCCAGGTGCCTCTCAGGCTACTGGCCAGCTAGGTATCACGAAACGTTTATCTTAACCTAGCTTGAGTTATACGGCTGGTGTGTATGACTTCGCCTCGAGTCTATCGGAGTAGGGTGGGCCCCAAGGGACAGGTTGTAATAGCGAAGGAGTGGCGGCAGAAGTACGGGATAACAGAGGGCAGCATCGTTGAGCAGGTCGCGGCTGGTGAGGGCGTCCTTCTAGTCGTTCCGAAGGTCGATGAACTCCTGAAGAGTCTGGATGAGACGGCTGAACGCGTAGGTAAGGCTTGGCCTAAGGAGCTGACAGCTGTTGACGCAGTGCGCGCGGATAGGGGTAGAGAATGACGGAAAGAGTGGTCCTAGACTCCTCAGTTCTTGTCTCAGCCTTCGTTAAAGAGGATACCTTCCATCAACACGGCAGAGAGGTCATGAGAAGGGTCTTTCAGGGCAGATACTCTGCGGCTGCAAGCGTGATTGTCCCAATAGAAGTCTGTGGAGTCATCGCGCGCAGAGTTGGCGTGGACCAAGCAGAGACAGTCAAGGAACTGCTTGTTAAATGGGAGACCACAGGCCTCCTCGACTGCAAGGAGCTCACGCAAACCCGTAAGGACACGGCGAGGGAACTCGCTATCAAGTTGAGGGTTAGGGGCATGGACGCCGTGATCATCGAATCGGCTATTGGGGATCAGAGGTCACTGATAACCTTCGACGAGGATGTGGCGGAGAAAGCAAGAAAAGTGACCAATGTCCTGACGGCGAAGGACCTAGCCTAAGCCCTGGATGACCGTATCCTTCATCATCTCGACAATGAGGTAGAGGCCTTACTCATGCTCCCCTCGCCTCATGTTGAGGCCAACGAGTTCGTTGCCCGTTTAGATCACCGTTCAGAGGCTGAGAAGCATCTGGCCTTTCTGGACGACCTTCTTCTTGATCCCTTGAGCTTCCAAGTTCCTGAAGGAGCACTCTCTCGTGATCTCCCTAACTCGTCCGCCCTCCGGAAACCCGCCTCTCGCCGTGATCAGATCTAGGGAGGAGGCTACGTCCGGGTCGACAAAGCCAATCACCTTGGTCCTCAATCTCGGCGGGCTCCGTTTCCTTATCGCGTCGGAAGATCAGGATGTACTCGTGAATCTTGTTCACAACGAAGACGTATGGGAAGCCCAGCGGTCTCAGGCTGTTGTATTCCTTCTTCCTATCCCAGATTACGATGTCCTCAAGGACGAAGCCGACCTCCCTCATCTTTTGTGTGACATCCATGTGGAAGGGGATAAAGTTGCTCCCAACACGAATGTCCATCACAATGACAATACATCGCTTCCCGGGCTTCAGGACGTCACGGACTCTCGCGAACACAGACTCAAGGGCCTCTAGGAATCTCTGATAGCTTTCGATGTTGCCAAGGTCTCTTTCCAACCCAGAATAGGGACGTGGCTCCTTGTGGTCGGCTGTTCGCTTCCTCTGGTGAATGCTCCAGTACGGTGGTGAAGTTATCACTAGATCGACGGATTCGGGCCTTACGATCTCCAGAAGGTCCTTAGCGTCATGGCAATGGATCTCTGGCGCGGCGTTGTGCTCTGCACTCACCCCCTTTTCTGACAGCCTGCTTTCCGCAAGCTTCACGAAGGCTGGGTTCACATCGAGACCTATGCCTTTCCTTCCCAGCTCCTTGGCAGCGATGACCGTGCTGCCGCTTCCCATGAATGGGTCGAGAACGGTCTCCCCTGTTCTAGTGTAGATCCCGATCAGGCGCCTGCAAAGCTCCACTGGGAACATGGCTGGGTGGCGAACCCTATTCTCCTCTGGAGTCTTGACGATCTCCCAGACGCTGATCGAGTAGCGAGTCCAGACCTTGCCATCAAGCTCATTCAATGTCGGCTTTGGAACCGTCTCGGCCTTCTTCTCAGTCAAGACCAACAACTCCCAACCCTAAGCCGCGCTACGGCCTCCCGCTGCTTCCACCATAGCCTTGGCGATCCAGCCCTTAAATGAGTACCAGAGACCATATCGGGCTAGGCCTCATACGACCTGCGGGCTCTTGCTCAGCCTGTCAAGATGGCTAGCGATCATCTTCCTGACTCTTTGATTCCTGGTAGGATGTGTTTCAACACCCTCCTAGTCTTGTCTAGGCATTCTTGCGAATCCCTCGCTGTAGACATCTCTAGGCAGAGCCAACGCCACATCCACGTACCTCGTCGCGTAGTGAGGCGTTATCAAACCGAGGAATTCGATTCCCTCATGGCTCGGCACAGAAGACTTTCTCATACGGACAGCCACGGCCCCAACGCCTCTGTAAGAATTCCGTTAAAGCCACCTGTCCTAAGGGTACATGGTAAAGTGAAAAATGGACCTATAGGCTTCTCGTCTCGCATAAGCTCCTCAAAGGGCTAGCGCCAAAACATTTAGGCGAGAAAAGGAGAGGCACAGTCGGTGAAAGGACTGTGAAGGAGGCGGTGGAAGTACTTCCTGCGACTTCAAGCATAGAGGACGAGTACGTCCAGAAACATGCTGGCTCGAAACGGCTTTACGAGCGGGCCTTGCACCTTTTCGCAAGAGGGGTAACCCACGACGCCAGGTACATGAAGCCCTTCCCTCTCTACGCTACTAGGGCTAAGGGTTGTCGGAAATGGGATGTCGACGGAAACGAGTACATAGACTACTGGATGGGCCACGGCGCCCTCATCTTGGGGCATCTCCACCCAGTCGTCACGGAAGCCGTCCTGGAGCAGGCTAGGAAGGGAACCCACTACGGCGCCTGCCAAGAACTGGAGATAGAGTGGGCCGAGAAGATCACGAGGCTCATCCCAAGCGCCAGGGGTGGCTTGGTTGAGTTCCTTAGTTCAGGAACCGAGGCTATCCTGATGGCCTTACGCCTTGTCAGGGCCTATACGGGGAACATGAGGATCATCAGATTCGCTGGCCA
>CAYRUY010000029.1:0-20150 GCA_964427455.1 uncultured Candidatus Bathyarchaeia archaeon | reverse complement strand
GCGATCTGAAACGAGCAGATCGCCTGAGCTTGACGACCTAACGCCAGGCAGTTTCAGTCGGGCTCAGTGTTGTACGGAATGAGGCGGGGATACGCAAATCTTAAAGCCTTCACTGATGACGCGGTTATGGGTTCCCAGGGGTTATCCGAGCTATGGATCGTCGCCTCTTAGTCCTTTCCACAGCGCTGCTGTTAGTCGCTTCAACGGCGGGGTTCTTCCCGGTTCAAGGTCAGGGCTCCCACACCTATTACGGGCATGTTCCGGCCGACGTTTGGTCGCTTGCTGAGATCGGTCTAGGCCAAGATGTTGTAGGTTACAGGATCGATAACGCGTCGATCAGGACGAATGGAACCCTGTTCATCGTGGGAAGCGTTGATGGAACGAGGGTGGAGGTCTACACGCTGCCTGACAGGCGGCTGCTCACAGAGTTCCAAGTGGACAAGCTTAGGAACCACACGGTCTATGCTCCAAATGGAACGTTCTTCAAGGTCGTCTCGGACAAGCCTGTCCAGGTTGAGTACTTGGGAAGCAGCTCAGGCGACCAGCTTACGACAACCTTCTTCACAAGCACCACAGGCGGCTACGTAGGCCGGGAGTTTGTCGTCCAAGGCGTTCAAAGCAGGTATATCCCCGGCGACTTCCCAGGAATGCCGTATAGGATTTATGCGCTCGAAGACGGTGAGGTCACGGTGACGGACGCAGCTGGGAACCAGATAAGCTCTCAGCAGCTTAAGGCGAATAAGTTCGTCCAAGTCTCTCTTGCGCCGGGGGTCGTCTACCGGATCGCTTCGACGGGTTACGTCATGGTTCAGAGCTTCTTCCTCGGCTGGGGATGGTCTCCTCAAGGCACAGCCTACTATCCGTCTGCGACCGGCGGCTTCCTAGGGAAGAGGTTCTATGGAAGCGGCATCGACCCAGGTATCCACGTCGAGACGTGGGCTTCGTTCCCAAGACCTGAGTTCGTCCTGACAAGCACGGCGGACTCGAAGATCAGCATCACAGACATAGACGCGAAGAGAAAGTACGGCGATGAGCAGATAGCCGCTGCGTCAAACCTTACCGAACACATCAAGGTAGGCCAGATGGCGATCGAGAGCGATCAGCCTGTGATGCTGATGCTGCGTAACTTCGGCATGTCCTACACAGGCTTAGCCGCCGGTCAGAACGCGTACGTGTACATTCCCACGGACGGCGTCTACACGGGTGAGGCGTATCTCTTCGCGTACAAGGAGACGACGGTCACCGTCGACGACGTCCAGTCACAGCTCAGGGCCGACGAGTCCCTCCCCCTAACTAGCGGCTACCACAGGATATCGGCTACAGAGAACGTCGTCATCCAAGTTGCGAACTGGCCTAGGCCATCCCCGATCTCCTACTCCCGGCTTGGAGCCGTACCCGAGATCATGAGGCTGTCAGACTGGGCCGTCTCGATTCCCTCAGCTGAATCGATGAGCTTGACCTACACAGACCTCAGCCTGAAACCCGTCCTCGGCGAAGAACTGCCCTTGATGTACATAGCGGCTGGCGCTGTCGCAGCTGTCATCGTCGTCGTTGTGGTCGTAGCGTTGAGACGAGGCAAGAAGAGCTAGAGGCCAGCCGCCGCCTCGGACCCGGGCCTAACACCGAGTCGCCCTCGGTCACGCTACCCGACAGACTCATAGAGGCGTTGCTTCAGACGAGTTGAGGATGCATCTGGCGACGATAGTCGGCCTTCCATCCTCATCCTCGTCCTCCCAAGACTCGACCTCCATCGTGTAGACGGGCTGCGTAACTGCGGGCTGCCGAAAGCTCGAGGCGTCATCCTTGTCTACGGGCTGGGACGTAGGGCTGCCAAGGTCTAGATGCTTCACGGCCACTAGGCACGGCTTCCCGTTCAACCTCGCCCGTATGAGGTTCTGCTTCTGGAGAATCTTAACGTCGGTGAAGCCTTTAGCCTCCAGCACATATGCCGCTATGTCTTCGACGCTGAGCCCGCCTATGAGATGCCTCAGCTTATGCCTGTGGAGAGCCTCCCTCAACACCTCCCGCGTTACCACAAATCCCTCGAGCTGCCCGGCGGGGGTATTCATAGGGTCCACGCACGTCCGCTTCGCTTGGAAACCATTATAATGATTGTTCCAGGCTGAGAAACAAGCCTAGACCTCGTTTACCCGAGCTCGGCCGCCTGGGGACTCGAGTCTGGCATAGGAGTGATGGCCGCCTGTTACGCTCTTAGGAAGTCGATCAGCTTTGGCATGAGCTCTGTGCCCCGTTCCAGGACTCCGAGGCTTCCCCGCGCGCATTCTCTTTCAGAGAAGCCTTGGGCCCCGTTGGGTGGAATGCGGTCGCACGATACGAGCACTGGGACTGGGTCGTCGCTGTGCGCCCTCAGCTTGCAGGGCGTCGAATGGTCTGCTGTGATGCAGATCACGCACTCGTCTAGGTTGATCGCGGGGAGCAGGTTGCCGAAGAAGGCTTCGTCGATGATGCCGATCATGCGGGTCTTGAGCGCATAGTTGCCGTCGTGGCCCGGCTCATCAGGCCCCTTGATGTGCAAGTAGAAGCCGTCGTAAGAGTCAAGCGATGCCAAGAGCTTCCGCGTTCTCAGTTCGCAGTCTGCGGCGAGGTCCCCTGAAGGCGGCGGCAGCTCGACAGAGTCCATACCGGCCAGCTGAGATATGCCTCGTTCGACGGGCATGTCGGCAAGGGCTGCAAAGCGCAGACCGTACCTATCGCCTAGGTTGAAGAGCTTCGGCAGACGGTCCCCTGCATCCCTTGTAAGGATAACGTTCGCCTTCATCTTTCCCATGACCGCCCGGCGCTTGTTCACCTCATGCTCTTCGAGAACGTGGCGGCTCCGCTCAACAAACTCGTTCACGAGCCGAGCTGAGACCCTCGCTGTCTCCGTGGGATGAACCGGCCTGCTCTGCTGGATTACCATCGCTGCTTTGGCGTCGACGACGCCTACGCCCTCGACCTTCTTGTACGCAGGGTCTGTGTTCGTGATGTCGCCGGAGAGAGGCCCTTCGCGGCTCCTTATGACCAGGACGCCCCTGTGGCCTATCGTGGCCTTGAACTCGAAATCTACGGGGTGAACGGTCAACCTCACATCGCGGTTCACCGCCTCCGCAAGCCGCTCCGCCTCCTCGCTGGTAAGGTCTCTTCCAGCCCTACGGTCGAGGATCTTCCCGTCCCGCCCCACCGTCGCGAAGTTACATCTCAAAGCCAGGTCGCCGTCCCTCACAGTGAGTCCTGAGCCGAACGCCTCCAGGGGGCCGCGGCCCGTCTCATACTCGAAAGGGTCATAGCCAAGGATCGAGATGACAGCGACATCGCTCTCGGGCGCAATCCCCTTCCCCACACTGTACATCAGGCCTAGCTTGCCCTTCCTCGCCAACGCATCCATGTTCGGGGTCTCTGCGGCCTCAAGCGGGGTGCGACCGCCAAGCTCCTCGATCGGCAAGTCGCCCATCCCGTCGATAACGACGTAGAGCAGCTTCAAGACACTCCACCACGTAGCGATTACAGAAGACCGCTGGCGGCTTTAACCTATCTCATAGAGCCAATCAGCTTGTCGCAGTCAGTTCCCGCTCACGGCTAGGATCTGCCTGATCACCGCTTGGGTCTCCTCCGGCGCTCGCGTGGAGTTCACAAGGTGAATGCTTACCTGTTTCAGGTAGTCCCCGAAGAAGCGTCTTCGCAGCTCGAGTTTTCTCTCATCCTTGACCAGCAGGTGGGGGTTGCAGAACCCGTTCGCTAGCAGGTAGTCGAGCGCCTCGTGCGCGCCGAGTTCTCGAACGATGGTCTCATCGCTTGAGTCCCTCTTGAGCAGGACGAGGTGACTCATCGTGGTCATCGGGATGACGCCTCCCCAGCCGACGAGCCACCTGACGTTGACGACGGCCCTACGGTTCCTGTCGAAGTGGGCCTTCCCTACGAGGGCTTCGTACTCGCCCCAGATCTTTCCGATGTCCATCTCGATGTAGCAGTTCTTCTCCGAGCCGAACACGAGGGGTTCACGGCTTGAAAAGCCTTACGAAGTACCAGTCGTCTGCCACTAGCCTCGCCTCCCTAAGCCTGAGGAGGCCCCATGAATGAGTGGTCTTGCCTGTCCCAGGGGGCGCTATAAGGGAGACGCCTCGTCCGCCAATGTCTATCGCAGCGCCGTGGACAGAGTATATCCTATGCTGGTCCTCAAGAACATCGCCTCCAACCGCTAGAGCGATGCTCTTGACCCAGCCGTAGTAGTCCACGTTGACAAGAAAGGCGGTCTTTGTCAACGGCTCGTACCTAACGGACATAGGCCTGCCGGGCTCCTCAAGCACGATGAGCCGGCCGTGAGACCTGACACTCTCAGCCATCGAGTAGAAGTTGTCATCCCAACGAGCCGCAACATACTCGACCTCTGTCAGAAGCTTAATACAGCAGCCGTAGATCTCCGCCTTCCGGGTATAGAGGAATCGGGCCCCTCTCTCTCTTGGAGCAGCCACTCCTTCTCCGCGAAATCTATCAGCTCCACCGAGTAACCCATCATCAACCCCCTCATGCTCAGCCTGATCGCGGGCAACGAGCGTATGAGGTGCTTTCATAAGGCCTCTCGCTATGCAGAGAGAGTTGCCGGCCGCTGACGGCCTCTGAACGCCGCGTAAGAGATGAAGCTTAATTAGCCGCGGGTCCTGCAGCTTCCATCAACCGAAGCCGGGTGAAGAAGTTGAGCGTAGAGTTGACAACGGCTCCTTCGCGTAAGGTGGCTATAGTGGGCGCTGGCTTCGTGGGCTCAACCATCGCGTATACGCTTATGCTCCGAGGCCTACTGTCCGAGATCATCCTCATCGACAAAGACTTGAGACGAGCTGAGGGAGAAGCCATGGATCTGAACCATGGGCTGCCCTTCGCTCAGCCGACCAGGATACGTGTAGGGGATTATCCTGACTGCGAGGACGCTCAGATAGTCATCATAACCGCCGGCGCGGCGCAGAAACCAGGCGAGACTCGCCTCGCGTTAAGCGAAAGGAACAGGGAGGTCTTCCGTGAAGTTGTGCCGCACATCGTGGAGCACAACAACAACGGAATCTTGCTGGTGGTCACGAACCCTGTGGACGTGATGACGTACGTGGCTTTGAAGCTCTCAGGCTTCCCGAAAGAGAGGGTTATCGGTTCAGGCACCATCCTAGACACGGCGCGTCTCCGGTACCTCCTAGGCGAGTACCTGCAGGTAGACCCGAGAAACGTCCACGGATACATCATCGGCGAACACGGCGACAGCGAGGTCCCCGTCTGGAGCCTAGCCACCGTTGCCGGGATGAGGCTTAGGGATTTCTGCCCCGTCTGCGGCGAGAAGCACGGCCAGCAGGAACTCGATGCCCTATTCGAGAAGACGAGGAACGCTGCGTACGAGATTATAGAGCTGAAAGGAAGGACGTATTACGCCATAGGCATAGGCGCCACCCGGATCATGGAGAGCATCCTCCGAGACGAGAACTCGGTCCTAACGGTCTCAAGCCTCCTTGATGACTACCTGGGCGTAAGCGGCGTCTGTCTCAGCGTTCCCAGCATCGTCAACCGCAATGGCGTAAGAAGTCTGGTGAGGCTACCTTTGGACGCTAAGGAAATGGAGCAGTTTCATACGTCCGCAGGTGTGGTGAAAGAGGTTATCGACTCACTAGGGCTCTAGGCGCCTGGGTCCAAGACCCTCCAGCCGTTGGAGGCCTCTATGTGAGCAAGAGAGCGGTCATCGTTTGCCTCGACGGCTGCGGGCCAGCATACATTCGCTCAAGCAACGTGCCCTCCATCAGAAAGCTAGGCGCAGAGGGCCGCTACGTCAACGGAGACTCGATGATCCCGTCCGTCACCAACGTCAACGCTGTCTCAATCCTCACGGGAAGGTACCCGGAGGAACACGGCATCACGACGAACTACTACCTCGAACGGGGAACCGGCCGCGAGGTCTATATGGAGTCTCCGGACTTCATCAAAGCCCGTACGCTCCTAGAGGAAGGCGTGAACCTAGGGCTGCGCACAGCCCTCCTTACATCAAAGGACAAGCTGAGGCTACTGTTGGGCCGAGGAGCGGCAGCGTCTTTCTCAGCGGAGAGGCCACCGTCGTCTCTTGTCAAGGTTCTGGGACCACCGCCGCCGATCTATTCCGTAGATGTGGACATCTGGCTCATGAAAGCCCTCAGGGAAGTCATGCTCAAGGACGATCTGACGCTTGTCTACGTTATGACTACGGACTACGCGATGCACAAGTACGCGCCCAGGGAAGGCGAATCTAAGCGGCACCTACAGGGGATAGACGAGGCATTAGGCCAGACGATTGAAGACTTGGAGAAGCGAGGAGATGAGGTTCTGGTCTGCGTCACTGCGGACCACGGAATGTCCAAGAAGGAAAAGGCCGTCAACCTGCAGCTCACCCTAGAGAGGCACGGAATCGCGTCTAGGTTGAACACGATCATAGCGGACCGCTACGTTGCCCACCACAGAAACCTAGGCGGAGCTGTCTATATCTACTTAGAGAACCCCGACGACTCGGCGAGATGCCTTAAGGTGCTTCAAGAGGCCGAAGGCGTCGAGGCCGCGCTGACGCGGGATCAGGCATCTAAGCTCTACCACTTGGACAAGGACCGCATAGGCGACTTCCTCGTTCTCGCTGAGGAAGAGTACGTCTTCGGCCTTCTTGAACAGGAGGTCACCGAAGCCTCACTGCGGTCGCACGGCTCCCTTCACGAAGCCCAGGTGCCAATCCTTGTGAACAGACCCGAATCGGAGTTGAGAGGACCACTGCGCGAGAACAAAGACCTTGCCTCCTTGGTTTTGGAATGGCTCACGACTTGAGGCCCCTATGCGTCCTAACGATGCTTTCCCACCGCGTGCTTGAAGTCTTAAGTCAGAGACGGCTTTGAATGAGGTGAAACCGGGGCGGGCGGGTTTGAGGCTCAAGGTCAGGGCGTTGGAGATCCAGGCAGGTGGGAGGCCGATCGTCGTTCTCGACGACGAAACCGCTAGCAGGCTGGGGGTCTACTCTCTCGACCGTGTGGAGGTCCGATATGGGAATAACCGCATCGTCGGGATAGTGAATATCGCGGCGGACTTTCCGGCGGACATGGTCGGGGCCTACGATGAGGTGTGCAAGGCTTTGCGAACGAGAACAGGAGAAGAGGTTGAGGTATCCGCAGCCGAGAAGCCTGAGTCGCTCAGGTTCATCCAAGACAAGATTCTGGGCCGCCGCCTCGACGCCGCCGAGATAAGGATGATCGTCACCGACGTGGTAGAGCATCACCTAAGCGATGTGGAGCTCACCTCGTTCGTCACGGCGCTTTACATGCGTGGAACTAGCATGGACGAAGCTGAAGCGCTCTCCCGAGCGATGGTGGAGACCGGAGGATCTCTTGGGCTAGGTAAGGGGCCTATCTTCGACAAGCACAGCATCGGGGGTGTTCCCGGCGACAAGACGAGCATCGTCGTCGTGCCTATAGTCGCGGCTGCGGGCCACGTGGTTCCCAAGACCTCGTCGAGGGCCATAACCTCCCCTGCTGGAACCGCGGACCGCGTCGAGGTACTCTGCCCCGTTAACCTAGGCGTGGAGGAGATCCGGCGCGTCGTCGAGAAGACCAACGCATGCCTAGCCTGGGGTGGAGCCCTCGACCTAGCCCCCGCCGACGACGTCTTCATCCAGGTCGAGTATCCGCTCTCGATAGACCCCCTCTTGCTTCCGTCGATAATGAGCAAGAAGAAGGCGATAGGAGCAGACTACGTCGTCATCGACATACCCACAGGGAGAGGAGCCAAGGTGAAGACGATCGGCGAAGCCCATAACCTGGCAAAGGACTTCATCGAGCTCGGAGGCCGCCTAGGAATGCAGGTCGAATGCGCCGTGACCTACGGTGAGCAGCCCGTAGGATGGGCTGTAGGCCCAGCCCTTGAGGCTAGAGAAGCCTTGCAGACCCTGATGGGCGGTGGGCCACCTGACTTGAGAGAGAAGGCGGTCATGCTGGCAGGCATCCTGCTCGAGATGGCTGGGCTTGAGGAGGGCAGGCAGGCTGCAAGCGACCTTCTTCGAACCGGTAAAGCCGACAAGAAGCTTAGAGAGATCATCGCCGCACAGGGCGGAAACCCTGAGGTTGAGGCTGACGAGATACACGTAGGGAACCATGTTGAGGCACTGGTGTCGGACCGGAACGGGAGGGTTCTCTGGATCAACAACGGCGACATCGCTCAGGTAGCGAGGGCTGCAGGAGCGCCGAAGGACAAAGGGGCAGGTCTCCTCCTGAGGGCTAAGATCGGCGACGAGGTGGCGAAGGGAGACCCCTTGATGGAGATCTACGCTGAGCGGGCTCAGAAGCTGGAGGAAGCCTTCTCGACGGCCGAGACGCTCAAACCGATAGGCCTCGAACGAGGCCCAGAGGAGATGATGCTCATCGACCGAATCCCCGCCAAGGCAATCCATGAAAAGACCTTCCTCATCGAGCGGTAAGCTGAAGCATGAACCAGCGTACGGCCTGGGCCTCCGATCTGCACAACCCATTAATATCTAATCAACGGTAAACCTGAAGATGAGGACGAACATGAGCACTGAAAGACATCGGTTCAAAGTAGGGACTTTCGAGTGTGTAGCGGTAAGCGATGGCACCTTCACATACGCTAGCCCTGCTTCCTTTCTTTTCGTTAATGCGCCAAAAGAACGCCTTGAGCAAGTGGTTCGCGAACACAACCTCCAGCCAGAAAAGTGGGCAGAGTGGATAAGTCCCTACATCTGTCTGGTGGTCAACACCGGGAAACATCGCGTGCTGGTTGATACGGGCGCGGGTGATCTTGGCCCAAACACGGGGAAACTGCTTCAGAACCTGCGGGCTGAGGGGATCGCACCTGGGGATATTGAGACTGTCATCATCACGCATGGACATCCGGACCACATAGGTGGAAACACCGTCAGTGAGGGCAAGCCAGCTTTCCCCAATGCCCGCTTCGTCATGTGGAAAGACGAGTGGGAGTTTTGGGCCTCAGAGCCCAACCTGGCGGAACTGAAGGTTGATGAACACATCAGGAGACTCCTCGTCACGTTCGCACGCAATAACCTCCTACCGATTCTAGGCCAGCTCGATCTGGTCGACCATGAAATGGAAATCTTGCCCGGCATTCGCGCCATAGCGGCACCCGGTCACACGCCTGGTCACATGGCGGTGGCCATTTCTTCGGGAGGCGAGCAACTGCTGTGCATCTCCGATACGGTGATCCATCCTATCCACGTAGAGTCGCCAGATTGGTGTGCGGACGTCGACTTTGCTCCCGAGCAGGTCGTGGCCACCAGGCGCCGGCTTCTCAATAAGGCCGCGGCCGAGGAGGCCTGTGTGCTTGCCTTTCACTTCCCCTTCCCAGGCCTAGGCCACGTCGTCCAGAAGGGAGAGGGATGGCGGTGGCAACCGATTGAGAAGATGGGTTAAGGCATCGTCGAAGCCATTGACAGGCTGTCCAGCGCGCGCAAGGTGGGCTTTTCCCACAACACTTTGAGGTTGCAGCTTAACGCAATGGTGGACCTGAAGGCGGGATAACAGGAGGGAACCGGCCAAGGCTGATGAATGATGAAGGTGGCGTCCGCCGACCTGACCGAACGTGTCCTCTCCAAGTCTGGCATAGTCGCAGCGGTCGCCCCTGATCGAGCGATCGACGCGTTCTCCACAGCGTTAGCCGCGATCCTCAGGTTTTCAGGCCAAAGTAACCTAGATGCCTTGGACAGGTTGCAGGGCTTCCCTGCGATCAACCTCGGCTCCTTAACAGCGAAGGAGCGAGGCTTCCTCCAGGCAGAGATCGATTCAAGGATCGACAGAGCTAGTGAATCCACGATCGCTCAGCTCCAAGAGCGGGTTCAAGGCGTCATCGAGGCGAGGCGTAGGAAGAGGCTTGCGGCATACTACACTAAGCCCACCGCCGTCGCGGTAATGGCCGAGATGGCTCAGCTCTACCGGGAAGCACACGTACGAAGGAAGCTGATCGTCGCCGACCCTTTCCTAGGCTCGGGGCTGACCTTGACGGGGGCGATCAAACGGATCGGGGAAGACTCTGTGGCGATGGCTTGGGGAATCGAGCCTTATCCGCTTTCAGCCGTCATCGCGTACGCGGCTCTGCTCTACCAGTTGAGCGGGGACCGTCGGAGAGTCAGGGTGGAGATTGGAGATGCCTTCGCCTCTTTGGGACTAGGCTCAGATGCAACCGTTAACGCTGAGAGGACGCTCATCGGCGCTGATGTTGTCCTTACCAACCCTCCATTCACTCGCTGGGAGCTACTCGATAGCGACTACAGAGCGTACCTGCGAGAAGTCGTCGTCGGCTCCCCATACAACCGCTTCCTTGCCCGTAGGCAGTTGAACCTCCAACTCGTCGCGATGTTCCTCATAGACCGCGTCCTCAAGGAATCAGGCCTTCTCGTCTCAGTTCTTCCCGCCTCAACCTTCTACACGATCGCCGGCGAGGCTGTCAAGAGGCTTCTCAGAGGAGAGTACGTGATTCACGCGTTGATAGAGTCGCTTCCCGACGCGTCGTTCTCGACGAAAAGCGGCTTCAAAGAGCTCATCCTAGCCGCGACCAAGGTGAAGCCTCACCGCACGCCAGAGACCACGTTCATAAGCCTAGGAAGCTCATTCGACCCAAGCCTCGCAGCGAGAGTTGCGCTCGCAGAGCGAGCCGCTGCAGTCGCCTCCGGAGTCGCGTGCATTAACAGAGTGAAGGTGTACGACCTCCCAGGCATCTGGGATATGAACTGGCTCGTCTTCTTCGGAGAAACCCGTCTACGCCGGATCGTTACAGAGGTGCTGACGGTGGCCGAGAAGGGGAGGCTTGTCGACTCGTGGGCCAACCTCTTCGGCAGCCGAGGCATGATTAGGGGAGTGGAGATGTATGGGCCTAGCTTCTTCCTGCTTCCCAACGATCACTGGAGCCTAGGCGATGAGGAGAACGATTCTCTCCTCGTCAAGGAGTTGCACGGCGACCGATCGTTAAGAATCCCTAAGGAGTTCCTTGTAGCTACGCTGCGGAAGCCAGGGCTCTACACCGACACTATCAGGGTTCACGCGTGCCACTACTTCCTAGCCCTGCCGCCTGTGGAACTAGACGACCTCCCTAACGACGTGGCCGAGTACATCGATTGGGGGCTAAACTCGAACGCAGCCAGGCCCGCCGCCAAAGCCTTCGGGAACTACTGGTACGCGCACGTACACCGGCAGTTGCAGGCGAAGAGGCCGCACGGTAGACTCTTTCTCCCCGACAAGGTCGACCCGCGCTTCGAGCATCGAGGAGCCTTTGCCAACTACACCGAAGAACCGGTAACCGCCTCGAAGAACTTCTACATAGTACGATCAGATAACCGAGAGGACTGCAGGATTCTGGCCGCATGGTTCAACAGCAGCCTCTTCCTAGCGCTCTTGCTGCTCGTCGGCAGACGGCTCTCGGAAACTTGGACCCGGCTCCTGAAGGACGACTACCTGAAACTTCCTGTGATCAACGCCAGGAACCTAGGCCGTTCGTCTAGGAGCAGGGTGTTGTCTGCGTTCGAGCGACTCCTCACGATGCGAGCCCTGCCTCCGTTGAAGCAACAGTTGACGAGCGACTACAGATTCGCGTTGGATTCAGCGTTCGCTGAGGCAATGGGCCTCCAACAGCCTGAGTCGGCAGTTAGGCGGTTGCACGCCGCTCTCAGGGCGCGCCTCGGCAACCGGGTAACGTGACGATCGACGCTTGTACGCCAGGATAATTGCCAGTGCTACTACGAGCAGCAGGTTGATTGTGAGTTTTTCACGGAGAGTCTCCCCTCTAATCTCAAAGGTGGTGTGTGAACACGCAGTTCCAAGCGTTGATCCAATCGTCACGTCGACCGCGCAGGTGCCAGGCTCAGCCTTCGCTATGATCGTCCTAGAGTCTACTGTGGATACGAATACCTGCTGACTCCACTCATAAGTGGGTACTAGAGTTTCAATCTTGGGTGAAAATGTAATCGGGAAGTTTGGATTCGGGTTGAGGAGTATGCTCACGCCGCACGCCGTGCCTGTTGAATCGGTGATTGAGTCTCATTTCCGTTATTGATCAGGAAGATCCCTATTCCAACGGTGTCTCCTGGGTCGTGTGAGGCCTTACCGGTTTTCAGACCGACCGCGACAGGGCTGTTCCCCGGAGAGGTCGTGGTTGATGAGGTTTGACCGCTCACTGCTGCGCATGGAACCGAGTCGAGTAACTATGCCGATGCTACGATAACGATTCCTATCTCAGACGTTCTCTCGGTCGCGGAAGATGTCTGCGAGTATGAGCGTATGAACTCTTCGGTGTAGCCCGACGGATGCAAGCCGCCGTCGCGAAGTGACTCGACCAAGCAACGGCGTAGTGTGGGCAGCGCATCTCTCTTGTGGCCTCTCGTGCAGCCTCAACACAATGTCTAGGCGTGTCATGACCAGACCTGAGGAACGGCGAGGGAGGCAGCTTAACCTACTGCTTCTCTTGGTAAACCTCTATCCAGATCCCATCCGGGTCCGATATGTATGTCCACCGCGAGTGCTCCGTGTCTCTCACATACGATATTGGCTCGATCCCTCTTGTCTTCAGCTCCGAGAGTGCCTCATCAAGATCCGCGACTTGGAAAGCTATGTGGTCGAGTTCATCGCCTGATCGATACTCTTGGTCCGCATACCAGTTGATCTCCAGCCAGTGGTCTGAACCCTCCGACCTCACGACTGCAAACTCGCCCTTCGTCTCCGGAACCTTGATCCGCGCCGACAATCTCATTCCCAGAACGTCCAAGTAGAACCTCAGCGCTCGATCAAGGTCAGTAACTCGGATTCCTGTATACCGCAGAGTGAACTTCATGGGCAAGCTTGCGGTTCCCCAAGCGAATAATGCGGCGTCTCTTTCCTCTTAAGCTCTCGGTTACAATCTTTTCGCGCTACATGATTCTCTTGGGAGAGCCTACAACGGCTGGACGGCTAGTTTGACTGCTTGGAGGCAGTCCCATATCACGTGGGTGGCATGAGCCATCTTCCGTAGGCGACCGTCCAGGCGGTGAAAAGACCAAGAAGGGACCTCCGGAGCAGTCGAAGAAAGCGGGTGCCAATCCGCCAGGGTATCGTCTTACCAGCGGCAAACATAGCTTCCGCGGACCACATACCAAAATACTTAAAAGAATAATCGAGAACTCTAGGGAATATGGTCCAGATATCGATTATAGGTGCTGGCAGTGCTGTCTTCTCGGGCAGCTTTGTACGCGATCTCTGCGTAACAAGGAACCTTTGGGGTAGTACGATTGTGCTTATGGATATAGACAGAGAACGCCTGAACATGGTGCATAACCTTGCTACAAGGTATAAGAGAGAAACGAAGGCGGATCTGCGGTTCAAGATAACCACGAGCAGAAAAGAGGCGCTCCAAGGAGCCGACTTCGTAGTCTCCTCGGTCAAGATTGGCGGGTACGAGCCGATGGAGACCGAGCGCAGGATTGCAGAGCGTTACGGCTACTACGGAGGCATAGGGGACAGGGTCAGCGACTACTACGGCGGTATAGGGGCCTACTATCAGCTCAGGTTCTTCTTGGACCTGGCCAGGGACATGGAGGATATCTGTCCGAATACCTGGCTGATAGAGACCGCAAACCCTGTCTTTGAAGGCACCAATCTAGTAACCAGAGAAACCAAGACGAAAGTGGCCGGAGTCTGCCACGGACATTTCCCATATAAGGACATAGTGAAGGCCCTGAGACTCACCGCTGGTGATGTCAGGGTCCAAGTAGCCGGCTTCAACCACTGCATCTGGATGACCCACTTCCTTTACAGAGGCAAAGATGCCTATCCTCTTCTGGACGAATGGATCAAGAAGAAAGCCGGAAGGTATTGGAGAAGTGAGAAGTACCTTAAGGGGTACCCTTGGGAAGGCGAGCAGCTCTCGCCCGCTGCCGTGGACATGTACGAGATGTACGGTCTCTTCCCTATCGGTGATACCATAAGGAGCGCGTCGCCATGGTGGTATCATACCGATCTTGAGACGAAGAAGAAGTGGTTTGGCCCGACCGGCGGGTTCGACTCAGAGGTCGGCTGGTCAACCTACCTCAGATACCGGGAAGAAGGATGGAAAAAGATGCAGGAGCTGTTCAATAATCCCAAGGCTTCTCTGACGGAGGCATTTCCGCCAGTTATGAGCGGCGAGCAGCACATACCCATTGTCGATGCCATCGCGAACGACAAAGAGATGACACTTCAGCTCAACGTTCCTAACAGAGGCGCGATCTCCGGAATACCCGATGACGTGGTAGTCGAGATCCCCGTTCTTGTAAGCGCAAGGGGAATCCAGCCCATACACGTCGGCGCACTGCCCAAGCGCCTGATGCTGGACGTGATCGTGCCGAGGATGATGAGGATGGAACGGATTCTCGAGGCCTTCGTGGACGGGGACAGAAAAGCCTTGCTGCTCTCGATCATGGAAGACCATAGAACGAAGTCGTTCGAGGACGTGAAGGCGTTGCTGGAGGAGCTCCTAGCCCAGCCTTGGAACGAGGAAGCGGCGAAGCACTACAAGTGGTGACCAGGGCGGCCTTCACGGTTCCGGATAGACCCTCACAGTAGTCTTCTCCAGGGCAGCTAGGTCAGGTTCGAGTCCTAGCCCCGGCTTCGTGGGGGCGTGCACATAGCCTTCCTTGTCGACACGGATGATGTCCTTGACTGCGGGTACGTCGAAGACTCCCTGCGGAACGGGCAGCTCGAAGAAGTCGTTGTTATACATCGCGAGCATACACTGGAAGTGCGCTGCCTGGGTCAACTGGTGGCCCCAACTGTGAGGTTCACACTTCATGCCGTAGGCTTCAGCTAGGTGAGCCACCTTCATCGTGGGCGTGATCCCGCCGATGTTCTCCATAACGCATCTCAGTGCGTCGGTGGCATGCCGCCGGATCAACTCCGTGTACCCGTAGAGGCTTGTCATGAACTCGCCGCCTAGAACCTCGATGTCCAGAGAGCGGCACAGCTCAGCGTAGCCCTCCACATCGGTCGTCGGCAACGGGTCTTCATACGTGTAGTAGCCCAGCTTCTCGATGGCTCGGCCGACGCGGATCGCCTGTTCACGGTCGTAGACGCCTACAGGGTCATGTAGGAGAATCATCTTCTCGCCTACGGCTTGCTTAACCGCCCGGCAGACCTCGATGTCGGTTCTCCAGTCGCCCTTGCCTATCGTTGAAGGCGGGTGAATCTTGACCGCCCTGAAGCCTTGCTCGTAGCATTCTTGCGCTGTCTCGACGTAGTCCTCCACTCGCGGCATGTGCTGCGTGCTCGCGTAGGCAAGGACCTTATCGCGACATGTGCCTAGAAGCCTGTGAATCGGTTGCTTCAAGGCTTTCGCAATGATGTCCCATAGGCAGACATCGATGACGCAGAGGAGGTTGTTCCCCAGCCAGTAGCCTCTTCTCCTAACCGGCGGATACTGGCCGAAGAACTTCTCCTTGTCGAAGGGATCGAGGCCCACAAGCGTCTGCTTCAAGGGGCGCGCCATGCTTCGAGCCTCCTCGTTACCGTAGAGCATGAAGTTGCCTTCCAATCCCTCGTCGGTGAAGACCCTTACCAAGGACAGGGTCATATCGTACTGGTTTCCGTGGAATGCCACCTTCTTCGGAGCTAGCACGTGGACCTTAACATCGCTTATTCTCAACGGGCTTCGCGCTCCTTGAGTGAATGCCTTAAGCGATGTGTCCATGAGCTTTAAGACTTCGCATGAATCGATAGAGACGAGAACGATAGCCGAGTCTAGGATAGCTCCCGGAGCGCTCCTTCTAGGCCTCGGCCTTCGTGGATGATAGCCTTTACGGCTCGAAGCATGGCTTCAGGCCTTGGGTGCATGAAGACATTCCTGCCGACAGCCGCGCCTATGGCGCCGGCCTTCACGGCGTCCTCCACGGTTCTGAGAAAATCCTCGTCGCTGTCTCCCTTGGGGCCACCGGCCTGCACGACGGGCACGGGGCAGGCCTCCACGACCTCACGGAAGCTCTCACGGCTCCCCGTGTAGGAGGTCTTTACGATGTCAGCGCCGACCTCAGCTGCGGCTCTCGCCGCGTACTTGACCTGTTCCAGCGCGTAGTATTGCTCCTTAGGTATCTGCTCGCCCCGAGGATAGGCGTGAACGAACAACGGCAACCCCCATTCGAGACATTCCTCCGCGACGGCCCCGAGGTTTCTCAGCATAGCGCCCTGCTTCTCGTAGCCGCTTCCGAAGATGAAGCCGACCGAGACGCCGTCTGCGCCCAGCTTGAGGGCCTCTTGCACAGAGCCGATCGTGGCGTCGAAGTCTGGGTGGAATGGCGTGAACGCCGTGAGCTTCACGATGAGGCCTACGGAGCCTTCGAAGCCTCTGAAGACGCTCTTGGCAAGGCCCGGGTTCAGCAGCACGGCGTCAGGCTTGCCCTCCATTATCCGCAGGAAAGTCTGCTTGATCCGGTCGATCCCCGCTAGTCCGGGGCCGTGTTGCAGGCCGTGGTCTAGTGCCGCTATGACGATCCGTCCGGTCTTCAGGTTCAGAAGCCTTCCAAGCCTGTGCTGTTTCGCAACGATGCTCAAGTGGCTGTAGCCTCCGGGTCAGGGGTTACCGTAGCCCTGGGAGGATTTCAGGCTTGAGGCCTTCTAGAGCGATCTTCTTCTCAAACGCCAACGGGCCCTGAGTCAGCGGAAACCTATGCGTGATAAGCGGTTTGAGGTCGATCTTGCCCGTAGCCATCAAGGTTAGGGCTCGCTGGAACTGGGTCAGCGTCGTGCTTTGGCTCGCGGTGACGGTGACCATCCCGTAATGGACCAGGTTCAGGTCGACCTTCGCCTCCGAGCCGCGGGGAAAGCCTGCGAAGAGGTTAACGCGCCCCATGCGTCTAACCGCCTTAAGCGTCTCCCAGGCTACGCCGGGAACGCCCACGGTGACGACCGCCGCATCAGCGCCTAAGCCGTCGGTTGCCTCCTTCACCTTGAGAGGCAAGTCTTCCCGCGTCGGATTGACCTTCACGTCAGCGCCCATTTGACCGGCGACTTCAAGCCGCTGCTCGTTCGGCTCGCTGACGATTATTCGGCCCGCCCCGGAGATTCTCGCGAGCTTCGTCAACATGAGGCCCATAGGTCCTGCGCCCACTATCACTATTGTCTCCCCAGGTTGTAAGCCTAGGACCTGTAGGCCGTTGATGCAGCAGGCGAGGGGCTCGGCGAGCGCGGCCTCCTCGGCTGAGAGGCCTGGGGGCACCTTCACCAGGTTGCCTAGCTCTAGGACCTCGCGGGTGGCCAGCATGTACTCGGCGAAGCCTCCGTCGTACTCGTAGCCGAGGGTTCGCCGGGCAATGCACATGTTCCTGTAACCGTGCTGGCAGTAGAAGCAACGGCCGCACGCGATGACCGGATACATCGTAACTCGGTCGCCTACTTGAACTGCTGAGACATCTTTGCCTGCCTCAACGACGACGGCTGCGAGCTCGTGGCCTAGGATTGTTCCAGCCTTCGCAGCCTTGTCGCCTTTGTAGATCCTGATGTCTGAAGCGCAGACAGCGGCCGCTTCGACCTTGACCAGGGCCGAGCCCGCGTCTACGTGGGGCCTAGGCACGGGCTCTAGGCGTAGGTCGTTCGCGCCGTGGAAGACCATCGCAAGCATCTCGTCGCGCATAGGAGTGCCTCGTTGAAAACCTTCACAGCGTCTGCACGAGCAACTGCGTCTTGGGAGATAATGCTTTCGATAGCGGTTCCAGCTCCGCTGGTCGGTTCCAAAAGGAGTCCCGCCTCTCTCCACTAGAACTGGTCTCTGTTAGGGCTTAATAGCGGTGGGAGCCCATACGCTTCGCTCGAAGGGGCGAGGTGATGGTTCTCATCCTTAGGGAGTCGGATGTGCGAGGCCTCCTCTCGATGGACGAGGTGATCGAGGCGGTTGAGGAGGCTTTCTTAGAGAAGGCCGCAGGCCAGGCCCAGATGCCTGCGAAGATATACCTTTACTACAGCCGGTATGACGGCGACCTGAGGGTTATGCCCGCCTACCTGGAAGGCCTCGACATCTCCGCCGTCAAGGTGGTCAACGTCCACCCTGGCAACCGACGGTTCGGCCTGCCCTCCGTCATGGCCACGATCATCCTAGTCGACCCGCAGACGGGAGAGCCCCTCTCGATCATTTCTGGGGCGTGGATCACAGCGATGAGAACCGGTGGCGCAAGCGGGGTCGCCACCAAACACCTAGCCCGGAAAGGGTCTAAGAATCTCGGGATAATCGGCGCAGGCGTCCAAGCCGAGACCCAGCTCTTAGCTGTCAGCCGCGTCGCCGACCTAGAGCAGGTGAAGGTGTTCGACATGGATGAGGCGAGAAAGCGAGACTTCGCTCACAGACAGGCTGAGAACCATCGCGGCGTCGAGATCCTCCCGGCAGAAACTGCTCAAGATGCGGTCACAGGGATGGACATTCTCGTAACGGTTACCCCTGCTCGAAGCCCCATCGTTCGTAACGAGTGGGTTGAGCCGGGGCTGCATATCAACGCGATAGGCGCCGACGCACCGGGGAAGGAGGAGCTTGACCCCATGATTCTGAAGAGGGCGAAGATCGTGGTGGATGACTGGGACCAAGCCTCTCACAGCGGCGAGGTGAACATGCCCTTAGCGAAGAGGATGATTCGAAGAGAGAACATCTACGCGGAGCTATGTGAGGTTGTAAGCCGCAGGAAACCCGGCAGGGAATCAGACGAGGAGATAACGGTCTTCGACGCAACAGGGCTGGCCATCCTAGACGCGATCACGGCTAAACTCGTCTACAAGCGAGCCGTCGACCTGGGCCGAGGCCAAGAGATAGACCTCCTTTGAAGCGGGCTTGAAGCCCGACTCGACGCGAGGCCCACCTCTTCCCGACGACGCCTTCGTCTGCAGTCACTCCAGCAGCGGAGTCAAAGGCTTCAATCGTCTTCGGGACGTCTTCGGTCGTATACGCGACCGAGGTGGAGAGATGCCCCCATCTGATCGATGGCTCTGCTCAAGAGCACCATCCTCATCCTCCCGGACGCGGCTCGAGAGCCTATCTGGCCGATCTTCTCTAGGTCTCTGAAGCTGCAGGGCCCCTCGCTCAGCTAATGCGCGTCCAAGGAAGCTAAAGCCTGCTTGAAGTCCGTCTATGAGATGAAAGGAGAACAAGAGACTCGTAGGCTAAAGCCTGTGAAAAAGGGCTGCTGGAGGAAAAGAGGGCTTCAGATAGCTTGGTAGGCTAAGTATACTGAGCTAGCAGTCCCTCGCTCCTCATCTGCTTTAGGGAATCTCGGAAGGCGTTGACCGTGAACTCTATGTCGTCCTCGGTGTGGGCAACCGAAAGGATCGCCCTTAGGCCCATGAAGTGGACGCCTCGGTTTATCAAAGCCTTGACGACGGCCCCGTTTCCCGGGTTTCCCGACACCTTTGAGAGGTGAATCAGGTCCTCGAAGGTTGAAACCTTCAGGTCCTCGGACGCAACTCCGAAACCTACGTTGACGATGGACGGGCTTCCTCCCCAAGCTAACCCCTTAACCCCGAGCTCCGTGAAGACCTCGTTGAGCCTCCGCGTAAAGGTTACCCCAAGCCTGTTCACGTACGGGTTGACCTTTCGCTCGGCTATTACGCCAAGGCAGGCGTTGCCAGCCGCGGCGCATTGGGGATTAGCGTTAAAGGTTCCTGGATGCGGAATCTTCCCTAGGCGGCTCCTTTCAGGTGCAAGCTCGTAGTCCAACATGCCCATGATGTCGTTTCTACCCGTCACAGCGGCTCCCGGATAGCCGCCAGCCACAATCTTCCCTAAGACCGTCAGGTCCGGAAGGATGCCGTAGGCTTCTTGGGTGCCTCCAGGGGCATCCCTGAAGCCCGTTACGACCTCGTCGAAGATGAGTGCTGCCTGATACTCTTCGGTTAATCGCCTGAGCTTTCCCATGAACTCTCGGTCCGTGGGTACGTGTCCCATAGATGACCCGCTTGGCTCGAGGATCACACCCGCCACATCCCCGCCGCTTAAGGCCTCCTCAAGGGCCTCGGCATTGTTCGGGGGCAGGATGATGATCTTGTGGAGAGCCTCCTCCGGAATGCCCGCAGACCCCCCGCCATCCTTGTTGGCAATCACGTAGTCATGCCATCCGTGGAAGTGGCCAGCGAATCTGATGATCCTCATGTTCCCCGTATAGGCCCTGACAAGGCGTA
>CAYRUY010000028.1:11851-20475 GCA_964427455.1 uncultured Candidatus Bathyarchaeia archaeon | reverse complement strand
GCTCTGCTGGGAGTCATGGCCTGCCTGCTGAACGTCTTCGATATGTGCAAGTACCTCGAGAAGGATGAGCGAGGTCAATATCCGGCAACTTCCTTCATGGACATACGCGTTGTGGAAAAGTCTAAGGAACCCACAGGCGAAGCTGGAGCGCGGGAAGGAACATAGACATCACGCTTACACGTGACAAGGAAAGGCTACTAGACGAGATATCATTGACTGAACCTGTGATTCGGAAAGACTTCCAAACCCCAGTGAGCACTTCAAGAATTGCTGTAACGAAAGGTAGGAGGAAGACATTTCCTTGGTCGAGATCCGCCGGGGTAGGATCGAAGACGCCGCCGCGCTGAGGGCGTTACTGGAGTCTATGTTAGAGGAGAATCAGGCTTGGATTCGTCAGAACGCGGTACATCTCGGGAAGGAGAGAGAATGGATTCAGGGCTGGATAAGAGATGACAGAGCGCACTCGGCAGATGGCGGGAAGTTCCTGTTCTTTGCTTTCGACGGTGATAAGCTTGTAGGTCATGTGAACGGTATGAGTTGGGCTCACGCTCCGAAGGAGTTTTTCGAAAAGATGATACGGAAGCATGGTTTAGAGGGAGAAAAGCCTGGGCATCTTGGGATTGCCGTTCACAAGGGTTACCGTCGAAGGGGCATAGGCAGCAAGCTCGTAGGAAGAGCCCTGCAAGAGCTCCGGGAGATGGGCGTTACCACTGTCATCGCTGCCGTGCACGTTGACAACAAACCCTCACTCTCGTTCTTTGGGAGAGTGGGATTCGCCATCTTCGAGAGCGAAGGAAAACACTTGTGGCTCAAAGAGGATATCGTGCGGGGAGTAGTTCATGATGAGACCAAGGGTTTCGGAGCGGCGTGACGTAGCACTCTCGCAGTACATGGAAACGAGCCCGGGCCCAGGAAGATTCACCATGGTGCATGGTTGAGGATGATACACCCTTACGAGGATAGATACCGACGAGTCTATGGTGCTGGTGCTCGTTTCTGCGAGACACCGGTCCCAACGGAAGAGCTAGTCGAGTTCGTAGAGAAGTGGAATCTCCCTAAGGGTATCAGGGAATTAGAGTTTGGATGTGGAGAGGGACGTGACTCGATCTTCTTGGCAAAGTCTGGGTTCAACGTTACCGCTGTGGACATTGCTCCATCCGCGATCAAACGAGCCAAGGAATGGTCAGCTGAAGAAAGCGTTAAAGGCGACTTCCAAGTAAATGATGTGACTGCCCTTAAGGCGATACCGAGTGAATCTTTTGACTTAGGAGTGAACGTGGGCTGCTTACAAATGTTCCCCGAGTATGAGGATAGACGGGAGCTTTTCTCAGAGGCATTTAGAGTTCTCAAGCCTAAAGCACCATATTTCCTATGCAACACGGCTGTACTGACGCAAGACGAGGTTAGGCAGCAGTTCGGTCCAGGATGGACATGGCCGAAAGTTGGAGAATTGACGCGGAGAAAGATAGTTGTAGACGGAGAGGACAGGGAGATCTTCCTTCCCGTGATTGCTGGACGTGGTTTCACGAAGGAGGAGCTAGACAAGGAACTGTCAGAGGCAGGATTCAGAACTGTACAGGCTGAGCGGAAGAAGACAGGAGCCCATGGCATATGCTGGATTATAGTTGCTCAGAAAACGGAGTAAGCGGGATAAGTGATTTGAGGAAAGAGATGGAATGCTGGAAGGGGTTGAGTCTCACCGGAGTGAAGCGGAAATGCTACCTCACCGTGGGTATGTGTCATGAGCAAGAGCGCTGAAGAGCATAGAAGAAAAGCGCCGTCGAGCGTAGGGGTCTTCATCATCACCTGCAGCTCTACGCGGTACGGGGCTCTGCGTGAAGGGAGTCAGGTGACAGACGAGTCTGGCGACCTCGCGGCTGACCTCGTCGCTCGGTTTGGACATCGGATCGTCGGGCGGTCCTTGGTCCCGAACGTGGCCGAAGACCTTAGGAGGGTGGTTCTGGAAGCGACGAAGCGCGACGATGTGGATGTCGTTGCGGTTCTTGGGGGTACAGGTCTCTCGCGTCGTGACATCAGCGTCGAGGTTGCACAGTCCTTGGTCGAGAAGAGCATCCCTGGCTTCGGCGAGCTCTTCAGGCGTTTGAGCCATGATGTCATAGGTCTAGCTGCGATGCTGAGCAGGGCTGCTGCAGGCACGGTCTCGGGTAAAGCCGTCTTCGTCATCCCAGGCTCGTCGCAAGCCGTAGCCCTAGCGTTTGAAAAGATAATCCTACCTGAGGCAGGCCACCTCGTTCACCACATCAGAGAACGCTAGACATGAGACGCCTCGTTCTCGAAAGCTTAAATCAACGCTAGGCCGGTTCTCCCCTAGTGCCACCGTTGCTCATCGACCCCTTTGGAAGAGCCCTGTCGCGGCTGCGCTTGTCTGTCACCGACAGGTGTAACCTGGCCTGTATCTACTGCGATAGAGAAGGCCTAACGGCTTCCAAGGACGAGATGTCCCTAGAAGAGATCGTAAGGTTAGCTGATGTGGGCTCCAGGCTAGGGATGGGCAAGGTGAAGATTACAGGGGGCGAGCCGCTCCTTCGACCTGACATCGTTGAGATCGTTCGCCGGATTAGCTCGTTGCCGTCAGTGACGGAGGTCTCGATGGTCACAAACGGGACCTTGCTCGCGGAGAAGGCTGAGCCACTTGCGAAAGCAGGGCTAGAGAGGGTGAACGTGAACCTTGCGAGCCTAGACCCCGCCGTCTACAAGCGTATCTGCGGAGGCGATGTGCAAGCGGTCCTAGAAGGCATCTGGAAGGCGAAAGCTGCGGGGCTCAGCCCTGTAAAGCTTAACACGGTTGTCTTGAAGGGGTTGAACGATGGCGGCATACGTCAGCTCATGGACTTCTGCGCATCAACGAGCGCCATTCTGCAGCTGATAGAGCTTCACTACGTCAAAGGTATCGTTGATGAGCCGTTCTTCAAGCGTCACTACGCAAGCTTAGACGCGATCGAGGCAGGGCTGATGGCCTCGGCCGCGAAGGTAGTGAGGAGAACGGATATGCAGTTCAGGCCGAGGTACGTGTTCAAAGGGGGCCTCGAGGTAGAGCTGGTCAGATTCCAAGGTAACTGCGAATTCTGCGCGCACTGTACGAGGCTCCGGGTGACGAGCGACGGCAAGGTGAAGCCCTGCCTGATGAGAGACGACAATCTCGTAGATGTGCTCGCAGCTATGAGAAGCGGCGCCGCAGACGAGGAGCTGCAGAGACTCTTCCAGAGCGCGGCCTCACTGCGAGAGCCCTACCAGGCTAACACGCTTATGGAAGCCTGAAGCCACACCGCCGCCATCCCCGCGGCGCACCTTGTGTAGATGTGGTTCGGGAACTCAACGCACCGGCTCCTTTCCAGGGCGACGAGCCGTTCTCGCACGTTCCACGCTCCAGCCTAGGGTCGTGAAGTTTGAACCCTAAACCGTTAACGAGGCGAAGGCAGAACTGGCCGAACGGGTTGAGAAAGCGTTTCCGCCAAGGGTTCTCTCTGATGACTCCTAAGACACGTCGCTGAGATCACTTCTGAGATTGGGGATGTTCGAGCCGGCCCTAACATTCCCGAAGTGGCTGGCCATCAAGCGGAACGCGAAAGCTCATCCAAGATCGAGGCGAGGCATGAGGAGGAGGCGGCCGCTAAATCCGCGACGTTGATCATCCGGGCCAAGGAGATTCCTGAACGGGCTAAGAAGCTCAAAGGGGAGGCTCGACGGTGAGAGGGATACAGACACACGCCCCCACCCCTAAGAGGAAGCGCGGACGAGCGAAGTCAGGGAAACTAACCTATGAGCGGCTTAGAACAGCGGTCAAACGCATGATAAAGGTATGCGAGTCACCGCCTCTATCGTCGCTGGACATAGGGGACGATTTGGCCCGCGAAAAGGCAATCCTAGTGGAGAAACTAAGGCAGCTCGAACGCGAACTGGCCAAGAAAGTCTCCCACCGTGGTACCGTAGATGAATGGATCTAGTCTCGCTAAACTGCTTCTCCAACGGAAAGAAGAGTCAAGGCGGCGATCCGAGGGTAAGGCCCGGAAGCGGAGCCGAAGGAGTTCCGGCAAAGTATGGCGAAGGCTGAGGAAGTGGTGGGGAAGGCCGATGATGAGCCAAACCCCTCTGAGAAAAAGCGGCGAATAATTTTGGCGCGGCGTGCCAAATCCGACCCGATGGCGACGATACGGTCTGCTAAGGGCAGCAGTTGTATAACTGTATATAATAGTTCGGGCGCTTACCTAGTAGTGAGGGTCCATCTGGAGGCAGTCAGGGATGGCTGTGCTTCACGAGCCCAGGCTGGACACTGTGATGATGATAGAGAAGGCTATCCTAGACGCGGAGGACTACCCGACTAAGAAGGGACTCTGGAGGAGCCTACCTCGACGCGTTCAGTACCAGACTTTCAGACGCGTGCTACAGGACTTAGAGGCGTCTGGAAAGATAACATTCAACGACAGGAAGATCGTCTACACCGGGGTCAACAACCCTAAGCTTCAAGCCGTCTTAGAGTCCAGTGTCCGCGTCCGGTGATCGCTCTAACTGTAGCCGAAACGCCTCTCATACTCCGAGTGGCTCATGAATTCTAGTATCAAGGGGCAGAGACCACGCGCCTTGACATCAACGATCGTGTAGCACGACCGGTATCCCTCTGATGGTAGCGACATAGGTTGTTTACGCCGTAGCGTTGAATGTGGAAGGCAGGGATCTGGCTCTTCTTTATCTGCTTTCCTGCATACCAGTTTTCCTTTAGGGTGTCCGCCATGTCTTCAATCCATCTTCTCTTCTTATCATTAGGCGGTAGGCTTTTCAACAATTGTCAAGTTCCCTAGAGCAGAAGACGGCGGGTGAAGGCGGGCGAGCCATGTGAGATCAACACGCGGTCGGACAAGCATATAATACGCACGAACATAGGGTTTATGGTCTGTTTCCCATACTAAATATAGGCAGAGAGGTCGCGCTCGCCGAGGCCCAGAAACCTACCGTCGAAACGCATCAGGCCACATATCAACAAGCCTGTGTCGCGGGCCTTAGCCTCTTCCAGCTAAAGAGTGGGTGCCCCTGAGTGGGCCTATTCAACCGCAATGCCGGGTCATTAAGGGAGTTCATCTTATCTCCGTTAGCCGGGCAGTATCTAGTTTTGATGTTAGATGTCTGATAGTGGTTTAAGCATAGATGCTGCCTACACTCAGATCATGCAGGAATGCAATTCGAAGATCGCTTCCTTGAGCCGGAATCTAGTGGCCTTAGCTATTGGGTTCTTCGCGGTATTGACGTTGTTAGAGAGGTCGAGACCTCTATCCTTCTCCTTTTGGATCTTATCCGGGGCCTACCTAGCTTTGGTGAGTTCTACTTTGTACGAGTTAGCCAGATTCCGGATGTGGGATGATCTCTTGAGCGATACCCTGCAGCAAATCCGGGTCCGAGGCTACTAAGATCCACTCGAACAACTCCTGCATTCGAGGATGAAGGAGCTCCGCAAGAGGGGACGTTGGCGTCCTAGGTACATCCCTGACCCATGAAAACACGGGAATGGTGGCAACAGCCATTTCGTACGTCATCTCTGATTGTCATATTCCTGATTGGCTCAATCCTTCTCTACCTTGCCATATTCATCTGTTGATAATGCAACTGGGGGTGCCAACGCCTGAGAGGTAGGCCTTTTAGCTAGAAATAGGGGGGTGTTGCTTAGCCCTCTGCGACTTTATCCTGTCCAAGTGCTTCCTCCACAGTTCTCGCGTGCGCGGATCGACGTTCGCCAACAGCGTTCCTGCAGCATCCATCTCTAAGTCGCGGTCGTCGATCCGGTTGAAGTATTCTTCGAAAACCTGTCTCTCCGACTCCGTGCAGCCTTGAAGAAGAGCTTCACGCATGTCGAGATCACGGAGAGGCCGCACCACCTGAGCGAATATCTGCTCTGCCGACTCCCGCTCCATGCTCCTCAAACGTCCCCCAGACTCATCGACCATGCGGTTCCGCTCGGAGAGATGGTCCATCCTCGCGTAACCCGTGAAAAGGCTTAAGGCACGCCTGTACGTTACAGCCGTCTGGCTCTGTGGATAGAAGTTCGCCAGCCAGCTCTGTACGGAAGGGAAGTCCTATATGGCCATAGGAGCCCGGGTTGAGGTAAACGTCAAGGACTCTTTGGAGATCTGGGCTGAGAAGTATCGGCCGAAGAGACTCGACGACATAATCGACCAACGTCACGTCGCGGAGAGAGTAAGCGCCTTCGTGAAGGAACGGAACGTTCCGCACATGATGTACGCGGGGCCACCTGGCTCCGGGAAGACCACGATGGCTCTCTGCGTCGCGGAGGAGTTGTTCGGCGAAACTCGGCGACAGAACACGCTTGAAACGAACGCGAGCGACGAGAGGGGCATTGACACGGTTAGGCGAAAGATCAAGGACTTCGCTAGGATCAGGACCATAGGAGACGTTCCGTTCAAGCTGATCATACTCGATGAGGCTGACGCCTTGACGTCTGAGGCTCAACAGGCGTTGAGGAGAACGATGGAGAGCTTCACGCGAACCGCCCGCTTCATCCTCTGCGTCAACTACAGCTCGAGGGTTATCGAACCGATCCAAAGCCGTTGCGCCGTCTTCAGGTTCAAGCCCCTTGTGAAGGAGGACACCATGGCTTTCATTGACCGGATAGCCAACGGCGAAGGTCTGAAGCTTGACCCTGAAGCGGCTGAAGCGGTTATCCACCTCGCTGAGGGAGACCTCCGCAAGGTCGCAAACCTACTCCAGGCAGCGGCGGCCAAGGGCAAGGGCGTGACTGAAGCCACAATCTACGACGTAGCGGCTCAAGCGAGGCCGGACGACGTCAGGGTGATGCTTGAGAGCGCTCTGGAAGGCAACTTCCGTGAAGCCCGAGAGAAGCTACTGGACATGCTGTACACGCAGGGGCTGGCCGCAGATGACATCCTGAGGGAGATCCATAGGCAGATCTACTCACTCGACGTCAGCGAGCAGCAGAAGGTCAGGCTTCTTGAGAAACTAGGAGAGTTCGAGTTCAGAGTCTCGCAGGGAGGCAGCGAACACATCCAGCTCGAGGCCTTCCTGGCCCAGTGCCTCCTGCTAGCCAAGCCGCAACGGTGATCAGGCTGATCGCGGACTCGACGTGGGTCAGGAAGCACCGGCCCCGGAGCCTCGCTGAGTTCGTCGACCAGAAGCAAGCGGTCGACCGTTTCCTCACCTGGATCAAGCGTTGGAAGCCTGGCAACAAGCCGCTGTTGTTCTATGGGCCGTCGGGCGTCGGCAAGACGGCTTTGGTAGAGGCTTACGCCGAGGAAGCTGGGCTCGACTTGGTCGAGATGAACGCCAGTGACTTCAGGTCCGCGTCGAGGATCGACGAGGTTTTAGGCCGTTCGGTGATGCAGGCGTCCCTGCTGGGTAAGCCAAGGCTTTTCCTGATCGACGAGGTCGACGGACTGGCAGGAAGAGAAGACGCCGGCGGCGTCGACGCGATAATGAAGCTGATGAAGGCATCGAAGCACCCCATCGTCTTGGTGGCTAACAACCCGTACGACGCAAAGCTGCGAGCCATCAGGTACGGCTCCGAACTCGTAGCTTTCAGGAAACTTGCCGTATTGGATATCATGAAGACGCTGGAACAGGCCTGTAACAAGGAGGGGATCCAAGCCGATAAGGAGCTGCTTCGCCTCGTGGCGGCGCGAAGCGAAGGCGACTTGAGGTCAGCGCTGAACGACCTTGAGACGCTGGGCAGAGGACAGACCATTCTGCGAGAGAAGGACCTAAACAGCCTGGGTTTCAGGGAGCGCGAGACGAGCGTATTTGACGCCTTAAGGACGCTCTTCAAGGCATCTTCGGTCATGAGCGCCCGGATGGCGCTCGACGGCGTAGACAAAACCCCTGATGAGCTTTTCCAGTGGATCGAGAGCAACATCGCCGAGGAGTACGAGGACCCCGCCGAGGTCGCGAAGGCGTTCGAAGCCCTCAGCTTCGCGGACCTCTTCAGGCAACGGATACTGTCAACCCAGAACTGGAAGCTATTAGCGTACAGCATCGATATGATGACCGGCGGCGTGGCGCTCGCGAAGAAAGAGGCGTACCGTAAGTTCACGAAGTACCGCTACCCGGACTTGCTGATGATCCTCGGGAGGACGAGGTTCCAGAGGGCAGCCTCCCAAGCCGCGTTCAGGAAGCTCGGAACCCTGCTGCACTGTTCGACCTCAGCCGTGCGAT
This sequence comes from uncultured Candidatus Bathyarchaeia archaeon, assembly GCA_964427455.1. Classification (GTDB taxonomy): domain Archaea; phylum Thermoproteota; class CALKCG01; order B24; family JAWCPE01; genus JAWCPE01. The sequence goes on along the minus strand of CAYRUY010000028.1, from coordinate 12,282 downwards.
GGGAGTTCCTGCCCTACCTGCGGGTTATGGCTGAGAACCCCCGTTTCCGCAAAGAACTTGCGGAGGCTCTGGAAGTGGACGAGGAGGGCCTCACAGCTCTCCTCGGGCTTAGAGAGGGACGGGGTTCCCGGCCCCAGGGTAGGGCGTCTATCCTAAATGGGGTAATATGAGCCCCTATGATCCTTGCTAGCTCCGAGGCCGCCGTAGAGCCCCTCAGGGTCTGGAGGCCTACGGATCCTTTCAAGATCCAGTCCTGGCCGGTCCTAGATGTGCTTCGCCCCGAGCGACACGTCGATGGCCTATCTCCCTCTCCTGCGACGAGTTACTACCGGGAGGTAAACCCTTATCTTCCCACATCTGGGTAGTAGCGGAGGTGGTCGTGTTGGCTAGATACGTCACCGTCTCTGTGAAGGTGCCTAGCGAGCTCAGGG
>CAYRUY010000028.1:9640-11751 GCA_964427455.1 uncultured Candidatus Bathyarchaeia archaeon | reverse complement strand
GTCGTGTTGGCTAGATACGTCACCGTCTCTGTGAAGGTGCCTAGCGAGCTCAGGGAGAGGATGAGGGAGCTCGACATCAAGGCGTCTGATGTGCTGCGGAGAGCCCTCGAGGAAGAGGTGAGGAGGCGGGAGGTCGAACGGGCTAGAGAGGCGATAGAGGAGCTGAAGCCCGCCCTCGACAGGGTCTCCGTGGAGGAGGCTGTGAGGAGCATCAGGCAGGATCGGGAGCGCGGCTCCCTATGAGCTACGTCTTCGACTCATCATCGGTGTTCAGAGCCATAAAGGAGAACGCGGTTGAGGCCGTGGCCGGAGGCTACACCCTGGAGCTCGCAAGATATGAGCTGGGAAACATCCTGTGGAAGGAGTATGCTGTACGCGGCCGGACTACCGGCGAGGAGCTGAAGGGACTTGCCAAGCTGGTGAAGGGGGTACTCAGCCTAATGCACGTGGCGACGGTAGGCTGCCATGAGGAGCAGATACTGGACGTAGCGGGAGAGTTAGGGTTGACGTTCTACGATGCATCTTACGTGCACTACGCCAGAGAGAAGGGGCTGCCTCTCGTGACGGAGGACTCAGACCTCGCAGATAGAGCGAAACCCCACGTTAAGGCCTTGAAGCTCGACGACATACTGTAAACACTGGTTGCCAGGTTCGCCCCTTCAACCGGCCCATACCACCGAGCTTAGCGCTTTCAGGAAGGGTAGTGCCTTTCCGTAGGCCTCGATCGTATCTTCCATGGCTCTGTGCCACTCGATCGACATGAAGCCGTCGTAGCCCACGGCTTTAAGCACCCTGAAGACCTCGCCGTAGTTGATCGTGCCAGTCCCCGGGTAGCCGCCGTGGTTCTCCGAGACATGCATATGAACCAGATGCTTCGAGGCGGTTCTCAACGCTTCCGGCGTCGACGCCTCCTCTATGCTCATATGGTAGAGGTCAGCCATCAACCGGACCATCTCCGTGCGTAGGCCGTCTATGTACTCGGCCGTCCCAGCCATGCTCGCGAGGAGGTTGGTCTCATAACGGTTCAACGGCTCAATCGTCAAGTATACGCCTAGGTTCCTCGCAGTCCTGTCCAGCTTCTTCAGGCTCTCTCCGGCCTGGGATAAGACCTCGTCCCTCTTCGCCTCAGGAGGCGCTCTGAACGAAGGCACAAGGCTGATCTTCGTCCCTACTTCATGCGCCAAGTTCAGGAAATCCTCTCCTAACGCGATGGCCTTCTCGCTCTCCTGCGGCAGCCCCAAGTCTACTAGGCTAGGGCCTCCTCCTATATCCGAGACTGGCAGCCCCAATTCTCTCGTCAACTTGACCAGGTTCCCGGTTGCCTTCTCGCGTTGTTCCCTCGAAAGACGCCATAGGAAGACCTCAACCCCGTCGAAACCCTCCCGCTTTATCCTTCCGAGCGGCTCCTTCGCGATCAGGTCTAAACCGACAACTCCTGCAAACCGGATGGGCAAGTGTTTCACCGAAGCCTCCTGACCGGAGGCTTCGCTCTTAAAGCCTTTACGCGCCACAGCTATGGTGCGTCTCAGAGACTCCGAGAGTTCGCTCAGCGCGTTCCCGTGCTCTCTAAACGGTCGTTATCGATTTGAAGAACGTGGTTAGGGCCTGTCTAGGCGGACCGCATGGTTTATTCGCGTCTTGACGTATCGCTTCTGAGGCGCGCTTATGCCAAGAGAAGCCATAGCTATAGCCCCAGGAAAGCTCGTCACACGGGGGTACGAGGAGCAGCCCCTCCAGCCGAGGGAGGTCCGCGTGAAGAGCCTCTTTTCAGCCGAGAAGCACGGCACGACGCTAGCCCTCTTCAGGGGCCTTCAGCCCGCTAGCTTCCCTATGCACGTGGGCAACATGACAGTGGGCTTGGTTACTGAGGTCGGGGAGGGCGTCTTAAGGTTCAAGGTTGAAGACCGGGTCTATGGCTACCTGCCGATCCGCGAGACCCACACGGTCCCCGAGGAGAGGCTTTCCCCAGCCCCTCCCTCCCTGGGCAACGAGGAACTCGTATGCATAGACCCCGCCGTCGTAGCCCTGATGGGCGTACGAGAGGGAAACGTAAAGCTCGGCGAGAACGTGGCGGTCTTCGGGCTGGGAGCAATAGGGCTTATGGCCGTCCA
>CAYRUY010000028.1:0-9540 GCA_964427455.1 uncultured Candidatus Bathyarchaeia archaeon | reverse complement strand
CATGGGGAAGCCAAAGGGCTACGCCTGGGCGAGGAGTGGCACTTCAACCGCCAGGTGATGGTTTCGGGCGCCCGCGTGGAAAGCGAGCCATACCGTGACTACCCACGCTGGGACAGGCAACGCGTCTACATGACCGTCTTGGAGCTTTTCAAGCGAAGGGCGCTCAGGGCCGACGGCATGCTGTCTCCGATCGTAAGCTTTGACGAGGTCGTTGATGCCTACAGAGCCATCGTCGAGAAGCCTGAGGACTCGGTAAAGCTAGGCGTCCGGTACCAGGCGTGACGCGACCTGCTTCGAAAGTCTTCACTCTCTGCTCTCGGTGTTTCTCTGCGCCGCGACTTATACAAGACAAGAGGGGCTTGAGGCCTGACCGATACCTCACTTAGGGAACGAACGGTGTTCCTGGGTGTCTCTCGCGCGTGTGGTGACGGCTTAAATCGGTTGCTGCGAGCGTTTAAAGGTACGGGCGGGCTGCGATGACGGAGGTCCTGGTCGTCGACGCGGGCGGGCGGGGAAACGCCTTAGCCTACAGCTTCGCTCGAAGCCCCCTAGTCGACAGGGTGTCTGTGGCGCCAGGAAACGCGGGAAGCTCCCTCTTGCCGAAATGTCGACAGGCTCCCATCGTGTCTATCAGCGAGATCCTGCGGTCCGCAAGGGATCGGGCTGTAAGCCTCACCTTTGTCGGCCCGGAGGGCTATCTCTCCGACGGCATCGTCGATAGGTTCCAGGCTGAGGGCCTCACGCGGATCGTTGGGCCGACCAAGGCTGCGACAGTGCTGGAGTCGAGCAAGTGCGACACCAAGGACTTTCTGCACAAGATCGGCGTCCCGATCCCGTTCTACAGGAACTTCAGCGACCCGGATGAGGCGAAGAGGTTCGTTGGGGATTTCTACCGAGAGAACCCGCAGGAGAACCTTGTCGTTAAGGCTGACGGTCTAGCCGCCGGGAAGGGCTCGATAGTATGCAGCTCTCGCGAGGAGGCTCTTCACGCGGTGGACTACCTTATGGTGCGGCGAGCCTTCGGAGACGCCGGAAGACGAGTGGACATCGAACGTAGGCTGTACGGCTATGAGCTGATGTTCTTCGTCTTCACAGATGGTAGAACAGCCCTGCCCATGGAGGCGGCGATGGACTACAAGCGAGCCTTCGACGGCGAGGCCGATCCGAGGACGGCCTACGAGCGGATGAGGCGCTTCGGGGTCCCGCATCCGAACACGGGTGGAATGGGCGGATACTCGCCCCATCCCTGGCTGGACGACGAGCTGACAAGCCGCATAATGCAGACGATCGTAACGCCGACGGTAACGCAGTTCCGAGAGCAGCGAGGGATCGACTACAAGGGAATCCTGTATTTCGGCCTGATGATCTGCGGGGAGAACGGCGAACGGAGGCCCTACGTCTTAGAGATCAACGTGCGGATGGGTGACCCTGAGGCTGAGATCATCCTTCCAAGGCTGAAGAACGACTTCTACCGTCTTTCAGAGGCCATCATTGACGGCAAGCTCCATGAGATGAAGCTTGAATGGGACACCTCGTACCATGTGGGCATCTGCGCTGTAAGCAGCCGGATCGTCAGACCGGCCCAGAGGGACCCGAGTCTCGACTGGTATTATCTCAGCGTGAGAGATGAGAGGTACGAGGAGGAGAAGAACGTCGGCTATCCTGGGGCTCACATCACAAGCCAACCGGTGAGCGGCCTTGAATCCGTCGAATCCTCTTGCCTCGTCTTCCATAATGGCACCGCGTTCGACCCGCGTCCCTCAGACTCAGCCGGGCAAAGCAGGCATGGCGGCTCGACGATAATGACGACAGGCGGCAGAGTTCTGACGCTTGTTGCCCGCGGGGAAACCCTAGAGGACGCGCGGCTCAAAGCCTATGAGTCCATGCGTAGGATACATTTCTCAAACATGCGGTACCGCTGGGAGATAGGCCTACCCCGCCAGCACCCATCCCCTCAGCGACATGCAAGCATGCTCGGCTAGAAGGGCAACCGCTATCCACGATGTGGCTGAAGTCAGTCGAGCAAGTGCAGCAGCGGGAACTGGGGCTTAGGACGCGGCGGCTGGACGAATAGTTAGATACCCAAGGTGGTTTGGGTAGGACGGAGAGAGCGATGGCTGACGCCGTGGCCGTTCTCAGGGCGGAGCTGCCGAGGAAGTCCGTTCATCTTCTCGCGTTCCTTATCCCTCCTGCTTCCATGCTTCTCGGGAAGACCTTCGTGGTCCTCGGCCTCGCAGCGGTGACCGTCGTCTACGCCATGTCGGAATACCTACGCGTCCGCAGGGCTAGAAGGACGTTCATCAGCGACGCCTACTCCCGCCTCTTCAGGGCCTACGAGCAAGCCAGCAACAGGATAGTCGTCAGGCCTATCTATCTGGCCATCAGCGTCCTAGCCTGCCTACTCTTCTTCCGCGAAGATATCGCCTATGCTGCGATCATGCTCGCCAGCCTCGGAGATGGCTTGGTAAGAGTGGAACGCCTCCTCCTCGAACGCGGCGTTCAGGTTAGGAGGAGAGTTGGGTCAGGCGTGGCAAGTTTCGGTTTGGGGTTCCTAGCTGCGAGTTTCTTCGTAGACCCCCTGGTTGCCTTCCTCGCCGCAGTTGTCGCCTATTTCCTCGAGGCTCTTCCGACGAGGGTGGACGACAACATCGCTGTCCCCCTTGGAGCAGCCCTCACGATCTTGTTGCTTGAGACGAGGGGCATCGGGTCGGTTGTTGGCTCATTCGTCGTGGGCCTAGATGCTTCAGCCTACTGGTGGCTGGCAGAGACCCGCCTGTCTACCGTCTACAACCTCTTTCTCTTCCTCGAGTTCGCCGTCCCCTTCGCCTTCACAGCGCTCATCATACTGTACGCGTTGAGCAGAGGGTGGAAGGCTGGTGCCCATCTTGCCGCGGCGACCGCAGCGATCATCGTCATCGGGCTTGTGGCAAAGAACCTCATCGGAAGACCTAGGCCTTGCGTCTACTTCCATGGGCAGGGTGTCCCCTCTTGCCCCTTGACCGACTACAGCTTTCCCAGCCTACACGCCGCTCTCGGCGGCACATTCCTAGTCTACCCCATCCGGCTTCCGCGCGGACACATGGTTGTCTGGAGGATCGCCACCGTACTGCTAGCCTTATCAGTGGCGCTTCTAGGGCCGTATACGGGTATCCACTGGGCAAGCGACGTGGTCGGTGGATTCCTGCTCAGCACGGTTCTTACGTTTGGCACAAGGCGGCTTCACACAGGACGCCCTCAAGCATCATCTCCCTCAACTTGAGAAGAGAGGTTGCAGTCAGAGCCTCTCCGCGCTGCCTTTCGGCTCAATCAGGGCCATCCCCACGCTCCCTTGGTGCTGCTAAACGCACGGTAAAACATGGTGAAAGACGCTATCAGCGCACGCCATCCCGCCGTGGTTGCGGGGCTCGTCTCCCAACGCGAGCACTTGCTGTTTGAGCCTTCTCCGGCAAACGTTTATAATCGCCCTCGGCTCTGTCGGTGCAGAGGTGGCCGTTCGGAGAAGTCTAGACAGCCGATCATCTCGTCTTCTCACAGCGAAGGCTGGTCTTGACACGACCCTTGGATGCGTGGAAAACCTATGGCTAGAAGGCTTCGAAAAGCGCGAAAGCTGAGAGGTTCGAGGACTTGTGGATGGGGGAAGGTTGGCCAGCATCGGAAGTCCGGCAGCAGAGGCGGCTTCGGCAAAGCTGGCAGACACAAACACAAGTGGACCTGGGTCCTCCGGTATCAGCCCGATTACTGGGGGAAGAAGGGCTTCGTCTCTCGTTATGAGAGACGCGGAGAATCCATCAACGTCGGAGAACTCGATTCACTGGCCGAAGCGATGAAACGTCAAGGCAAGCTGACCGAGGAAGAGGGCAGGCCGGTCCTAGACCTCTCAGCCGCAGGCTTCGATAAGCTTCTTGGCGGCGGAAACGTGTCAAGACCCTTGAGGGTTCTAGCCTCGAAGGCATCGGAGATGGCCGTCGTAAAGGTTAAGGAGGCGGGCGGCGAGGTAGTGGTCCCTCAGAAGTCCTCTGCGGCTGGTTGAGATGGCCGGGCGCTTCCTCACTCTCTTCGACCCGCTTTCACGCGCCACACTGGAGGTTAAGCCTCCCACGAGGAGAGTGGGCTTCAACGAGAAGCTTCTATGGACCTTCGGCGTCTTAGTTATTTACCTCGTCATGAGCGAGGTGCCGCTCTTCGGCCTGCCCCAGATGGGTATCCAAGACCCTCTGGGAGCCATGCGGATCATCTTTGCGTCGCACCGTGGCACGTTGATGGAGCTGGGCATAGGCCCAATAGTCACCGCGGGTCTGATCCTCCAGCTTCTTGTCGGCGCAAACATGATCGAGTGTGACATGTCAAACCCAGATGACCGAGGCCTGTTCACCACTGCCAGCAAGTTCTTCTCCGTGGTCATGACGGTGTTCCAAGCGGGCATGTACTGGTTCGCCGGGGCGTGGGGCAGCATCAGCCTGGAAATCGGTGCTCTGATCTTCGTTCAGCTAATAGCAGCAGGCCTCCTCTTGATGCTGATGGATGAGATGCTCCAGAAAGGTTGGGGTCTCGGAAGTGGCATTAGCCTCTTCATCGCCACCGGCGTTGCCCAGACGATCCTGTGGCTTAGCTTCTCGCCTCTGCCAGGCCTCGCACCGGATAAGCTCCTGCTAGGTGCTATCCCAGCGGCGGTCCAAGGAGTCCTACAGGGCCTACCGTTCTCCCACGTAATCGACAGGGAAGGAGGGTTCCCCGGCCTTCTAGGTTTCTTCTCAACCATCCTGATCTTTCTGATCGTCATCTACCTAGAAGGCGTCAGGCTTGAGCTGCCCATCACGTATGCAAGGTACAGAGGCTTCAGGGGAAGGTTTCCGGTCAAGCTACTCTACGTGTCGAATATCCCCGTGATCTTCGCGTCAACGCTCCTGGCGAACATCTACTTCGGGGCCCAGATCATCTGGTCCCGCTTTAACCCCGGCAACACGGACATGTGGCTCAACCTCCTAGGCCAGTTCAACGCTACCACGAATCAGCCGATAGGAGGCTTCGCCTACTACGCGACGGCTCCAAGGTCATTTGACCGCGTGCTCTTGGACCCGTCTCACGCGCTCGGATACCTAGGCTTGCTGGTCGCCCTGTGCGCTGCGTTCTCATTAACGTGGATGGCTGTAGGCGGCATGGGGCCTCGAGACGTAGCGAAGCAGCTGATCGACTCTGGCGTTCAGATCCCAGGGTTTAGGCGGACCCCCAGGACGATCGAGGATGTGCTGAAGAAGTACATCCCTACGGTGACGCTTCTAGGCGGCATCATAGTTGGGCTAGTCGCGGGGTTGGCAGACTTCTTCAACGTCTTCGGAAGCGGCATGGGCATTCTCCTCTCAGTCGGCATCCTTTACCAGTACTATCAGCTGATCATGCGGGAGCGGGTCTCGGAGATGTACCCAGCGCTCAGACGGTTCCTAGGTGAGTAGACTGAACATCTCTTGCGCGACGATAGACAGCCAAGCGGAGAGCCCTGCGTCGGCGGAACTCCGGGGAGCTGCCCCATGACCCCATTGGACTGGCTCGCAGGGTTCTGGAGCTTCCTTGTCGCTCTCCTCGTACCATACACGTTAGACCTACGAGTGGCCTCAGTATTCGTGGTGGTCATCGCCACGCTCTTCAACCTGACCACATTGGGCCTGAACAAGCTGCTCATCAACGTCGAGCAGCAGCGGGAGTACATGCAGTTGATGACGGAGTACCGGTCGCTTCTGAAGGAGGCTAGACTCAGTGGAGATAAGAAGCTTCAAGCAAAGCTTAGGAAGCGGGAGGCCGCGATACGCACCTTAGGAGGCAAGACTGCAAAGCAGCAGCTTAAGATGATGGTCATCTCCCTAGGCCTCTTCGGGTTCTTCTTCACCCTCATCGGAAACGCCTTCGGGACGAGGCCAGCGGCGCTGCTTCCCATCAGCCTAAACCCAACGGCCCAATACATGGAGCTTCCCATGTTCTACTGGTACCTTATATGCTCCATAGCCATCAGCCGTCCCCTCTACCGAATCATCGGGCTTCCCGTCGGCCTCAGCCTCCCAGGTACCGAAGCCACCCCTTCACCGAAAGGGTAGCTGGCTTGCTGACGGGACGCGGATAGCGAGGCGCCCGGCAAGCTTCTTTCCCTACATCCGTAGCTGAGGTTTACCTAGGCCTCTCGTCTCAGGCCTGTACACTCGCGGGAAGGGATTTATCTAGTCAGGTCGGTTCTACAACGCGTAGATTGGGGAGAACCTTATGGTGAAGCTTGGCGCAGTGATCGCGGTCTCTGGGCTCCACGGCTCAGGACGCTCGACGCACGCTAGGATGCTTGCGAAGGCGTTTAACCTGCGTTACGTCTCTGCGGGGCAACTCTTCAGAGAGTTTGCCTCTGAGAAGGGCGTGGCGGTTCACGAGCTGGGCGAGTCATTGGAGACAAACCGAGCGATCGACGAGTTCATCGATCGGAGGACGAGGGAGGAAGCTTCCAGAGGCGGCGTGGTGCTCGACGGCGACCTCTCCGCTTGGATAGCGGGTTCAATGGCCGATGTGAGGATCTTCCTGACGGCTCCTGAGGAGGAGAGGCTTAGGCGTCTCTCAAGACGCGACCGGAGACCTCTCAGCGCCATGCGAGAAGAGACGCTTCGGCGGGAAGCCATCGACAGGGAACGGTTTCGAAAGTTCTACGGCATCTCCTTCGAGGATATCTCGATCTACGACGTGATCCTCAATACGGGCAGACTGCCTAAAGAGTCCGTCTTCAAAGTCTTAAAAGCCCTCGTCGAGGAGTATCTCGAAGCTGCGAAGCGGAGAAGCAGGGAAGACAGGTCGGAGAGCAAACAAGAGGAGGTCTGACCGATGATAGAGGTGGGAAGGATCTGCGTCAAGACGGTTGGAAGAGAGGCGGGCTCGAGATGCGTCGTCGTGGACATTCTCGACGAGAGCTTTGCTCTTGTGACGGGGCCGAAGTCTCTCACAGGTGTACGGAGGCGCCGCGCCAACATCAAACATCTAGAAGCGACGGAGTTGAAGGTTGACATCAAGAGAGGCTGCTCAGACGAGAAGGCGGTGGAAGCAGTCGAGAAGGCTGGCCTAGCCACCGCTCTGAAAGGGGCTGCCTAGCTACGCGGGAGGCTGAGAACCGGCTTGGCCCTTAGGCCACCTTGGGAGATCAAGCGTGAGGTCGTGCAGAAGGCCGTCGACGAGACGGATGCCGCGTATGGCTGTGAGCCTGAAAAGCGAAACCTTGAGCAAAGGATCGAGTATGGCTTCTTGAACGTGGATAAGCAGGCGGGGCCTACGAGTCACGATGTCACGGCGACCGTTAGGCGCCTCATGGGCGCCAAGAGGGCCGGTCACAGCGGCACCCTAGAGGAGCTCTGCTCCAGGGACATCCGGGTGTGACCGGGGTTCTACCCGTGGCGTTGAACGACGCGACTAAGGTCCTTAAGGTACTGCTTGAAGGCGGCAAAGAGTACGTCTGCGTTATGCAGCTGCACGGACCTGCGGAGCCGAGCATGGTCGAGAGCGTGCTCGCCGAGTTCCAAGGAGAGATCTATCAGCGCCCACCTCTAAGGGCGTCTGTCAAGAGAACGCTGCGAACTAGGACGGTCTACTACATCAACCTTCTCGAGGCTGAAGGCAGGCTTGTGCTCTTCAAGGCCGGGTGTCAAGCCGGCACTTACGTGCGAAAGTTGTGCTTCGACATTGGACAGGTTCTTGGAACCGGGGGCCACATGAAGGAGCTGCGAAGAACGCGTGTCGGCCCGTTCACGGAGGATGTCGCGTTGGCCAGTCTTGAAGAACTCGCCCAAGCCCATGACCAGTTTAAGGAAGGCGACGCAAGCCGCCTAGTCCGTCTGCTTCAACCTGTTGAGGACGCCTTGGCACTCGTCCCTAAGATGACCGTGAGGGACTCGGCTGTCGACGCCATCTGTCACGGCGCAGACCTGGCGATCCCGGGCATCTTCAGCCTTGAAAAGGAGATCACGCCCGAGAGCACCGTGGCTGTCTTCACTTTGAAAGGAGAGGCCGTCTCCCTAGGCCGAGCCCTCATGTCTACGGAGGACATACTCGAAAAGGAAAAGGGCATAGCTGCGAAGACAGAGCGCGTCGTCATGAAGCCCGGCACATATCCTAAGAAATGGAGAGGCTAACGCATTCGCCTGACTTCCGGGGAAGAAAGGGTTCGGCTCTGGCTGTTTCCTAGCTTCGAGGGCGGCGCGAGGCATCAGATCAACACCGTCAGCCTAGCGCTGATTGTGGGCTGCAACTCTAGTGGTCTCGGACACTGCCTGCAGCATAAGGGGTTCCCGGCGCGTAGGCCGAGGCCCTCGAAGGCCGACCCTATTCAGGCCAGAGCTGGCAGCCGTCGTGTCATACGGAATAAGCTCGGCCCCTCATCACTATTGTTGGCAGCGCCTGTTTCCGTGCTCACCGTCTCATATCGAACTTGACCACGTTCTTCCGAATCCATCTTCCAACGTTGCATGCACACCAGTGATCTGTGTAGTAAGGTCCTCGGCCGTCTGTGAGTACTCCGGGGCCCGGATTCTTAGCAGGTCGTTGACCCTTTCACCACCTCTGGAGAATCGATAAGACCACATCTGCATAAGGCACCTAAGGCGGCTCTGGTCTGATAGATAGGAAGCAGATCGAGACACCGTTTCCGTCCTGTCTTCCATCGGTATTCTGGATGACGGACCCGCTCGAACTCAACCTCCTCATGAAGACGCCCGGTATAGAGCATCCTGTACAGGTCTATGGGTGGAGCTTCAGTGAATATCTTCATGTCAAGAGGGCGTTGTTGCGCCAGTAACCAGTCGCACGGTTCGCGAACTTCTTTCCTCTGCGGAGACACGCCACAGTCGAGTAGGTCGTGAACTGCCTGAACGGTTGCAACGATAATGCCTTCCCAGGAGCCATCACGCGTTTGCTTTTGAGCAAGGGCATCGACGAGGTGTTCCGCGAGTTCAACGTCATCCTCACGCGGCTGCCCCAACGCCTCCCGTCTTGTCTTCACGCCGAGCGGTGTTTCCAAGGAGTTGATCAATGGTATGGGGTCGTATCGCAGCTCCGCTCGCAGCGACTTGAACATCCCGTGTCGAGAGTACGCGAGAGCCACCTGACAAGCGCTCTCGGCAGGATAGTCGGCTTGAAATCCACCGTCCTCCCTCTGGCGACGCACTGCTAGTGGAATGCTTTTTGCGAGGATGGCGCGGACAGAGGGGAAGCGAGATCTAGATGCCAGCTCGAGTAGATACCACTGCCCTCCCATCCGGTGGAGGTCGCCATTCTCCTTCTGATAGCCTGCGACGAACGACCAGTAAACCCGTGCCACCTTCCCACGCCGGTAGCGTGGGTGATACGAGATGGCGGACATTACAAGATCCGCGCAACTCATCTCTTCTTCCCCTCGGTCTCAAAGGCCCAACTGCAGTCTTGTGGTTTTCTCCTTAAGGAGGCTGCCAGCGAACGCGAAGGGCACCTGACGAAAGGGGGCGGACCCGCTTAAGCTTCACCGAAAGCAATGGCGCCGGGAGTGGGATT
>CAYRUY010000027.1:0-20906 GCA_964427455.1 uncultured Candidatus Bathyarchaeia archaeon | reverse complement strand
GTTACGCTAGGCTTGCTCTCAGGCCTAGGCTTCGGGTTAGCCGAGGCAGCCCTATACCTGTACCTTGGGGCGCCCTTTGTCCTCAGGCTTCCAGCTATCTTCGCTCACGCCGCAATGACCCTCATCGTAGCCTACGGCGTGCATGCAAGGCGAACGGCGGCCTATTACTCGCTTGCTGTCGTCTTCCATTTCCTTCACAACCTTCTGGCCGCCCTAGGGACGCTGACGCCCTCGTTCGGTGTGACACTGGTATCCTACATAACGGCGGCAATCCTCTACCAAAGAGCACGCTGAGGCCCTAGGCGGGAGCAGGTGGACATCCGGCCTTATCTCGGGCTTCGTAGTGCCGGACCCCAAGGTTGCCCGAAGATACGATATGGTTGCAGAATGGCCTCGAAGAGATCGAATCAGGCTTCTCTAGGGATGATGAGGGCAACTGAAACAGTCAAGTCAGGTTCTTCTTCGCCACCAGAGAAGAGAACTCATAAGAGCGACAATTGACGGGAGGTTGATCGAGGGCGCTAGGCCGCTGTGTCCGTTGAAGAGATCGAGGACGAGGATTGGGTGATCAAGGGGCCTCATGCTTTCTTGGTGGAGCGGCGCCGCCTAGACGAGCTTGAGCAGGTGGTCTATGAGATGCTGAAGACCAACGGGGCTATGAGGGTGTCCGAGGTCTGGCGGCGTCTCGGCTGCCACCTCTGGGAGGTCAACGCCGCGTTGAAGAGGCTGCGAGCGAAGGGACTCGTAGAGGAAGCAGCCTGAGGGAGGCCGAACGTAGCCTTGCTCAGCGGAAGGTGGAGGCTGAGGGGCAGAGCTTGTTCACGAGGCATCCTGTGCAGTTAGGTTTCCGCGCCGTGCACACCTTCCTTCCGTGAGCGATCAGTAGATTAGAGAGGGGAAACCACTTCTCCTTCGGGAAGAGCTTCATCAGGTCTTGCTCTGTCTTTTCGCGGTTCTTCTGCTGCGTGAAGCCAAGCCTCTTCGCAAGACGCATCACGTGGGTGTCCACTGTTACGCCTTCATCAATCTGGAAAGCGTTCGAGAGAACCACGTTCGCGGTCTTCCGGGCGACGCCTGGCAGGGACGTTAGCTCCTGCATCGTTCTGGGAACCTGGGAGCCGAAGCGTTCTACGATAATCCTACAGCATTCCTTGATCCGCTTCGCCTTAGCTCGGTAGAAGCCTGTCGGCTTTATCGCGTCTTGAAGCTTCTTCAGGGCTGTGTTCGCGTAGTCCTCAGGCGTCCTGTACCGTTCGAATAGGCTCCGAGTGACCTGGTTCACCTTCGCATCGGTGCATTGAGCCGACAGGATAGTCGCGACGAGAAGCTCTAGGGGGTCGCTGTAGCTCAGAGCGGTACCCTTGACATCAGGGTATTCTCGTCTTAGGAACCCCAACACCTGTAGGGCCCGCTCAGAATCAGACAACCCTTCAGGTCCCCCCGGTTCTGGCTTGTACCTACTGCATCGAGCATGGGCTTAAGGTTCACCGTCGCAGTCTGGCGCCAGAAGACATATCTTAGACGTGTCCAAAACGTGTCAGGAGAGGGGGGATTATGCCCAGATATAGGATTGAGATAGACCGTGAGGCCTGCCAAGGCTTCGGTGCCTGCCAGGAGGTCTGCCCTAGCTACTACAAGGTGTCGGAGATCGACAACAAGACGACGATCAAAGGTGGGCAGAGAATCAGGGAGGGAGGCAAGGAGCCCCGCGAGGTCCTCGAGGTCTCAGCTGAGTTAGGCTGTATCAGGGACGGAGCTGAGGCCTGCCCGTACAACGCGATCCACATACTCGACCTCGAGAAGGGCGTTAAGCTGATCTAGAGGGGAGCGGCGCAACGTGGTCTTGAACGAGCTTTCAGCCTTGATCGGCGGCGAGGCTGGAGCAGGCATCATGCGTTCAGGCTCGCTTCTCGCAAAGGCCTGCCTCAGAGGTGGCCTCCATGTCTTCGCGGCAAGCGATTACCCTAGCCTGATACGTGGAGGCCATAACAGCTACACGGTCAGAGCTGAAGAGGAAGAGGTCTACGCGCTGAAGGATACTCTCGACATAGTCCTCGCGTTGAACGAGGAGACCATCCAACTCCATAGAGGAGAGCTCGTTCCCGGCGGAGCCATCCTCTACGACGGCGAAGAGGTCTCGGTGACACCTGAAGAGTTGGGACGAAGCGACGTTAGGCTTTGCTCCGTGCCCATGATGAGGCTGATCCGCGAAGCCCAAGGAGAGCCCATCGCGAGAAACACGGTCGCGATCGGCGCCGCAGTCGCCCTTCTAGACTACGACCTACGCATACTCGAGAGAGTTATCCAGGAAGACTTTGGGAAAGGGAAAGTCGCAGATATGAACGCAAGCCTAGCGAGGAAAGGCTTCGAGCATGCGAGAGCCAACTACCCGAACGATTTCCAAGTCAAGCTCAGAGCTCGAGAAGTCGAGGGTGAACCACGGATCCTCGTCACAGGTACGGAGGCGATAGGACTAGGCGTCGCAAGGGCAGGGCTCAAGTTCTACGCGGCGTATCCCATGACGCCTGCCTCACCCCTGCTCCATTGGATGGCAGCCCATCAAGGGGATCTGGGAATAGCGGTTGTCCAAGCCGAGAGCGAGATCGCAGCGATGAACATGGTGATCGGCGCCTCCTACGCAGGCGTCAGGTCTATGACTGCCACCTCGGGAGGCGGCTTCTGCCTCATGTCCGAGGCCCTTGGCCTGGCAGGAGAGAGCGAAACCCCTATCGTGTTGATGCTGGGGCAACGGCCTGGGCCGAGCACGGGGCTGCCTACGTACTCCTCTCAAACCGAACTGCGGTTCCTCCTCCACGCTTCTCAGGGCGAGTTCCCAAGGATCATCCTAGCTCCCGGCGACGTGGATGAATGCTACGAGGCAGGGCTCCAAGCACACAACCTGGCTGAGAAGTATCAGGTTCCAGTGATTCTCCTCACAGACAAGAACCTGGTTGAGAGCCAGAAGTCGACGAAGCCGCTCAAAGCGTACGGGTTCCAGATTCAGAGGGGGGAGCTGATAACTGGCCCTTGGAGGAGCCCGGAGGACTACAAGCGGTACATGCTGACTGAGAGCGGGGTTTCGCCGCGGGCCTTCCCTGGCACCGATGGAGCGGTTGTCAAGGCCAATAGCTACGAGCATGATGAGTGGGGCTACACCACGGAGGAGCAGGGCATGACCGTCTGGATGAACGATAAACGGTGGGCGAAGGTGAAGGCTATTGCTGAGGAGATGGATAGGATGGGCTCTGTAAGGATCAAAGGGTCGGGGAAGCCTGCTTTGACGATCATAGGCTGGGGCTCTACCAAGGGCCCGATACTCGAAGCGGTGAAGCTCCTGGGGTATGAGGGCATCGAGGCTCGGTACGTTCAGGTCTTCTGTCTAAGCCCCTTCCCGACCGTTAAGGTCCGTGAGGCCCTACGAGGCGGCAGCGTAAGCGTCCTGGTCGAGAACAACAAGACCGCGCAGCTTGGAAGCCTGATCTGTGAAAACCTGATGCAGGATGTTGACCATAGGATACTGAAGTACGATGGGAGGCCCTTCGACCCCGGCGAGTTAGCGGCAGACCTTAAGGGGGTGCTCTAGGATGGCGACGATGGAGACGTTGAGGACCCCTGCGAAGAACACGTGGTGCCCCGGATGCGGCAACTTCGGCATCCTGATGGCGATCAAAAGAGCCCTAGTGAATCTGAAGCTTGACCCTTCGAAGACCGTCATCGTCACGGGGATAGGCTGTCACGCTAAGCTCGCGGACTACGTGAGGACGAACAGCTTCTACGGTATCCACGGCCGAGTGCTTCCCATGGCAACGGGCATCAAGCTGGCGAACTATGACTTGAAGGTTATGGGCTTCGCCGGAGACGGTGACGCGTACGCGATAGGGTTAGGCCACTTAGGCCACGCTGCTAGGAGGAACATCGATGTCACGTACATTGTCCACGACAACATGGTCTATGGGCTTACGACAGGCCAGACGTCTCCCACAAGCCAGAGGGGGTACAGAAGCAAGAGTACACCCCACGGTGCGCCTGAGCTTCCCATCAACCCGATCGCGGAGGCCTTGGCTAACAACGCCTCTTTTGTCGCGAGGGCGTTCGCGGGCGACATGGTCTACCTGTCAGAGGTGATGATGCAGGCGATTGAGCACAGGGGCTTCGCGTTCCTAGACGTCTTCCAGCCCTGCGTCACCTTCAACCGCGTCAACACGTACGAGTTCTTTAGACAACGCGTCTACAAGCTTGAGGATGTAGGACATGACTCGACCAGCAAGGCGAAGGCTTGGGAGAAAGCCCAAGAATGGGGTGAGAGGATGCCTATCGGCGTCTTCTACAGGGAGACGCGGCCCGTCTACAGCGAAGGGATTCCAGCCATAACGACAGAACCCCTCATTAGAAGCGGCATAGTCGAGCCTGGGAAGATCGACGAGCTGATCAGAGGCTTCGCGTGACCGGCGGGGCCCTCTCGCTCTCTTCTCGGCTTCAAGATGGAGCCCCCACGGGAAGAAGCCTTTTCGGGTGTCGATACGAGGCTTTGCAGGATACAGGCTCTAGCCTAGGAGCGTACCTCAAGCGGTTGCGACAGCCTACTTCCTCCGCTTGAGCAAGACCAAGACGAGGACTGCTGCGACTACCGCTGCGGCGACGCCTCCATACAGGAGGTATGATGTCTCGAGTCCCCCGCTGACTCCTCCTGCTCCTCCTGTACCGCCTGGTGCCGGGAGGTTTGAGACATCCGCGGTCGCGTCTGCAGGAGAGACGAGGGCTGAGGAGATGCTCTTGAACACGTTCCCTTCGCCTGCGATCTGCGCTATCACGGTGTTGTCCGCCTCCACGTGATAGTATCCCTCTTTCAGGCCGAGGTAGCCGTCTGCCGTAAGGCTGTGGCTTGTCCCGTTCACCGTGACCGTGGTGTCTTTCCACGCGAAGATGACGGCGCCAGGACTGTCGCCCTGCCGGGCGGGGACGTAGAACCAGAACTCCTTGCCGTCGATGCCGCCTGCATAGGTTACGTCGTCTCCGAGCGCGCTGATGCCGAGAAGGATCGGGGTGGCCCTGCCCACATCGCCGCTCCACACCGATATGTCCCCTGTGCTGTCGAAGATCAGATCCTGTGTGCTATTCACGATCTCCTCGTACCAGTATTCGCCTGCCTTCAGCTGCTTCGAGTGGAGCTGAGAGCCCGTGATATTCCTCACGCCGACCATGGCATCGCTGTAGGCGTAGACCACGAAGGTGCCGCTGTAGCCTTCTGGGGGCCCGAAGACCCTGCCGTAGAAGGACTTCCCCACAAGGTCACCCGCGAGCGAGGGCAGGGCTGTGAAGCCGTCCTCGGAGAACGTGGAGATGGTAATGTCGCCTGTCGAGGTTATCCTGTAGAGCTTGGACGGGGTGAGGTCGATGATCTTCAGCCCTTGGCTTGATATGTCGAACTCCTGAGCCACGTTGTCCGAGGCGTCTCGTACCGTCACCTTGCCTGACTCGACGCCGAACACGTTGTGGCTTACGTAGGAGTCAAAGGTCTTCAGAATGAACTCTCGGCCTACGAAGCCCCCGGAGACGCTGGAGTAGAACGCGGAGCCTGAGAATGTTCTGCCGTTCAAGAGAGATGTGGACGAAGCCCCCATCTGTGCAAGAACCGGCTTGTCCGAGACGATCTTCAAGTAGTTCTCCCCGCGGACGTTAGGCACCACGTAGTCATCCATCCGCTTGATCGTCGCCGAGGCGAGAACCTTTCCCTCGCCTCCTGTGATGTTGAGAACCCAAACCTTCGTGTTATCCTGAATCCCGAGAATGTCGATGTTGACTGGCGCCCCTACGGCTGGAACGTAAACGTAGAAGACCTTCTGAGCGCCCACGTCGGTCAACGCTGAAGCAAAGTGAGGCTGAGTCGAAAGCAGGACGATAGCTAAACAGACTAGGAGAGGACGTTTCATGGCCTTCATATCCATCCCCGGCTCAACATTATGCTGGCTCTGTCGAGATAAGCGTTCTCACCACATAGGCGGAAAGGGAAGGGGGAGGCACTTCAGATCGGCTGTCGGTCTATGTGAGGCTCTGAGCAATGTACAGGAGGCTCTGGCCGTACGACGTTCCCCCTATAGAGGGCTGGGGCTTGAGATCCTAGGTCTGTTCGTCTGCTTGGGGAGCTGAAGGTCACGTCAGGTGCTGGGGGTTGCCGTGTCCTCAATCGTTAAATAGTTGAACAGTTATTATCTAAGGGGGGGGCAGGGGGAATGGGAGACGCGGCGCTAATAAGTGAGATCCAGACAGTCTCGGTCGCAATTCTACTCGCAATGGTAGCGTCGCTGTGGATAACAGGCGGCCTAAGCAGCTTCGCAACCATCCAGAGGCCTGCCGTCTACACGTACGCTGACATCGACGCGGTTACGGGACATCCGAAGATAATCGCAACCGTGAGCAACCAGGGAGCCCGGACGCTGACCATAGACGAGGTAACGGTGACGCAGGGGGCGAGTGGCAGCCTACGCGTCACGGCGCTCAGCTCAGCCGTAGACGGCTTGGTGCAGGTTGAACCCCTCCCTTTGAGGATACCTCCGGGGAGCCGGGCGATCGTCTCCGCAACCCTGAGCGGCGCCGCGCCAGGACAGACCGTTGAGGTCAGGCTGCACACCACGCTGGGAACGGAGATCTACCAGTTCGTCATCCTGCCGTGATCCATGAGGGCCCTAGCCAGCCTGAACCCACGAGGCGAAAGCGGGGAGAGCGCGGCGGAAAGAGAGGCTATGTGTCTCGCCGCGTGGGAAGCCAGGACTGTAGGATGTCACTTACTTGGGCTTCAAAGCCTTGTAATCGACCAGCTTGATGCCTCGCCTCGCGATGATCTCCTTGATTCTTGGGCTTAGCAGGCATTGCATCTCGGCTACGCGGAGGTTCCCTACGCCTCCTCTCATCACGTCAGCGGGCTCCGTATGGACGAGTACCTGAGACTCAGGAGAGTCCACGAGGAGGTGGTCTACCAAGAGCCAGAGCCCAGGCGTTAGCTCTTCCAGCTGCTTAGCTAGGAGCGTCTCCTTCATCCACGGCGGGTCAGAGTAGACGCCGCGCATATGCTTCTCCCCTGAATAGCCTGAAATCGGAAGCCCTTCCTCCGCCGCTATTCTCTTGACCACCTCCGTGTATCTCGGGTCGCTCTCGCCTCCGATGTAGTGCATATCTATGTAGCCCAGCTCGACGCCCCACTTCTTCACAAGGGCAACCTGAGCGTGGAACTCCTGCTCCAGCTCCCCGTAGTCCGGGTTAAGCGCGTAGAACTGCTTCGGCGACTGAGGAAGGAACCCGTTCTCATCGACGAGCGACGGAACCCTATCGTACGGCAGGACGGGTCTCCAACGATAGCCGCGCCACTCGCCGATCGTGGTCAGGTGGACGCCGATGCACCAGTTCCGATGCTCGACAGCCAGCTTGGCGGCTTCCTCAGCCCAGGGCGCCGACGCTATGATGGCCGCACAGGTCAGGATGCCCTCCTCAAAACACTTCTGCACGGCTAGAACGTTCGAATGCGTCATACCCATATCGTCGCCGCGCACGATCAAACGGATCTCTTCGGACATTGCAGGTTCACCTTCAAGTACAGACAGCTCAGCCATCCGTTCGTGTAGATAAAAACGTATGCCTGGGTCTAGCCCTCTTGGCCACGCGATCGGCACGCCAGCTAGGTCTAGCGCCGCAATCACTGTCGTATCTCGACCTGGGGCGTTGCCGACGGGGCTGCGGAGACCTGAAACGTGAGTTCCTTGACTACGCTGCTAGCCAAGTCGTCAAGCCCTACAAGGGGTTAGCGAACGCACTCATTGCGCCGAAGAATCGAGAGTCATAAAGGTGAAAGGAGAGACTGGTCAACAGGTTGTTCAAGCTGCTTTGGCAAAACGTGGCCCTGGGAGGTCTTCTCCCAACCTGTGGCCGCGGCTATCTCTTGAAACGTAAAGCACAAGAGGGAACAGAATCTTTCGAGAGTAGGATAGGAATGGGGGAAGAAACGTCGAAGCAGCAAGCCCCAGGTGGGGAATCTAGCAAGCAGGTCAGAAAGGTCCTGGAAGGCATAGAGCGGATTGGCTGTGGAACACCTCGAGAAGGCGCTGATGGAGCCAGCCGGACATTAGCCGCTTCGACGCCCACACCTTGGAGACGCGTGAACGCAGTCTCGCCACAGAACTCTAACGTTACTGCCTAGTTGCTGGAAGCAAGGTATGCGCGAACCATCAGAGAGGCTAGGGTGAGCTCGCGAGCCCTCACCGCCGGAGACGGGACGAAGCACGCCTGCGTGAAGGGGTGTCTGAAAGACATCTGTTCTCGTACTAACTGGTTTGCTCATGTCCTGGTGAGAAGTCTTAAGAACACTGGTGACCATGGAAGTCTTAATAGCATAGCGAGGAGAAGAGCCGAACCATGATAGACCAATCCAGGTCACGTAACGGGCCTGCCCGCGTTCTACTTGAGGGCGTGCGGCGTGTAAGTTACTATCCTGTTGAAGGCAGAGTGGAGGTGACACCGTTTCCGTCCTGCTTGAGGTCATGCCTTGCGTACATGGGCGAGAACTATGGCTATGAGTACATCATGGGCACATCCGGCGCGGCCTTCCGGCTTTTATGGAAACCGGGCTGGCACCCTGACAACATCGACATTCTGGTCATGGCTGAGGATACGTTCGAACCGTTCCGCCAGGCGTTCAGGGCTGTAGGGTACGCGCACGAAGTCTTCGGCAACAGAGGTGCTCCAGACAAGGCGGAGCTCTTCAGGAGGTATGAGAGCTACGATTACTTCCGCAGCTGCATAATCGAAAGCATCCGAGATAAACGACGCCCCGTCATAGGCTTCGGCGTCATTGGTCCACCTGAATGCTGCATCATCACGGGCTACGACGAGTACGGCGAGGCCCTCATAGGCTGGAACTATTTCCAAGACCAGAAAGAGTTCAATGCAGGCGTCGAGTTCGAGCCCTCAGGCTATTTCCGCAAACGGAACTGGTTCAAGGATACCCTGGGCCTCATCATCATCGGCGAGAAGCTAGGAAAGCCTACGCTGGACGAAATCCACCGCAAGGCTCTGGAATGGGCACTAGAGGTTGTGCGCACTCCAATGGTCCGTGGCCGCCACAGTGGGCTTGCAGCCTACACGGCCTGGGCCGAGACTCTGTGCCACGAGGACTTCCCTGCGGACGGCAATGTACTGATGGAGCACTTGACGGCTCACCTTGACGGCCTAACCATGGTGCAAGAGCGCTGGAGCGCAGCGCTCTTCTTGATGCGAATCGCAGAGCATTCACCCGCCATGGCTTCAGACCTCTTGGCGGCAGCTTCGTACTATGCGGCAGAGCATCATTTGATGGGGCAGTGCTACAAGCTCGCAAGCTATGAGAATATGAAGGAGTTGGCCGAGCCTGATGTTCGCCATCAGATTGCTTCCCTCATCCTTCAGGCTCGGGACAGGGACGCACTGGCCGCCGACCATATCGAACGGGCTCTAACGAAGTAGGATCTACAGAATACCTAAAGCAGCAATCTCCCCAGTCGATGTTTCCTGCGAGCTTTGACTCAACAAGACTGACGAGGCCGTCCTCTTTGATGCATCTGACGAAGCCGATGCATAGGCCTTTCCATGCCTCGTCGTCAAAGTATCCTTTACTGCACGGAAAGAGCACCTCAGGATCACCAGATACTCATGACCCTACCGGTCGCTAGTTCTGGTTTACAGCCCTATTCCTTCTTCAGGCATCCATTCGAGCCACTCCGAGACCCACTTGGGAACTCTCGGTTCTTCAACGCGGTTACACACGGGACCAAGTTCACTTTGTCTAGTTTAAAGCGGGGTCCAGCAAACGGATGTGGTCAGCCTTCCGGTCGTAAGGGTGGCGGCTAGAGATGAATCCGGTATTCGAACCATTCGTCTTGAGCCTTGTTGCAGGATTGGCGACAGGGATCGGCGGGATAGTAGTCCTCACGCTAAGACGGGTAGGCGACCGAGTCGTAGGTTTCTCCATGGGATTTGCCTCTGGGGTGATGCTTCTAGTATCATTCAACAACCTCTTCCTCGAAGCTGCACGATTGCTTACACACTTTGAGTTGATACTCGGGTTCTCGTTGGGTGCTCTCCTCATGATGGCTCTCGACCTGGTCATTCCCCACATTGAACTGACTGCGAGAAGGGAGAACGGCAAAGGTGCAAAGATGTTGAGAACAGGGGTGCTCATAGCTATAGGCATAACACTTCACAATATTCCCGAGGGGTTAGTTGTCACTGCAGGCTACACCTATATGCCTAGGCTTGGTCTGATTATCGCTATCGCCATAATGCTTCACAACATACCTGAAGGTGTCGCCACCGCTATCCCTTTGGCATCGGCAGGTACGAAACCATCCAAGGTTGCAGCTCTTACATTCCTTTCAGGGCTGGCTGAGCCACTCGCAGCCCTTGCCGGGGTTTTTGCTTTCTCTCTTGTTGAAACAAAGAGTGTCATAGGCGCTTCACTCGCCTTCGCAGCAGGGGTGATGACCTACATCACAGCAGATGAACTGATTCCAGTAGCGCATGATTACGGGCATAAGCACACGGTCTCAGTCAGTCTGCTAGTCGGGATGATATTCGCTTTGATGGTCGACGTCATACTCAGTTAGGGTGGGGCTACAGATTTGGGGTGTCCCGCCTACTCACTTTCCTGGTTTCAGAAGGCCAGCCCCACGTATGAAGCTCCCGCCCTATTCCTCAAGACCGCTCACCGCTTTATCTTGAGTGTGCTCATCAGCCTCATACTTGACATAATCATCGCCTTATACCTACGGCGACCTGGCGTGAGAGGCCTCTACCGTAAACAGGGGTAGAACTCGGACTCCACGAAGACGAGGGCGTGAACCTTTTCAGGAAACACAATTGAAAGGGGTGAGAAGGCTGTTTCCAATGACCTACCTTCTCTTGAACGCAGCTGTTCCGCTTTCCATGATTCTATCCTTCTAGCCTAGATGGAAGAACTCCATCATCCTCATAACGTCGTCCCGCTGGCCGGTGTTCTGCGCCCGCTCGTTCGCAGTATGGCCCAGCACAAGACAGAGGGTGTCTGTTGCAGTATCAACGATTCTCCTGCCGTGTCCAACGCCAAAGGTGTCGCAGACGTCAAGGTGAACGATCTCCTATTATTCATCATAATACGGTGAGTGTGGTTTTCAGGCGTGAACGTAAGATTAAAGCTAGCGTATCCATAGTCGTTTGTCCTACCCTGCCACAACAACCTTCCCGTGTCCTTATTCGTCATCTCTATCTCCACGTCGGGATCCGCTATCACTACGTAATTTCTGGTTATCTGTCCATCAAATTCGCTGATCTCACCTTTCATGGTTACGTTTCCACACAAGTAAAACGAGCTCAACCCCTCGGTTGAGATTCCTCCTTGAATCGTCACGTTGCCAAAGCATATTTGGCCTCGGAATGCGTGAGTGCGGACGTCGTCGAGCGTTGTATCTTTAATCGTCACGGATGAGTTACCGTAGCAATCGACGCCTATCGTCTCAAAGCCTGGGAGTGTTATCTTAGCGTCTCGAATGAGGAGGCGAGAGTTATTATAGCAGCGGTACACACCGCTTGAGTTTATGGACGAAATGCTGGAAAAACCGTAGCTGGAGAGGTCGCTTCGCATTGACGAGTTCAGAACCAAAACACTGGAATAATCGTGGGCTTCAACGGGATTGTAGTAAGTGGAGTTTGCGATGGTGACCTCGGAAGATCCTGACGCTATGAGGGGGCTTGACAAAAGGGTCGAGCTATTTATCACTACGGTGGCCTCGTCCGAAACGTGAACTATGATGAGGGGAGGCTCTGCTACTTTCGGACGAATAGTCATGGCCATTGCTACTACGCCAAACCCTCCATTTTCCACTATCACGCGTGATGCGTCCCTTATGCTTATCCTGTGCCCGTCTTCTGTTTGATCAATAACTAGTCCGGCATTTTTGATCAACACAGTCGCATTACCCTTGACGATAACATTTCCGTCTTGCAGATAGTCACGGTTCTCGATTACGAGAGTTTCGTTATCCTCAACGAATAGGTCGCCCTTATGACTTGTTGGCCCAAAGATGAAGGCATGTGCGGTCAGGGACACGATTGATATTAGCGTTAGCATGATAGCTAGCCGTAGCGTTCTGACTTTGAGTGATGGACCCATGACACCGCCGATCAGAGCAAGAACATCGAAGGGGAGGAAACCTATCAGGACGATTAAGGGGTGAGCAGGCGTAAGTGCACCGAGTACTCCGGGAAGAAAAAGGGTCACAAGAGCTGCGCTAAGGAAACCGTTCAGGGCACCCCGCGCGCGCTTTCGAACTAAGAAACCAACAGTC
This sequence comes from uncultured Candidatus Bathyarchaeia archaeon, assembly GCA_964427455.1. Taxonomy (GTDB): domain Archaea; phylum Thermoproteota; class CALKCG01; order B24; family JAWCPE01; genus JAWCPE01. The sequence goes on along the minus strand of CAYRUY010000027.1, from coordinate 8,562 downwards.
AAACCGGTGAGGAAAGCCCCAACGGTTAAAGTAATGGCGAAATACATGAAAGAGAAGGGATTTGAGGATCCCCCAAAAGTCGTCAACATAGACCATGCGAGTGCAGAGAATATAGCCTTTATCACCATTCCAATAATGAGCGCATTCGCTCTAGAGCGTTCCACCGTATCACGTCACCTGCTACCAGGGCGGTCTTCGATATTGCCCGCCCCAGTCTCGACGCTAACCCTAACCAGGTCTTGGAGAAACGAAGGGACCCTCTCGTAGAAAGTGTGCAGGAGCACAGCTACGGCCACAGGCGAGTAATCGTTCCCCCGCAGGTAGTTCCCCTCCTCGGGAGGATACTCAGGACGAGGCTTCACCTTGTGGACCGCTCCTTCACAAGACAAGCTTGAGCCCCCGCATCCCAGTTGACCCGAACTGCCTTCCTCCGACGCGCCTCTCGCTTTTGACATCTGCGCTAGGCCCGAGGTCAGCTCCGGGCACGGACCTCCTCACCTTAACGAACCCTAAGGAATGAGCAAAAGGCCAGATTGTGAAATCCGCCAAGCAGAAGCCCTCGTTCACCCGACAGCAGTGACCCTCGGGAACATCAAGAACCCTCACTGAGTGATGTTGAGTGTGCTCATGCACCCCCAATGGGAGGTCATGTCTGATAGAGCCCCATTAGGCTCAAAGAATGCTTGAGAAGGAGCTGGCAAGGCTGAGGCGAACACTGGACATGGGCTATGGGCTTAGGTTTGAGTGGAAGCCCGACGGCTCTGACACCTTAGATGGTGAGGTTAGAGGAGCACCGTCTGCATCTACTCGAAGAACTCTGAGGAGGCCGTGCGGACCCTCAAACATGAGTTTCTCGACTACGCTGTGAGCCAGCTCGTCGAACCCTACAAGGAGGTCACTAACGCGCTGATCGCCCTGAAGAACCAGGAGTCATACAAACAGAAGGAGAGGTTGATCGACAGGCTGCTGAGGTTACTTTGACCACCTTGGCCTTCAATTGTTCATGTGTCCAAACGTATCTCGAATGGTGTAGTTATGGTTCATTCTGTTCTAATTAAGCGAACCGCATTTAGAACCACTAACATAGCGTTGCCTTCATGAATAGCTGATGCTAGGATCGGGCTCACTATTCCAATCGTTGAAAGAGCTATGCCAAGAATGTTGACTGCAAGCGCGAACAGAATGTTCTGCTTTATAACGCTTAAAGTCCTTCTGCTCAAGCCGAGGGCTTCTGGCACCTTAGCCATATCATCGGTGGTTAGGACAATACCTGCGGTTTCTATGGCTATGTCAGTTCCGGCGGCACCCATAGCTATCCCAGCGTCTGCCGAAGCCAGTGCAGGCGCATCGTTAATCCCGTCGCCAACCATTGCCACCTTATGGGTAGCTCTGAACCTTTCGACGTAGAGAACTTTGTCTTCTGGAAGCAACTCCGATTTGACCTCATCCACAGCCAGTCTGTTTGCCACGACCTCCGCAATACGTGAACTATCACCTGTGAGTATAGCGATTTTCCTGATACCAATTCCTCTCATTTTCTTGATTGCCTGAGGTATATTCTCTCTCAATGAGTCGGCGACGCCAATTATCCCCACAAGCTCAGATCCTTCAGCAACTAAAAGTGCCGTTTCTCCATTTTTTTCTAACGTTGTTAAATAATCCTCAGACACTTTATCTATTCGTATTCCTTTGCTCTCCAGTAGTCTCCTGTTTCCAACGATGATTTCGCTACCATTAAGTCTAGCTGTGATGCCGGAGCCAGGCAGGACAGTAAATTCAACAGGATCAGCGACATCTACACCTAACGCACCTGCTTTTGTCAGTATAGCTTTAGCTAATGGATGTTCAGAATATCGCTCTGCAAGCGCAGCGAGAAAAAGGACATCTGTCTCTTTTCTTCCGTTAAATCCTTTTATGGTAACGACTTGTGGATGGCCTGTTGTCAGCGTTCCTGTTTTGTCTATAACTACCATATCGACTTCGGCTGCCCGTTCAAGGATAGTTCCACCCCTTATCAGGATGCCTTTTCTAGCCGCATTTCCAATTCCGGCGATCACGGCTGTGGGAGTAGCGATGGTTAGAGCACAAGGGCAGGCAATAAGTAGAATTGAGATCACCCTTAGTGCATCACCAGTTGCGAGGAATGCTAAACCACCAACGATTAGGATTATTGGCGTGAACCACCGTGCGTAACGATCAGCTACTCTCTCTATAGGCGCTTTGCGGTCTTGAGCCTCTCTGACGAGTTTAATGATGTGAGCGAAGGTTGTATCCTCCCCAACCCTGTTTACTTTGACCTGCAAAGCACCTACCTCTAGAATGGTGTTGCTGAAGACTTCGTCGCCCAATGTCTTGTCCACAGGCATCGACTCGCCAGTTATCGTTGCCTGATTGACCGTTGCCGTTCCTTTTGTGACTAGTCCATCGATAGGGATTTTCTCTCCAGGTTTTACAATCACGATGTCTCCTAACTGGACCTCTTCAATTGGCATTTCAATCTCCCTTCCATTTCGACGCACTCTTGCTTTCTGGGGAATTGACCTAATGAGTTTCTCAATGGCTGTGGTGGCTTTCTCCGAAGCATAATCTTCCAACATTTCACCTCCAGATAACATGAGGATGACGACTGCAGCAGCAATATACTCCCGAACAACAACGGAACCAATGATAGCTATACTTGCAAGGAGGTCAACATTGAAATTTTTGGAGAGAACCCCTTTAACTGCGCCTAAAAGAATAGACGCACCTCCGACGGCTACAGCAAAGAGAACGAGCACATCGGCTATCGAGCTGGGAAGTAGGTTGAGATAGGATACCGCCAAACTCGTTATAGTCGTGACTAAACTAAGAGTGAAAATAAGAGTTCTATGACTTGGGAGTTTCAACAATTAACCGATCCCCTGGCAATGCTCCAAGATCTGTTACAGAAATCTTGCGAGAGCCTCCTTTAATTCGGCGACTGCATTTTCACCAGCTCCTTCCTTTATTGCCTTTGAAACGCAAGTTTCTACATGATCTTCAAAAACCATCCGAGCAACTTTATCTAGCGCGGCGCGGATTGCGGCAAGTTGTAGAAGAACCTCTGGGCAGCTCTTGTCCTCCTCCACCATTCGCCTTATCCCACGTAGGTGTCCCTCGATCCTAGCTAACCGCTTTATGACATCCTCACGCTTTGTGTGCACAGTCATGGTATCCCCTACTGGGGGAGGGGATAGGAATCAGATAAGCCTTGCGGCTTCTGACAACTCTTAGGAGTCTAGCGTCTCTTTCAGCCGGAGAACGGCTATCCGGCATAAGACAGCTAACGTGCTTACCCAGCTTCCTCCGCGGATAGTTCGGTGTAGAGCGCGTCAAGTACTACCATAGACCTCTCCACAATCTCTTCGTCGCTCTTTGAGATACGCGACAGCCCTCTGATCACCTTGAAGAGCCCAACCGTCTCGCGTAGCCTCGTCTTACTCTCGTCTTCGCCGGCGTCCACTTCGAAGTCATGTATGAGGGACCGGATCAAGGATACCACAGGATCCTTCACCTGGTACTTCTCCACTAACACGTCCACCGTAGTCTTGACGCCTTCGACTGGGTTAATCTCGGCGCCTGGCAGGACGAAGGGGTTAGTACCGGGTGGGATCGGCTCTCCTCTATTGATGAATTCGAACGTTGCCTGGGGGTCGATGAACCTCTTGATGATCCAAGCGGCGGCGCACCTGTCGAGGTGAGGCTCCTGTCGGGTGACCCAGCGCAAGCCGGTCACGCCTGCTTGGTCTTGGCCTTGAAGTACGCGTAGAGCGCATCATACATGGGCCACTGCTTCGCCATGTTATCGAAGTCATCCTTCGAGATCAACCGGAAGCCTGCCGCGATCGAGTTCAGCCCCGGGGATTCGGGCGTGAGGCTGCGGTTCGGTGTGTCCGCTCCCCTCACCACTTTGGCCAACTCCAGCAGGGCAGGGTCAGTGAGGCCGTACTTGTGGATGATAGCGTCGAACGAGCATTCGTCGCCGTGATGGCCTAGCTCCACGTTGGGCGCATCGAAGGGAATCGCGTTCTTCACCTTGGCGACCTCCAGAACGCTACCGGCTGGGACAAAGAGGAACTCAGCCTGCGGGTCGACGAACCGCCTTATCAGCCACGGGCAGGCGATCCTGTCGACCATCGCTTTTTCACGAGTCACCCATCTCAAACCGGTCACCGGTGCATACTATCCCGTTACCCATATATATGCGGGATAGTGGGCCTGTCACACCTTGTAACGGGGTCATGAAGCCTCTCCGCCCGCCGACCAATGTCTGCCAGTTTTCCCATCTCGCCACGCCTTCATCATCCACATTCTAGATGGGTGCGTCGCGTTCGATGTCCATATACGGGAACCTTTTCAACGCTTCTTCGTCGAGTTCGATGCCGAGCCCCGGCCTGCTCGGGACCTCGATGGGGGCATCTGGCGTCCTCTCTCGCAGAAGGCAGAGAGCCGCAGGCTCGGAAACTTGGAGTGGCCTAAGCGACCCTAACCAGCTGCATCTCGCACAGGCGCGCGTACAACTCGTTATGTCTGACAAGCTCCGAGTGAGTGCCTTCTGCTTGGATCTCGCCATCACACAGAACGATAATTCGGTCGGCGTCCCTCACCGTGCTAACCCGGTGGGTCACGATTATGATCACGCGATTCTTCATCTCGGCTTCAAGGGCCTTCTGTATGAGCTGCTCCGTGAACGGGTCGACGCTGCTGGTGGCCTCGTCGAGTATGAGGACTTTCGGGTTGGCGACTAGGGCCCTGGCGAGGCAGACGAGCTGCCGCTGTCCGTAGCTGAGGTTGCTGCCGCGCTCCCTGACCTCCTCATCGTATCCGTTGGGTAGCCTCATTATGGGTTCGTGGATGCCGACCAGCCTCGCTACCTTGAACATGTCTTCGTCGGTGGCCTCGGGACGGCCGAACTTGAGGTTGTACCTCAGGGTGCCCTGGAAGAGGTAGGGCTCCTGGAGGACTATGCTCACCTTCCTCCTGAGAGATTCCAGCATCACCGTCCTCAGGTCGACGCCATCGATGGTCACCGCTCCGCTGTCAGGGTCGTAGAACCGACCGACAAGGTTAATTATGCTGGACTTCCCCGACCCCGTTGGGCCGAAGATAGCGAGGCGTTCCCCAGGCCGGGTCCTCAGGCTGATCCCCTTGAGAATAGGCTGATCCTTGACGTAGCTGAAGCTCACGTCCTTGATCTCGACGACGCCTTCCCCATCCGGTAACTCTACGGCGTCTAATGCTTCCTTCACCTCCGGCTCAACGTCAAGCACGGAGAAGATGCGCTCCGCGCCGGCAAGCGCGCTCTGTATCCCTCCATAGAACGTGCTGATGCTTTCTATGGGGGTCAAGAAACTGGTCAAGTACTGGGTGAAGGCGACCAAGTCGCCCAAGGTAAGGGCTGCACCGATCACCTGTTGACCACCAGTGAACCAGATGAGGGCGCTTATCAGGGCGGTGAAGAAGCTTACGATGGCGTCGTAGATGTTAGCCGTCACCTCGGCCCTGATCTGGGCCCGAGCATTCTCCTCATTGACAGTGTTGAAGTCGGCTAGGCTCCTCTCCTCCTGGGCCATAGCCTTCGTCACCTTTGCGCCGTACATCAGGTCCTGGACCTTCGCCGTCATTGCCGCGATGTTCAGCCGCGCCATCCTCCATCTGTCGCGGACATACCTCCTCAATGTTGTCGTGACGATGGCGAGGACTGGAGCCATGGCCATCGCCACAAGCGCCAGCTGCATGTTGAGCAGGAGCATGGTAGCCAGTACGGCGACCGCCGTCAACAGGTCTGCTACCACGCCGATCATGCCGGACGAGACCAGGGTCCTCATCGCTTCTGCGTCGTTGGTGACCCTGGAAACGAGCTTGCCGGTGTTGCCGTACTCGAAGAAACTTTGGCTCAGCTTCTCCAAGTGGAGGAAGAAGTCCCTTCGAATATCAGCTATCATGTAGTACCCAAGCTTGTTGATGTAATATTCCTGAAGGCTCATCGCCGCCCAGAGGGCGATGCCCACAGCGACGTAGACTAAGCTGGATGAGACGAGGATAGTCCAGGGTGAGGCCGCGGTTCCCCCGCTCATGGCCGAGGCGATTCCCCTTACTATGCCTGCAAGCCACTGCTCGTTCGGCTCCGGGGAATTGCTGATGAAGTTGTCGAGGGTGACCTTGTAGATGAACGGACCAGCAAGGACTAGGAGGGTCTTCATCAGGATGATGAAGCCTACCGCGGCGACCAGAGGCTTGTGACGGAGCATATACTCCCTGAGGATCCTCTTCACCAAGTCCCAGTCGTTGAACACCCGCTTGGTAGACTCGAGCGAGCCGACGTCGTATCTGCCGGAGTACTCAGCCATCAGTCGCTGGCCTCCTGCTCCAGCGTCAGGGTCTGCGACTCGATCAGCAGGCGATACTTCTCGCTCGTCTTCAGGAGGTCAGCATGTTTCCCAGTGGCTATGACGCGGCCCTTATCCACAACGATTACCCTGTCAGCGTTCTCACAGGTGGAGGCGCGCTGCGTGATTATCAGGGCCGTACGCCCCTCAAGCAGGGCGTCGATGGCCTTGCGGATCAAGACCTCCGTCTCAGCGTCAACGTTGCTCGTTGAATCGTCGAGGATGAGGACTCGGGGGTCGGTCAGGAGGACCCTGGCTATGGCGATCCTCTGCCTCTGCCCGCCGCTCAGGGTGAGGCCCCTCTCACCCACCTCGGTTTCGTAGCCCTTGGGCAGAGACGCTATGTAGTCATGAATCTGGGCAGCCTTCGCTGCTCGAGTCACCTCTTCATCCGACGCGTCGGGTTTGCCGAATGTGATGTTATCCCGTATCGTGGTTGAGAAGATGTAGATGTCCTGGAGGACGATGCCTATCTGGCTCCTCAGAGATTTCAGGGAGGCCTCACGGATGTCGCGACTGTCTATGAGAACCTGTCCGCTGGTCACGTCGTAGAAGCGGGGGATGAGTTCTGTGAGGGCGGTCTTGCCTGAGCCGACGAATCCGATTATAGCTATCCTCTCGCCTGCCGATACCCTGAGGCTGACATCCTTTACCGTCTCAGCGGTTCCGCCGTAGCTGAAGGATACGTTCCTAAACTCTATGTCGCCTCTGAGTCTCGGGAGGTCTACGGGGTTCTCCGCCTCCGGGACGTCCCTGCCTACGTCCAGCACCTCGAATACGCGGCGGGCGCTGACCAAGCCATCCTGGTAGAAGTCTATGAGCCGTGCGTACATCCTGACTGGGCCGACGAGTTGGTTGAAGTAGGTCCCGAAGACGACGAGTTCACCAAGAGTGAGCGAGCCTCCCGAGACCATGATGCCGCCGAATGCGAGAACTAGTGCCGTACCTATCGCGGTGATCATCGTGTTTGAAGGCGTGTAGCCCGCTTGTACCCTGAGAGTTCTGAGGCTTCTGGCGACGTATCCTTGGTTCTCTTTCTCGAATCTGTCAGCGAAAGCCTCTTCCTGCCCGAACCCCTTGATCAGCTTCTGGGCTGATATCCCCTCGATGAGTACGGAGTTGAGCGAATCGAGCTGGGCTCTTGTCGCAGACATCCGCTCTCTAGCCCTCCCCATGTAGAGGCGGGTAGTCAGGAAGACTACGGGGAGGGGCAACAAGGTTATGATGGTCAGCCTCAAGCTCATCGTCATTAGGACGGCAATTGTAAGGGCCAGCTGGAGGCTCATCCTGAAAGCTTCTCTGACAGTCTCCGAGTAGAACATGTCGATTGCGTTCATGTCACTGGTGACCCGGCTTATGATCTGGCCTGTCCTCACCTGGCCGAGGTAGCCGAACGACTTGTTGATGAGAGCGTTGTAAAGCTGGCCGCGCATATCGCGGATGATGTTCTGGCTTAGGACCCCACGTAGATACCTGTGGACGACGAAGAAGATTGACCTGATCACTGCTAGCAGTATCATCAAGCTGCTGAGTATGATGAGCAGCCCATACCTGTCGCTGACTCCTGTCCACGCCTTTAGCAGCTCCAGAAACCAGTTGGTTGCTCCCGGTGCTGGAACTAGGGCGTAGTCTATGATCAGCATCACAAGCAGGGGCGCGACTAGGCTGTATATACCCTCCCTCCCAAAGGCTGTGACGTTTATCATTGCGTAGGTGCCTAGGTAGGGCTTGACATATCCGAGGAGGCGCTTGGTCAAGCTCCAGTTGGACGGATCATACTTCTCCGCCATTGCCTGCTCCCCTTGTCACGTTAGCTGATTGCTCAATTGACGCGCTGCCAGCCTTTTTACACCCGACACTACTTACTCTTTCAATCTTCACTCCATTAGTCCTTCTCGACAACAATCTTCGACACGATCTGGATGAACAGCATCACAGCTGAGTCAGCGAGATCTTCTACTGTGTCGATAGGAAAGACTTAGGGAGGACTGAGTTGTCCCTCTTCGACGAACCTCGCGACCTTCAGTTCGATCTCCCGTTTCTCCGGTCTGGCCTTCATCACGAAGTACTCGCCGCCCTTCAGCCCAAGCAACTCCCTGATCTCTTTAGGGATGACGACGTAGTAGGAGGTTCCATCAGGCCGCATATACCCCTT
>CAYRUY010000026.1:0-22395 GCA_964427455.1 uncultured Candidatus Bathyarchaeia archaeon | reverse complement strand
CTTCTCTGCGTCGCGGCTACGGCCTCTCCGCCACCCGTCAAGGGGGTTGAGGGCCCCTACGTCTACTACGGCTACGTGCCTGACAGGATCTGGTCGATCTACGTCACCCGCTTTTCAGGCTCTCAAGCCGTGGAGTTCGACGTGAGAGAAAGCTCGATCAAGGACCGCGGCTACGTGAACATCATCGGAGACCAAGACGGGACCACCGTGACCGTCTATTCTCTCACTGAAAGGCGTGAGGTCGTGTCCCTCCGCTTGGACAGGCTTCAGGAGGCGACGGTGCCGCTTCCGAACGGGACCTTCTTCAAAGTCGTCTCGGACAAGCCTGCTACAGTGACCTTGATGGGCGGCGCCGATGTTGAGGATAAGAACGCGATCTTCAGCACGTTCTTCACGAGCGTAGAGGGGGGCTATGTGGGCAAGGAGTTCATCTTCAAGGCTCTGCTCGGCAGGACAAGCGGCCTGGCCTTCATCGTCTACGCCCTCCAGCCCAGCGAGGTCACGGTGTCAGACGCGAACGGAACGACGGTGGTGGATTTCAAGCTTGAAGCAAACCAGTTTAGGCAGTTGGGCTTGACGCCGTACGCCAACTACAGGCTTGTCTCCTCTGGCTACGTGATGCTTCAGACCTTCACCATGGGTTATCCATGCTTCTACCCGTCGGTTCAAGGAGGCTTCGTAGGCACCGTTATCTACGGCTCCTCATCAACCGGCCTAGAGGCCTGGGGAGGCTCCCAGAACTATCCCTTCTTCTACAGGAAAGCGTTCATCACAAGCACCGAGGATACAAAAGTAACTGTTCTAGACGAGGAGTATGAGAAGGTCAACGCGGAGTTCAACGTCGTCAGTGGCAGCAACAACTCTGTGGAGCTCAGGCTGGACCGCATGGTAGTTGAGAGCGGGAAACCCATAGTGCTCATGTACAAGAGCGACAGCAACATAGAGCCCGGCATCAACTTCATGGGTTTGAAGGGCGGTCAGACGGCGAGCCTCTTCCTGCCGCCTGGAGGAGCCTACCTCTTCACCGCCGAACAGACCCGGATCGAGCAAGACGGAGTCAGCTTCACGCTTCCCACCGACAGCGTCCAGCCTATCCAGGAAGGCTTCCACACCCTCACAGTCGACCGGAACGTGATCCTCGAGGTCGTAAACCTAGCCGATGAACTGCCGTTCATAATCCCCCAAGGCAAAACCTCCGGCATAGGCAGCTTTGGCGCAGTCATGCCCTCCGTTCAATCGCTCAGCATCAGCTACCCGGACCTCAGCTTGAAGCCAGTCATCGAGGAGGCCCTACCGTTAACGTACATAGCCGCAGCCGCAGTAGCGGCCATCATCGCTCTCGTAGCCATAATGATGTTGCGCAGAAGAACCCCGAAGAGACCAGAGACTGCTAGCACCCACCGGTGAGAAACCGATCCCCGGAGCCGAACCTAGTCCTAGCCTCAAAAGACCGCGCAGCCCCAGACATGGAAGGAATGAAAGTCACCAAGAGCTATCCCGGCAACTCTTTGAGCAAGAACCCCTGGGACTATACGCAGATCCGTACAGCCGCCGACCTAGGCGTCGGCGCCACATCAGAGGCCGAACACCGCCTCGTCACCGAGCAGAGCTGAAGCTCCTTTGGGCGGATCGCATCCCCTCAGGAAGAGTCTGACAGGACAAGAGCGTTCCAGAACGGTAGAGAACAGACGGGATCAGAAACGGGGCGTGTTTGGGGAATGAAGGGAAACACATGAATCCTGATCGCTTTTGCGGCTGTCGTCGAGGCGACCGCAGCGCTTATCGTGTTCTCCGACCATAGCGGGCTCATTCCCGCTTACTCGTACCTCTTCGTACCCAAACTGGTCAAGGCACACGCAGACACTGGGAAGTGAGATAGAGCGACTTCAACGGCAGGCATCTTCAGCGCGGCATGCAGACCACTTCCCTAACCTTTACAGAGGGGAAGTCCCAAGCCGTACTGACGACGATGGCCGTGTCTGCACCTCGGGAGGAGCCGGCCAAGGAGACGACGTCTACGCTCGGCTCTACGAAGCCTCCTAGGCAGGCGATGACAGCGTCCTCCACCGCGACCTTAACTCCCTGCGAGAACCTCCTGAAGGCCGTCTTCATCTCCTCAGGATACTGGTAGGAGACCTCGTGGCTGAAGACCAGCGGGAAGCCTTTCTCGTTCAGCTTCGCTGTCGTCTCCTTCGAGAACCTTTCACGGTCGATGCCGACGACGACCAGCTTGAACCCTTCCAGAGCCTTCAAAGCCTTCTCGGCCGTGAAACCCCGTGTGGAGGCCAGCACAGCCGTTTTTACGCCCAGGTCTGCCGCCCTCTCCTTGGCGAGGCTTAGGACCGCATCCGTGTTGTCAACACCAGGCGACGTGAAGTAGACGATGCTCTTCTCCAATTCGCTCACACCTATCAACTGGCATACGTGAAGCTTACTCATATAACGTTTTGTGACGAAGCCGTGGGAACAGGGCGTTCATCCTGTTCATCCTAGCCCTGATGTCCGTGCTGTGTGCAAATGCTGATAAACCTCCACGGTTCGATCGTCGCCTATGCTGAGCCCCGTTGAAGCGTTTCTTCTCGGGGCGCTCCAGGGCGTTACGGAGTGGCTTCCCATCTCGAGCTCAGGCCACCTCGTGATCGCTCAAACCGCCCTAGGCCTCAGTCTACCCCTTGTCTTCGACGCATTACTGCACCTAGGCACCCTCGGCGTCACCCTAGCCTTCTTCCGAACTGATGTTTGGAGAATCCTGAAATCAGCTACCAGACTGGACTTCAGGAGCGATGACGGCCGCTATGTGCTGTTAATCCTCGTAGGCACTTTTCCAACAGTCTTGATCGCTCTGCTCTTTCGAGCATTTCTCGAACCGCTCTTCTACAGCCCTAAGGCTGTGGCACTTGCGTACCTGGCCATAGCTCCGCTTCTCTTCCTTTCAAGGCCGAGGTCGGGTAGAGAAACGCTGAACTACTGGGATGCGTTGCTGATAGGGTTTTTCCAAGGCGTGGCGATTGCTCCAGGCATCTCTAGGAGCGGCGTGACCATAGGCATCGGCCTCATCAGGGGCCTAAGCGCCAAGACAGCTGCAAAGTACTCCTTTCTGCTCTCTGTACCGTCAATCATTGGAGCCGTAGCACTCGAATCCACCGCTGTCTCAGTCTCAGACCCAAGCCTAAGCGTCTACCTAGCAGCCATGCTCGTCGCAGCCCTGGTAGGATACTTCTCGCTCAGGCTGCTTCTCAGGACGCTGACAGGCGGCAGATTCCACCTCTTCGCCTACTACTGCGCAACGCTAGGGCTGCTCGTGCTGCTTGCCACCTCCCTCTCCACACCTTGACGAGCCGACTCCCTTCGTCGCGCTCCAACAGCATCACGGCTAACGGGCCGCCCTGCCTAGACATCCCGTGGGCCTCCAAAGTAGCAGACAGGGTTCTGCCCTTCACTCTCAGATCCCGGAGGCTCTAAGCCAAAAGGCGTTTCTCGGAGCTCCAGGCCCTTCAACTCAAGGACAGAAGCTTCTCAGTGGAGGAGCCGTGGCCGCATCCTTAAGTGGTCAGCTGGTCCTGTCGGGTAGGACGGAGCCTTGCGACCTCTAGGACGGTTTGGCTTCGATGCTTGGCTCATCTTGAGGGACCCTTTCCTATTCTTTGAACGTCTCCGCGAAGAGCGGAAGCGTGGGGTTGATTCACGTAGCCCATGGTATGCTCTAGGGTTCATCACGGTCTTCAGCATGATCCCTGCGCTTCTGCTGCCCCTGTGGAAGCCTCTGACCGACTGGGTTGTAGGCGTGTCCGCGGTGAAGATCGTTGACTTTCACTTCGGGAACCAGGTCTACCTCGCCTTGAGCCGAGACTTTTACCCGCTCTACTACTCGTACCTCGGCGACCCGGTCCTCTCCTGGCTTGCATGTATCCCAACCTTGCTCTCGGATACTCTCGGCACCGCTCTCTTCGCTGCAGCCTTCCTCCACCTTGTGGCCAGATACGCGCTTGGCGGTGAGGGAACGTGGAGAGACGGCTTAGCTTGTATAGCCTTCGGGGACCTCCCCTCGCTTCTCTTCGGCTTCCTACCCTTCTCCGCAGCCGTCGGGCTTGCCTGGACCACTCTGCTCCAGTTCACCGTGAGCGTTCATTACCTGTACCGGGTCCCGTGGAACAAAGCCCTCATCCCGTATGTTGCCTTCAGCTTCCTCCTCTTCGCGGCTTGGAGCCTCTTCAGCACCGTCAGCCCGGCGGGGCTGCTCGACGCGGTTCCGAGAGGCCCGTACAAGCCGTGAGAGTAGCTAGACGCAGAGGTCGCCCTCCCAGGCCCTCCTCTCCTAGGGCTTCACTCGTGCGTTCATAGGGCTCTTCACCATGCCGAAGCGTGCGTTCTACGTGACCAAACGAGCGAGAGGCCGGCCCTGATCCAGCGGAAACCTAGCGCGGACCGGCTCTGATTGAGAACTATCTTTTCCACTTGGGGGAGCCGTTCCTGAGAGTGGGCACCTCCCTGAGCGGAAGCCGACCTCTCCACCGTATATGATGTGGCTCTTGTTGATCGTGGGTTTCCGGGGCTGAACACGCGCCGCGAGGAATTGAGGGGTCTGCTGGGGTGTGTCAGACGGGCCTCCCGTCGAAAGGGGAGCCGCCTCATCGAAGGCTCTTCGCCTTGGCCCAGGTCTCCTCAAGGCGGCTTAACGCTTGAGCGAGTACACCCAACTTGGTTATGGTGGCATCCGGTGCTATCGCCGAGGCTGTGATGCCAGCCTCTAGCCTCCTAGAGATTGAGACTAGTGAGGATGGGTCTGCTTCCGCCTCTCTGTCCCGTCCCGCCTCGCTTGAGAGGAGAACCGCCTTCATGCCTGCATTCCTGGCGCCCCAGACATCAGCCTTGAGGTTGTCTCCTACATGAAGTATCTCGGCAGGCGCCACGCCTAGCTTCTCCGCCGCCATCTGGAATATCTCTCTGCTCGGCTTCCGAACCCTGACCTCGTCTGAGAAGAGCATCGCGTCAAAAAACCCGGAGAGGCCCTCTTTCGCCAGGAATCTTCGAAGAGCGACGCCCGGGGTACGCCCAACGTTCGAGATGAGCCCTACACGCTTGCCCTGGTCTCTCAGCCAGGCGAGCGTAGGCGCAGCCTCCGCGTCGAGCCGCGGCGGCTCCTTGAATAGCGGTGAAACATAGGCTTCGGTCAGCTGGCCCATCCACTCAGGTCTGAGGCTCACGGCGCCCTTCGAGGCCTCCCTGAGGATAAACCGAACTTGGTCAAGGTGGGTGACCTCCTCGTTCTTCTCCCAGACGCTCGCCAGCCAGGAGGCTGAGGCCTCATGTGCCCTGACGACATCTTCTAGGGGAATATTGAGGCTAAGAGCTGCAAAGGCCTCTGAGAGGCTTCGGCACCGAGCCGCGCTCCTCCGCCTATCAGCGCCATCTGTCTCAAGGAGCAAGGTCTCCCAGAGGTCGAAGCTAACGGCCTTGATCCGCGGACTGCTCATCGGACTCCATCGGAGCGGCGCACGGCAGGAAATAGGTCTTTCCTCCGCGCGACCAAAGCGCGGAGCAGTTGGATGAGATCTTCGACGAGTTTCAGGCCATGACAACCCCTTGTTTCGCGGTAAAGGAGCTGGAAGAAGGGACGAGGGAGAAGAACACTGTCAAGCTACGCGACTCGGCTGAGAAGGCGTGGAACGCCGCCGGTCAAGCAGCCAACGCCTTAGCGCTAAAGGATACAGGCTCGACCCCGAGAAGCCACTACGAGAGGAGAAACGCCCTCCGACAGGTCGAGGAGAAACATCCGGAGCTGGCTAAGCTCGGCATCTACGACAGGTACGCGGCAAGGAGCAGGCTAGTTCACGGCGAGATCTTCTACGAGGGCGTCCTGGACCCAGACCTGCTTAAGCTAGAGATCGAGAAGGTCCGGGAGTTCATAGAGATAGCAAAGGCAAGCCTCAACATGACCTGATTCCAGCTCCGTGCAGAATGGGCTTCAGGATATTGAAGCTCTTGAAGGGAACATGGCTCCCATTGCGCCAGTCTGCACCTGGTCGCGTTGACGCCCACACCCAATGGATAGACTAGGCTTATAGCCGCAACCTCCGTTCTTGAACGGTGAAAGTCAAACTGGGACGAATTGAGAGGACCTAGTACCTTAGGGGTGACAGATGCGATGAGCGGATTTGAGCTTGGAGGCGTGGACCTGCGCAGGCATCTGCTTGAGGCTGTTCTCGGGTTCTGGGAGAGGCATGGGATCGACCGGAGGTACGGAGGCTTCTTGACGCTTCTGAACCGCGATGGCACAACGTTCGGGCAGGGCGAGAAGTACCTGGTTATGCAGACGAGGATGATCTACTCGTTCTCAACGGGCTACATGTTGAGCCAAGAGGAGAAGCACCTGAAGCTCGCAGAGCAGGGCGTCGAGTTTTTCCTCCGCAACCTCTGGGACTCTCAGAACGAGGGATGGGTGTATTCAACGACAAGGGAGGGGAAGCCGATCGAGAAGGCGAAGTTCCCCTACGGCCACGCCTTCGCCGTCTACGCCCTAGGCGAGTACTGCCGAGCGAGCGGAGACCGGGAAGCGCTGAAGAAGGCTGAGGAGACGTATGGTTTGACGGAGCGTCGGGCATGGGACGAGCAGCACGGAGGCTACTTCTGGTTTCACGACGTGGACTGGTCGGTTAAGGAGCGGTTCAAGAGGGCAGATATCGTTATGCACATGATCGAAGGCCTCTCATCGCTCTACGCAGCCACCGGAGATGCCCGGTATAGGGAAGCCCTGGCACGCCACGGAGACTTGGTTGCTGGGCCGATGATAGACAGGACCCATCGATGCCTCAGGGAGGCCTTTCTACCTGATTGGCGGGAGAACCTCGAGCAGACAAAGGGCCTCGTCAGCTATGGGCATAATCTTGAAGCGGCGTGGTTCCTCTGGGCCCTAGACGGCATCCTCGGCACGAAAGCGTACAGCGCGGTCGCCGAGCAACTGCTCAGCTTCGCAGTCAACTACGGCTGGGACCGCGAGCATGGGGGCTTCTATTCGATGGGAACCCCTGAGGGCATCCCGAAGGCCGCTGAGAAGGTCTGGTGGGTTCAGACAGAGGGCATAGGCGCCCTCTCGATGGCGTACAGGTTGACTGGCGAAGAGCGTTACGCGAAGCTTCTGAGAGAGCTTCTCAGGTTCTGCTCAACCTACCTTTACGATGACAAGTACTGGGAGTGGTACCTGAGCGTCGAGGCAGACGGGTCGGAGAAAGACCCAAGAAAAGGATGCGACTGGAAGGCCGCCTACCATGTCGTACAGGCCCTCAACCACGCCTACCGGAACCTGACTCCCAACAAGCCTGTCAGCTACCTGCCCTGAGCCGACAATCCACATTCGATACCTGCCACCGCGGCCGAGAGGCCAGAATAAACGTGGTAGAACAGAGACGGAACATCAAGCGCGAACGATGACCTGCGTCTAACTTGAGCCATGGCTGAGCGTCGCGGCTAGATGACGATACGGTCCTTGGGGAACCTCGTCAAGACCTCCGGCTTGCCGTCAGCCACGATCACCATATCCTCTATTCTTGCTCCGCCGAAGTCTCGGACGTACGCGCCGATCTCCACGGTCATCACGTCGCCCAGGAGGATAACGTCATCCGTGGCAGGAACTATGTCTGGGATGTCCTCGCCTAGGCCTAAGGAATGGCCCGTGTGATGGGGTGGGTTCCCCTCGTACCCGGCCGCCGTGAAGGCCCGCCTTATCGCCAAGTCGTAATATTCCGTCCTCAGGCCGGGGCGGACCATCTGCAGGGCCTCCTCCTGAACTCTCCGAACTGTGTTCACCAGCTCGCGCTGTCGAGCCGTCGGCTGGCCGAGGATGAAGCATCTCGTCATATCTCCCATGTAGCCCTGATACCTCGGCCCTAGGTCGACAAAGCCCATGTCGCCCTCAGCGACGACCTTGTCTGCGCGGCAAACATCCGGGTACGCGGACCGGGCTCCCGTGTTTAGCACCACGTTGAACGCTAGCTCTTGGCTGCCGGCCTTACGCATCGCGTACTCGGCCTCAAGGGCGACTTCACGCTCCTTCACGCCAGGCCTCAACGCCGAGAACGCGGCCTCCATGCCCCGATCCGCGATCTCAGCCGCTTTTCGAAGGAGCTCTACCTCCTCAGGCTCCTTCCTCCGCCTCAACGAAGCTGGCAGGTCAGGTCTCACGCCCAGCTTGACGCCGCGCAGCCGCTGCGTCCAATTCACGCAGGCTTGCGAAGAGAGATGGTCTACAAGGATGCTGGGCGGCCTGAACGCCTGTAGCTCTCTGAGAACTCTCTCTTCGTAGCTCTCGTGCGATCTCACGCCTATGACCTCGCAGCCCTGTGCCAGGTCCTGAGCGGCGGCGTGGCTTTGCTCGCGGACTATAAGCCTCGGGTTTCCATCGACGGGCAAGAGCAGGAAGCCAGGCACATCGACCGCGAGGGTGAAGTAGTAGGTGTTCGGGTAGCTTGACGCCACGTACACATCGGCGCCAGCCGACTCTAAGAGCGGCAGGAACCTCTCAAGCCTCTTCTTCACATCCATCGCACAGTTCACCACCTTCCACAATCGGGGGAAACCGCAATGCAACCCAATGACGGGCCTCTGTGTTGAAGGCTTTGAACGAGCTATAAGCCTGTCGATGTGCATAGGACGCGAGACCTAGCCGACCTGTAGGGCAATCTTATATCCTCAGCATCTGCCCTTGTCCTGCTAGTGAGCTTGCTTGGTGGACGAGAAGGCCCTAAACGTGCTTAGAGAGATGTGTGAGTCCTTCGGCCCAGCGGGTTTCGAGCGAGAGACCACCGTCATCGTGCGACGATACATGTCCCCATACTGCGACGACCTCACAGGGGACAAGCTCGGGTCGTTGGTCTTCCAGAAGAAAGGTGACGCCGAGAGGCCGCACGTGCTGCTCCCAGGCCATGTCGACGAGGTAGGCTTCGTCGTCTCAGGCATCGACAAGGAGTCAGGCTTCCTCACCTTCAACACGCTCGGCGGATGGTTCGACCAGGTGTTGCTCTCGCAGAGGGTGGTCGTCCGGACCCGCAAAGGCGACGTGCCAGGCATCATAGCTGCCAAGCCGCCGCATCTGCTGCCGCTGGAGGACTTGACAAAAGTCGTGACGAAGAACATGATGCACATAGATGTCGGCGCTTCAAGCCAGAAGGACGCTGAGGAGCTCGGCGTTAGGATAGGAGACCCAATCGTGCCCTGGTCTCCGTTCTCAGTCGTCAGAGACGGGAAGCTCGTGATGGGCAAGGCGTTCGACGACCGGATCGGCGCCTTCATCGCAATGGAGACTGTTCGAAGACTCGCCGAAGGGCATATCTCGCATCCCAACACCGTTTACGGCGCCGCCACGGTTCAGGAAGAGGTGGGAGCACGCGGAGCCGCAACCGTGGCGCACATGGTCGACCCCGACGTCGCCATCGTCCTTGAGGTTGACATCGCAGGTGACGTACCAGGAGTGAAACCTTCAGAGGCTCCGGCCAAGATGGGGCGGGGCCCAACGATCCTCACCTTCGACGCCTCGATGATCCCTAACCAGCTCCTGAAGGAGTTTGTCATCCAAGCGGCGGAGGAACAGAAGATACCGTACCAGCTGTCTCAGGTCGCCCGCGGCGGCACCGACGCGGGTAGAATCCACATCAGCCGAGCCGGATGCCCGAGCATAGTGATAGGCGTAGCGACGAGGCACATCCACAGCTCAGTCGGGCTTCTCAGCCTAGAAGATGTGGATAACGCGGTCAAGCTCTGCGTCGAGCTTGTGAAGCGGCTCGACCAGAAGACAGTGGAAGGCTTCACATCGCTCTAGCCTCGACGCCTCAACGGGTCAAGCCCGTCGCTTCCCTGATCCTTGATGCCCCCTCATTGACAGATCAGGCCTCTCTGTCTGCAAAAGAAAAGACCCAAAGGTGGTGTGACTAGTGATGATAAGACAGATTGAAGAGAACGACTACGAAGCCTTCAGAAGACTTTTCGAAGAAGCGTATTCTGAATACCTGGAATTCCTAAAGCGTGAAAACCCTCAGCAGTATCTAAGGGAACAGCAGGAAACCAAGGAGGTAACTCGTGCACGCTTTGATTTCTACCTTACAACTGGAAGCAGCTTCGTCGCCGAAGAAGGCGGTAAGGTTGTCGGTTACGTGGCAAGTCAAAGAATCGATTTCATGCATGGCGTTGATAGTCTGCTATGGATTGAATACATAGTCGTTCAGCCAGAGTTCCGAAGACAGGGAGTAGGGGTCGCCCTGCTGCATAGGCTCATACACCATGCTAGACTCTCGGGGGTAGATAGAATATATACAACAATCAACCCTGACAACGAAGCTTCCATAAAACTGCATCTTAAGGTTGGCTTTGATGTCAAAGACTGGAGAGTTGCCTCCTACAGAATAACGCATCAGTAGATCCCCTCAAAGGAGACCAGGAGATGCCCAGAAGAGAGGCACCGGGCGGAGGCCATATCGTAGGCTCGTCAAACACCATCCACCCAAACGCCTCCACGAAGAACCTCTTAGCGATAATAAGAACAGCTTTGAAGTAAGGAGCGTATCCGGTTGAAGGTTCACGCAGAAAGTCGCCGGCGCAGAAGTCAATAGCCCTCATGTCTTTTCACGCCCCCTCCGACCCTGTCAAAACGATAGTTTCGCGTATCTGGGATGAGTCGGAGAAAGCCTTAATACGCCGTAATACTTTTCCAGAGGTAAGTATTACGGGACCAAGATGCATATCCCTGACGGCTTCCTCGACCCGCCCGTCTTCTTTGCCGCATGGGTTCTAGCGTTGGGGTTCATCCTACCGGCCTTCCGAGGAGCCCAACGAAGCCTCGGCGATCGCGACCTCCCGCTTCTGTCAGTCCTGACGGCGGGCGTCTTCGCCGCCCAGATGCTGAACTTTCCCATAATCGCAGGGACGAGCGGTCACCTCGTAGGCGGAACGTTGATCGCGGTCTTCCTAGGCCCCTACGCTACGATCTTCTCGATGACCGTCATACTGGTGATTCAGGCTCTCGTCTTCGGCGACGGCGGCATCACAGCGCTCGGCGCCAACATCCTGAACATGGGAGTCATAGCTGCAGGAACCTACTACGTCTACGTCGGCCTAAGGAAGGTTTGGAGAGGGCAGCAAGGGGCTGTTGCCGCAGTCTTTGTAGCCGCTTGGCTCTCAGTCTTCCTAGGAGCATTGGCCTGCGGCTTCGAGATAGGCATCTCGTCAGCCTTCCAACCCTACGGCGGCGCGGCTATCACCATTCCGACGATGGCCTTCTGGCATGCGTTCATCGGCGTCGGCGAAGGATTGACCACAGCCGCGGTGTTCACGTACGTCTCGAAAACGCGACCGGACATGCTTGCGCTGCCGAAGATAGGCCCACTCGGAGGTGGACCACCTGGAAAGCTGGGCTAAGAGGACCCTCATCGCAGTCTTACTGCTCGTCGCTATCCTCCTGCCTCTCGCTTCAGCCTTCCCCGACGGCCTAGAGAAGGTTGCTGAAACCCTAGGTATAGAAGAGATGAAGCCGCTGTGGCCCGCGCCCCTGCCCGACTACAAGCTGCCGTTCATCGACGACCCGTATCTGCGCACGTTGCTAGCCGGTCTGACAGGCTTCTTCCTCGTCCTTCTGGCCACATGGGGTCTCGGCAGAGGCCTACGGCGGCGAAGGAAAAGCTAGACCTCTGAGGGCTGAGCGATAATGGACCTGAGGAGCCTCCTCGTCTTCTTCGAAGACACGTTGCGCATGGAAAGATACGCGACGAGGGACTCGGTCGTCCATAGGCTTGACGCTCGCGCCAAACTCCTCATGAGCCTCGTAATAGTCCTCACGGCTGTCACGGTGACGAGCCTCCTGAGCCTCGTGCTCCTGTTAGCTTCTGTGGCGGTCCTAGCCGCGATGTCAAAGGCTCCTCCGCGATACTTCCTCCTCAGGTCATCACTTTTCATCCCCGCGTTTTCTTTGATGATCGGCCTCCCTTTTCTCTTTCTCGTCCCCGGAGTCCCAGTGTTTGCCCTAAGCCTAGGAGACACCGTTCTCACCATCACGTCGCAAGGAGCCGAGAGGCTGGCATCGTTTGTTGCAAGGGTCTGGATCTGCGTCGCCTCCATGACGTTGCTAGGCTTGACGACGCGCTTCGCCTCAATCCTTGACGCGATGAGAAAACTGAGAGCTCCAAGGCTCTTCGTCGATACGTTGATGATGACATACAGATACCTCTTCCTGTTCGTTGAAGAGGCGTACAGGATGACAGTCGCGAGGGAGGCGCGAGCTGTGCGTCCTGAAAGCCGCCGGCGGCTCTTCAAGTCTCTAGGCGACCTTCTCGGTGCGTTGTTCATACGAGCCTACGAGCGAGGCGAACGCGTATACCTAGCCATGGAGTCTAGGGGCTACCCGAGCCTTCGAGCCACGCTGCAGGAGCGTCCATGGCGTGCCCCAGACACCCTGATTCTCGCATCGACGCTCCTCTACTGCCTCTTCATCTCGGGAGCTGACTTCCTGCGCTGGGGAGGCCTCCTAGGATGATCGTGCCAGCTGTGGAGGCAACGTGCCTGCGGTACGTGTACCCTGACGGCACGGTCGCCCTTGAGGATGTCAGCGTTAGAGTCTGCGAAGGCCAGAGCGCTGCAGTGCTCGGTCCGAACGGCGCGGGGAAGTCGACGCTGGTCATGCACCTTGCTGGGCTTCTCACCCCGACCCAGGGGGCGGTTAGGCTGTTCGGTATCCCCGCAGTGGGGGCTGAGAGACGCCGTGCCAGGGAGGGCGTCGGCGTTCTCTTCCAGAACCCGGATGACCAGTTGTTCTGCTCCTCGCTTGAAGAAGATGTGGCCTACGGGCCCGTCAACCTAGGCCTCTCCGCGGCAGAGGTCAAACAGAGGGTCTTCTGGGCACTCCAACTCGTCGGCCTGGAGAAGAACGCAGAGAAGGCGCCTCACCACCTGAGCTTCGGCGAGAAGAAGAAGGCAGCGCTGGCAACGGTCCTAGCTATGAAGCCGAGGCTCCTGCTGCTAGATGAGCCGACAGCGAACCTAGACCCCAGCAGCCGAAGGGAACTCATGGGCTTGCTCAAGAACCTCAGGGAAACTGAGGGAACGACCCTCATCCTGGCGACGCACGACGTAGAAGCCGTGGCCGAGCTAGCAGACTACGTGTACGTCCTGAACCGCGGCCATGTCCAAGCCGAGGGCCCAACGCGGCGGATCCTCTCTGACAGAGCGCTCCTAGAGAGCGTTCACCTAGAGCAGCCTCCGGCGACACGTCTGGTCGGCCGCCTGAAGGAGGCGGGGCTCCTGGAATCCAAGGGAGACTCCCCGATCACGATGGAAGAGGTGTGCGGCCTACTCTCGAATCGCCTAGAGGGGCCAGCCAAGACAAGGGCCTGACAGATGATCCTCTCTCCGTCTCCCGACCACTAGATTGGGCTCGTTGCGCCCGACTCCGGGGCCAGCGCAAAGCCTCTACCTAGACCTATCGAATTGCTTACAAGCGAATAAGTAGAGGTCGATTCCCTTACTGACATGCGAGACCCTTAGCCCAGCTAGTCTATCGAACCCCCGTATTTCCTGACAGCCTCGATGGCATGGGGAGCGAGCGTCAATCGTCCGCCTGGGGTTCGTATGAGGCTTCCCTTCTCTCCGCGGAAGAAACCCCCCAACCCTCTACGGTCCATCCCGACTTCGTCAGCTATAGTATGGAGCTCCTGCGCCGTGACGGTCCCTCCTCTCGCCAGCACACGTTTCCAAACCCTGAGACGTGGAATCCAATTCTCCGGAGGACGCTCGGTCGGTGGAGGTGTTGGGGGCGGAGGCGGCGGTGGTGGCGGCGCCTCGTACAGTGGAGTGAAGATGTGACTGTGGACCTCCAACCCGACCTTCTCACGAGCGTAGGTCCTGAACTCCACCACCTTGACGTCCGGGAAGTTACGCAACGCTTCATCCCACTCATGGCTGAACTCATCTATGATGACCACGTAGACCGGAGGATTAGCCAGGATGGAGGAGATGAAATGATAGATCTCCTGTGGACCAATCTTGGCCTTGAACGAAGCCGCCCTCACGGGGTCTGACGTAACCTCACCATACATCGCTTCGGCGATTCTGCGCTGCTCTTCAATGTTGGCTATGGCGGACTTGAACCTCGCCAGCTGTGGGGTCGCGTGTTCGTAGGGAGGGTGAGAGGCCAGCTCTACCTCGACGACGTGCCATCTGGGCGTTCCCGTGAAGGTTATCACGTAGCCGTCAGGTATGGAGCCGATGCCTGCCTTAGACCTCAGCCTCTGTTTGAGGTCGAAGAAGGACTCAGAGTCTTCTCCGAAGATCCGCCTCACCTGAAGCCCCACCAGTCTCTCGAAGGCCTGTTCTGAGTCGGGCTTCCATAGATGGAAAGGGACTTCATCGACCACCAAGAGAGACATTCAGCTCAACCGTAAGGGCGCGAGATGACGACTTAACCATTCCGCTGACCGCTCAGCGTCTTGCCTCTTCCCAACGAGCCTGTTAACTGCTCCTCCAAGGTGACGAGAGGCGCTGACCTGAGCTGTGGTCAGAGACGCAGTCCACGCCTTCTCTAGGCGGCTTGGTCGGCCCGCCGCGCCCTGAGGCTTCTTGCCCTGAACCTTCTGCCCCGGCGTTCTTGGAGCAGCTGTTCGAGGTCCCTTAAGACTCGGCTGAGTCTGCCTCTTCTCTCAGACTTTCGAAGATCGAACAGCGTAACGCCGGAGGCGAGTTCAGGGTTCTCGTTGAAGAACTCCGAGACCTCTCTGGGGAATCCGTTCGTCGCCACGAACGCTATATGCTTTGCTTTCTTAACGCCCCAGACCTCGTCCTCGCGGATAGAGCATCTCCTGCTGCTAACCATGGATTTAACCGTCGGCGCAGTGAACCTGTTCGACCATACGATGACGTCGTACTCGCTGCCAACCTTGACCCAGCTCCCGTCCTCTGCTGCCTTCCAGCCTTTCTCCCCGCAGACTCGACCAAAATCTCTCAGCAATTCTAGTGTTTCAGATCTAGACTCCACCATTAGGATAACCCCCAGGGCCCTGAATGGCCTCCCCAAATCCGCCTTTAAGTCTTTCCCTCAGGCTCTCTCGGCTTTTTCCTCAGGTTTTCCCGGCAGGAGTCTTGGCTGCGAGAACGTTCTCGTAGACTCGTAGGGTTTGCTCTGCGACCTTGTCCCATGTGAAGTACTCGAGAACCCTCTTCCGTCCGTTTATCCCCCACTGCTTGGCCCTCGCAGGGTCAGAGAGGGCTCCCTTGATGCCCCAGGCTATGTCAACAGGGTCGCCTCCGTTGACGTGGATGCCGTTCTGGTCTGAGCCTGCCGGGACGACCTGCTCCCTGAAGCCGACCACGCCCCTGGCGCCTACGACCAAGGGCTTCTCCATAGCCATCGCTTCAAGGCTTACGATGCCGAAGGGCTCGTAGGTGGATGGGAAGATGCAGATGTCCGAGGCCGCGTAGTGAAGGATACGCTCGCTCTCCGGGATGAACTCGAACCTGAGACTCACGTTCTTCTCTACGCCCAACCTCGCGCAGAGCTCTAGGAGGTCTCTCTGTTCCTCGCCTCTCCCAAGGATTATGAGCTTCGTCTTCGGGAAATCCTTCAAGATCAACGGCATAGCTTGGACGAGGTTCCTGACGCCTTTAACCCAGGTCAGCCTGCCGATGAAGAAGAGCATAGCCTCGTCGTCCTCGATTCCATACCGGCCCCTCACTGCCTTGACACCCTCCGCGCGACACCTAGCCGGATCGTAGATCGAGGGGTCGACCCCATTCCATACGACGCTGATCTTCGGCTCGGCCCAGCCGTGGTGCACGAGGTCTTCGCGCATCGCGTAGCTCACTGTTACGACTCGGTCCGCTTTCTCAGCTGCCTGCCTCTCCAGGTGGCTGACCACCTCGGAACCCGTGTTGCCGCTTCGTCCCCATTCGGTTGAGTGGACGTGAAAGGCGAGAGGAAGGTTGATCTCGTTCTTCGATATGACGCCTGCTATGCAGCTGAGCCAGTCGTGAACCGAAGCTAGGTCATAGACGTAACGCTCCTTACGGATGAGGTCGTTCACGAACTTCGTAGCCGAGAGGATGTTGTAGATGAAGAGGTCGTTGAAGAACTTGATGTTCGTTCCCCAACGTTTCAGGTCCTCGGCGACGAAGAGCGGAAAGACATTGCTCGCATCAGCTATCATCGGTCTATGAACCTCCACGCCGCGGATGATCTCGCGCGTTGGGAGCCCTCCAGGGTTCAAGGTGAAGACTGTCACATCGTTGTTCATCTCAACAAACTTCCGCGTGATGTTCTCGGCGTAGGTGCCGAGGCCTCCCACCAACATGGGAGGGTACTCCCAGACGAAGAAGGCCAATCTCAAGGATGGTCACCGACTCTATTCCCGCGGATGGATCGCGTGAAACATCGAGAGCCCCGACTCGGTCATCGCGAGGCCATCATGCATAGGTGTTCATCAGCGTCCCGCGAGACTTATAAGCGTCACCTAACGCCGCGAAGAGGACACTCACCTACGCGAAGCTACTTCCGCTCTCCCAGGGCTGGTCGTCTTCTGCGTCGCTGCGACGAAGAGTAGAAGGGCTAGCATCGCGGCTATGGACGTGACGAGGCTGTAAGTGAATGCTGCCTGTCTTCCTGCCGTGTCCCAGAGGAACCCTACTACGAAGTTGGCTACTAGAAACGAAAGGCCTACCGTCAGGTAGTAGACGCCGTACGCCGTACCCCTGAGGTCTTCCGGCGCATAGCGCGGAACGAGGGCTCTTTGAACCGTCTCAACGATGCCCTGGTAGACACCGTATGCCAAGGCTACGATGAAGGCGTTGAAGGGGTTTGCATCCAAGACTATCAGGGCTAGAGAGGTGGCGACGAACGCCAAGTAGCCGAAGACCAAGGTTCGCTCGCGTCCAATCCTGTCAGCCGTAGCGCCGGCGGGCATACCTAACGCCGCGTGCGTGACGTTGAGCGCCAGGTATACACCTGGGACGAGGGCTTCAGGGACCCGCCAGTCCCTCGCCGCGAGGAGTATGAAGGAGAAGTCGAAGGCCCCGATGGAGAAGAGGCTGACGACGGCTAGCAGCATCGGGAACTGCCCTCTGAGAACCTGCCCGATGTTTCCTAGGAGCTTGACGCCTTGAGGGCGCCCAGCCCGTTCCTTGACGAAGAAGACGAGTATCAGGAGCGCGACTAAGCCTGGGATGAATGAGGCTAAGAAGACCCCCCTTACGGTTATCAACGGTATTAGCAGGAGGGCGAGGAGTGGGCCGATCACGGCCCCAGATTGGTCCAGGGTTCTGTGAAGCCCGAAGGCTCGGCCTAAGTGTCTCTCAGGGATCGAAGAGGCCAGAAGAGCGTCCCTGGGCGATGTTCTCACGCCTTTCCCAACCCTGTCGCCGAACCTGATCGTGAGGGCGTCGAACCACGTCGACGTGAAGGCGAAGAGCGGTTTTACAGCGCTTGACAGAGCGTACCCGGCGAAGACAACGACTTTCCGCTTCCCAATTCTGTCAGAGATCAGGCCTGAAAGCATTCTGAAGATGTAGCTTGTAGCCTCAGCTATACCTTCTATGACGCCTATCAGAGCCCTAGGGATTCCCAGCTGCTCGTAGAAGAACGTAGGTAGAACGCCGAACGTCATCTCGCTTGAAACGTCGGTGAAGAGGCTCACGAAGCCCAACGAGACTACGTTCCTCGACGAGTCGCTGTCCTTCGACGCCTGCGACGTCACCACGAGGCCTCCATCCAGACTCGGCAAAGCCCGTCTCAGCTCTATACGTCCGATCCTTGAGTTCTCGCGGAAGACGGCTAAGCTGCCTTTAAGAGCTTTCTTCGCAGAGACCAGATCAGAGCCCACATACTTTGACGAAAGCACGAGTGAAAGCTGATCAGTTTCGTTTTTCCACGATGCTCCACGAGGATCTGATGGCGATAGGAGATTGTGTTTCGCGCCGTGACCTCAGAGATGAGCTCTTTCGCATTGATCAGCCCGAGAACGCTTCATGGCGGCGAGAGCCATTCAGGGCTGTTGAACACCGGCCCCCGCAGAGCTTAAGAGGCCTCAGCGTAGCTCTCAGCTTGGGCCGTGGAGTTGCCGATTGAGCTGAAGGCTCTCCTGGACGGCTCAGGTTCCTTCATGGAGGGTAAGGTCTACGCCTGTGACTAGGATTACGTGGGGAAAGCTGCTCGACGAGGTCAGCCCTGCCTTCGACCAAATCACGGGGAGCCTCGAGTTCAAGCACGGCGTGCTCGTCGAGAAGCCTGGCCTATGGATCTCCGTTGATGAGTTCGTCAGCCCTTACTTGACGGCGAACCTCGCGGAGGTATCCGCGATCTACTTCGAGCTAACCCACCGGGACGCGTTCAAGGCGCTCAGCGAGGAATGCCTGAGAAGCCTTGAAAGGTCCGCTGTGAGGCTTCACGGGGTTCTCTCCTGGTCGGTTCCCTTCCCGTGGTCCGGGATGGACGGCTGGCTTTGGGGCCAGTCATACCTAGCCGCGAGGATACTGCGCGACGATGCTTACATGACGTTCCTGGGCGATGTGGTCCGGTCTTGGCCTTGGTCCGAGAGGCGGCAGATGTTCGCTCAGCAGGTCGGCAGCTGGGACGGCCGGGAGATCGCGAGCAACCACGCGTACAACCTGCAGGTTGCAGCGGCTGCGCCTGCTTGGATGATAGGCGAAGCCCTGAAGGATGAGGTTCTCCTTGAACGTGGCCGAGGCTGCGTAGAGAACTTCTTCCTCAAGGGGCAACTCGAAGCGGGCAACTGGCCTTACGACGTAGAGAGGACTTGCAGGACCGAGCCTGAAGACTTCTATACGCTCGTCACGATCTGGCAGGCTTCGAGGCTTCTACAGTTTGACTATTGGGCGAAGAACGAGCCTTTCACAGGCGCCCTGCGCAAAGGCATGGAGTACGTCCGTTCTCACTGCATGAGAGAGGACGGCGCCCTGGTCTGCAAGACCCACTGGGGACCGGGGTACATCTGGGGAGCAGAGGGCAGAGCCGCCTACGTCTACTGGATGCTCCACAGGTACCTGGGCGACAAGGCCGCGGCCGAGTACGCTCTGAAGGCTGTTAACTGGCTCTTGGTCTGCAAGCCGCCGGGAGGCTACCCTTTCATAGGCGTCACGTATGGGGTCGGCGCTCACATGGACGAGGTGCTGAGGCACCTATGCCACCTCGCCCATCAGAGATTCGACGCACAGGGCAGCGTTCCCGGTCGCGGAGAACACATCGCGTCGCTTCGAGAGATCGCTGAGCAACCCTCGGTTGTTCAACCCTACGGCTCGATGAAGACGGTCTGCCAAGCCATAATCGACAGACTACGGCAAGGGGCAAAGGCTCAGGGCTGAGATGGCCGTTCTCCACCCCTACGCCGCAGCAGGTCCAAGTCTTTGCGTGGAAGGGTAGCTCGCGCCAAGACCCGGAGCATCGCCGCCTTTGGCCTGTTCGAGTACGGTGACAGCCTGTTCGTCGCTACGCTTGAGCATAGCGGAACTGCCCGGAAGCTTGCGTCGTTGAGGATTCTATCTCTGCTGAAGGTTCAAAAGCGATATATACGTCCCTTGACCTAGTCGGTTATCCTCATCGTTGGACGCTTGAATGGATACTCTAGCGCTTGGAGGATGCTTGGTTTGAGGAACTTGGTGAAGGAGAGGCTTAGGAGGGGCGAACAGACTGTTGGGGCCTGGATAACGATCCCCTGCCCCGATGTGCCTGAGGCGTTGTCAACGCTCGGCTTCGACTGGTTCGTCTTCGACACCGAGCATGCGCCTATGGATGAGCAGATCGCTCAGGACCTCATGACGACGCTCAGGGGGACGAAGGTGGCTCCATTGGTCCGCGTCGCTTGGAATGACCCTGTTAGGATCAAGAGGGCGCTCGACATAGGCTCTTATGGGCTGATCATCCCTTGGGTGAACAACCGGGAGCAAGCCTTAGCCGCGGTTAAGGCCTGCAAGTACCCGCCTGCAGGCATTAGGGGCGTGGGGCCGAGGCGACCGACCGTTGTTGACCCAAGCTACTTGGAGACCGCTGATGAAGAGCTTCTCACGGTCGTCCAGATCGAGACCGCTGAGGCGGTTGAGAAGATCCACGAGATCCTCTCAGTGGACGGTGTCGACGCGTTCTTCATCGGCCCGATGGACCTCTCCGCCTCTCTAGGCATCATGGGCCAGTACTCGCATCCGCGGCTTCAGAAGGCGATCGACAAGGTCTTTGAGGCGGGCAAGAAGGCTGGCGTGGCCTCAGGCATCTGGACAGGCGCAGGGAAAGAGGTCAAGGAACGCCTAGACCAGGGCTTCCAGTTCGTCGCCTTAGGCCTAGACCTCGGCTTCGTCGTCGACGGAGCCCGCGCAGCCCTGAAAGCCGTAGGACGATAGCAGGGGACCTGTGCCGCTTTCAGAGGGGCAAAGGAGATAAGGCCCAAGGCTCCGAGCGGAAGCCATGAACTCCCGTGAAAGAGCCCTGACAGCCCTTGAGCATCGTGAGCCTGACCGAGTGCCGCTTGAAGGCGTCGCGTGGGGCGAGTGGTCCTACCCTTTCGTGCTCCAGCTGTTAGCCCACATGGAGATAGAGGGCAAGCGCCTAAGCATGGCTGAGAGACAAGATGCCCTAGCTGAGAGGCTTGGCATAGATTTCCGAGCTGTGAAGGTAGACCCTCCGCGTTCCTTCCAACAGGACGGAACGTACAACCCGCTCTTCCACTACCCTTGGGGCATCGAGGTCGCGAAGGACGTCCTTGAGGACGAATGGGGCGTCAGGCGAACGCTTAACTCGACGAGGCTGCAGAGCCGGGTCATCCACCATCCGCTCAAGGGCAAGGCGTCGCTTGAGGCCTACGTCTTCCCCGACCCGGAGGCTCCAGGCCGCTTCGACACCGCGGAACGCCTCCTTAATAGCTGGCGGGGGAGATACGCGGTGAGCGCCTCCCATGGGGGCGACGCCTACTTCTGTCAAGCCTGGTACATCCGTGGCTTCACGGAGCTTATGCGCGACCTCTACGTGAACCCGGGCTTCGCAGACGAGCTCTTCGATGGACTGCAGGGCTTCTTTCTCCCAGCGAGCAAGCGGCTCGCCGAGATGGGCGTCGACGTGCTCTGTATAGCGGACGATGTGGCGATGCAGACAGGCATGATCATCTCGCCGAGGCTCTGGCGGAGGTTCATCAAGCCCAGGATGAAAGCCCTCGTTGAGGCTGCGAAGAGCCGGGAATGTCGCGTGCTCTTCCATACAGACGGGGACTGCGAGGCGATCATACCAGACCTGATCGAGATAGGCGTCGACGCCCTCAACCCAATCCAGCCGGAGTGCATGGACCCTGCGAGGATCAAGAGGCTCTACGGCGACAAGCTGACGCTTAGCGGCACCATCTCTGTTCAGACGACGCTGCCTATGGGCACCGTCCAAGACGTGGAGGAAGAGGTCAGGACGCGCATAAGGACCTGCGGCCAAGGCGGAGGCTTCATCCTAGCGCCTACGAACCAGGCGCTCCTCGACACGAAGGTTGAGAACTTCCTTACCGTCTACGAGGCAGCGCGGAAGTGGGGACGGTACCCCCTCGCCCTCTAGTGCGTAGCGGCTCTCGCTCTTCTCCTCCTGACTGCGAGGAACGCTAGAATAGCGACGGCGACGGCCGCAAATGCCGCGTACTCGACCAGCCAGTTTTCCTGCGTGCCCGAGGGGGTTGGCAGCTGGGATGTGTCAACAGTTGCATCTGAAGGTGACATGAGGGCTGTAGCCCAGTCGTTGAAGAAGTTGTCCTCGCCAAGCACCTCCACGATGATGGTGTTGTCGCTCTCAACGTGGTAATAGCCCTCTGGAAGCGTCAAGTAGCCATCAGCCTTCAAGCTATACGTGGTTCCGTTGACTTTGACCTCCGTGTCCTTCCAGGCGAAGATCACGGCCGCGGCGCCGCCTCCCTTCGCTCTATGGAGCGCCTCGAACCAGAACTCCTTACCGTCTCTTCCACCGGCGTAGGTGATATCGTCGCCTACAGACCTTACGCCGAACTCGCCTTCCTTGCTGCCGCTCCAGACAGCCACATCGCCTGTGCTGTCAATGACTAGGTCCGTAGCGCCGAGGCTCTCTTGGTAGAAATACTCGCCTCTCCTGAGGCTGAGCGAAGAGGAGCTTCCACGCCCACGGTCATTCACGCCGACGGCGCAGTCCGCGTACGCGAAGACGACGAGCGTACCGTTCTCAAACGACCGCGCGTAGAAGGTCCTGCCCACGAAGCTGCCGGTGTAGGAGGGGCATGCCGCGAAGCCGTTGCCCACCCAAGACGAGACCATGATGTCGCCCGTCGAAACCGCCCTGTACAGCTTGCCCGTCGCGAGCGTCACGTTGCCCGTCTCGGCGATTCGCAGCCTTAGCTCTTTCAGAACCGCGCCTCCTTCGTCGTAGAC
>CAYRUY010000025.1:0-22637 GCA_964427455.1 uncultured Candidatus Bathyarchaeia archaeon | reverse complement strand
AGGGGCCTCTCGTCAGCTTGCAGCAGGACCTCCTAGCGGGACAGACATAACTTCCCTACTACCGTAGCTCCTAATATCCGTTTCACGCCTCGGCTCTGGTGACTATCAAGGCGGTAAAGGGTGGTGACTGGCGGGCGGTGACGGCCGGGCGTTACCTTAAGCGAAGCGGTCCGTCTCGTACTCCCGGATGCCCCGCCTCTCTACAGGCGTCCATGGCCAGCGCGGCTGAAGGATGTCAAAGGGCGGCGTTGACAGGCGGCGATGTATGTGGTAAAGCTCCTCCTCGGTCAGGCCGAAGGTTTGCGCGATGATCCCGTCAGCTTTGCTATGGAGCTGCTTGAACTGCTTGATGTCCGGTGACTCCGGATTGCGGGCGTCGTCTATGAGCGTCGAGATGCTCTTCACGTCTTCAGGCACCTCAAGTCCTTGAAGTTCCCGGGCTGTGATGACGCCGCCACCTGCTTCAACGATGTGCTTCACGACGTTGAGCAGCTCGTAGGGGCCTTCAAGCTGCATGAACGTCGTCTGCTTCTCCACGTAAGGCCTGAGAACCCATCCGCCGTTCTGCTGCTCAAGCCTGATCTCTGCGCCTTCCTCGACGTCTCCCTGCCAACGGCCGAAGTCTAGGTTGAAGAGCGACAGTGCCTTCTTGGAGGCGCTCGCGATGGCTTGAACCACAGCCTGAGAGCGCCTGACTATCCGCTCTGCGAACTGCCGGAGGTCACGGTCGAGGCCGACAAGCTCACTCGGGTCCTCCAACAGCCCGTCCGGTACTGGGTATGAGGCAACCACACGAGGATAGTGATGAGAGCGGGCATAGAACTGGTGAGGAACGAGGGTGGTGCGGAGGCAGAGGAGATCGACGAAGCGGGTTACTGACGAGTTGATCAGCACATCCCAAGGAAAGGCTTCATGCTCAGGAGTAGGGACGAAGACCACCGCCGAGTTGTTGAACGCGAGCGTTGAAGGAGTAAAGGCGGCGGCTTGAGGCGCCAAGGCGATGTCGGAGACGGCGTACGCTACGCCTCGCATCAGATCGGCTCTTCTCCAGATCGAGCGGCTTTCGACTTGGGAGAGGTCAACCCATCGGTCTATCCTTGGGTCCACGTAGAAGGTGGAGACGTTGAGTCCCTTGGCGAGAGGCAGCAGCCCCGCCTCAGGCCTTCTGCTGAGTCTACCTGCGCCGCCGATCTTGATCCCGTAGGTGGGTGTCGGCTCAAGGACGAACTCCCCGAGCGTATGATGGGCTTGAGGCATCACCTTCCGCAAGACGGGCAGGTCTTCCTCCCTCAGCTTCGTTAGTATCTGGCCGAACGGGTTCACCGGGTCTTCGAGGAAGAGGCTCTGCGACACGTGGCTTGCCTCAAGCTCGGACGAGATGAACTCAGACGGGGTGAAGGCCTTCTCCGAGACACGGACCACCCTCACGTTGTGGCCTTCAGGCGCCTTGGCCTTCTCGACGAAGAGGAGCACGGGCACAGTTGTAGCTCGGCCTGCAGCCTGCGGTGATGGGAAGAGGTGAACGGCCACCTCCTCCAAGTCCGTGACCTCGATGATCTTGCAGTTAGTGAGTAGCTCTCGACGTAACGCACTCGCGGCATCTGAATCGCAGAGCCCCATAGGAAGGACGAAGCACATGCGGCCTCCGTCCTCAAGCCAAGACTGTCTGCGCACGGGCGTGATCCCGCGTGCCTTCGCCGTCTCCTGTGATAGGAGGCCGCCTAAGAGGGAGCGTGCGACGAAGAAGAATGAGATGTCGCTGTTCCTGAAGTCAACCTCTTGGTAGAGGTCGCGCCACGGCCCCTTGTCCTTCAGCCGTTCGTTCCGTATGTAGGGCGGGTTGCCTACCACGTACCTGTAATGGCCGCCGCGCACCGCTCTGCTGTCGCTGCTCGGCTTCAGTAGGACGCTCTCGGTTAAGGTCTGCGGTTGGTCGTAGACGAGGCTGTTGTCTCCGCCGTAGACCTGAAGCTCCGGTATCTCCTTGAGCTTCGCCTCCTTCAGGTAGGGGAAGAGGTGCCATACGAGCTGCATCTGGGCGATGAACGTGGCGAAGACGTTGATGTCTAGGCCGTGGACCAAGTCTATCGCCTGCTTCACAGCCACGTCGGGGGCAACGCCGCGGCGTCGCATGTCCTGAACAAGCACTGTGAGCGCCGCGATCAGGAAGGTGCCTGAGCCGCAGGCGGGGTCGAGGAGTTGTCCCGGCTTATCGAGGAAGCCTAGCCTCTCCAAGACGTACTTGGCGACGGGCATCGGCGTATAGTATTCGCCGATCCTCTTCCGTTTGTCAGGGTCGAGGAAGCGCTCGTACAGGTTGCCGAGCACGTCGCCGGTCACCTTTGTGAAGTCGAAGGCGTTCAGCCGGTAGAAGACGCGTAGCAGGATGCTCGACAGCCCGCCGTCGCCTCCGTGAGCGAAGTCGAAGAGACTAGGCTCGAAGAACCGGCGGTAGACGACCTCAGAGTCCTTAGAGGCGAAAGAGAAGAGGACGCGGTAGTCGTCCTGCACGTGGCTCATGTATTCTCGGAACGCTCTTACGCCGCCGTTGGAAATCTTCCGCTTCACCATCTCATGGTCTTCGAAGAAGCGGATGAAGAGGATGCGGGCTAAGACGAGGGATGCGCCTTCTGCCGTGTAGGCCTCGTCTAGGAAGCGCCTCGCCTCCTCCTCCTTTGCCGGTAAGGCTCGGCCTATCCGGTCCTTGAAGGTGGGCAGCACGTTTTCAATGAGTTCTATGGATTCCCGGTGGTCTTCGCGTATCCGTTCAAGGGCTGTCTGGTATCCCTGATCGTGCGGGGCGCCCTGAACCTTCTCGTTCACTTGCTTGACCGCCTGCTCGTACGCCTCGTAGTCGGCGTGCAGGGAGTCTAGCCTCCGAGCGCTGTAGTAGATCAACTCGCGGGCGGAGAGCCGGAGCGCAGCGTGGAACCGGTCTCTGCCCTCCGCAGTCGTGACATCGACGTAGCGGGCGGGTGAGAGGCCTTCCCTGAAGTCGGTGAGCGCCTTCTCGCTGACGGAGTTCTCGTAGCTGAGGAACGCCAGGCTCCCAGTGATGTTGGAGGCGGTTGCTCCTTCCAGGGCTACGACCTTGACCTCTGTGCCATCGGGGCGGAGAACGACCACCGTCCTTGGGTCGATCAGGAGGGCGTAGACCGTATCGGCGGAGACGTAGCGGCTGAGCTGTTGCTGCCACCGGTCCCTCCGGTAGGCTGGGTCACGGAAGCGCCCCGGCTCATTCTTAACCTCTCCGACCGACCAGTAGACGCCGTCCTTCGACAGGAGCGACAGGTCAGGGGTTCCCGTCCCAGCCTGTACGCCGAGCACGACGCGGTCCCGCGGGTAGCCGAGGATGTGCGTGAAGAACTCCTTCATGTAGGGGTAGAGATCCGTCTCGCTGGCGAATGTACGCGACACCAATTCTCGAAGAAGCCTGTCCGCCCGCGTAGACATCGAAACCAACCCGGCCGTCGCTACTCTTAAGATATGAGCGTTGCTACGGAAGTACATCGCTCATGCCCTTATCGCCCGGCCGTCACCGCCCGCCAGTCAACACCCTTTACCGCCTTGATAGTCACCAGAACCCACGCCTCAGTCGCTCCAGTAGAGGTCTGAACGACCAAACGGCGATCCCTTAGGCCGCATTAGGTGCTACCACCAAGGCTTGACTTCAGGCGGTCGTACCTGGATGAGGGGTTTGAGGAATCGGACTGCCTGTTGGACGCCTGAGTCTCGGCCCATCGTTGGGTCCTCATGCTCGACGGACATCACGTAGTCGTAGCCCGTCTCTAGGAGGGCGGTTATGACGCGTCTCCAAGGCACCTGGCCCCAGCCTACGGTGCGGAACCGTACGGATCTCGCGGCTCTGCCCCAGCCGCCGGTAACGAGGACACCTGTCCGAGCTGCAGAGTGTGGCACCGTCTCCACATCCTTCGCGTGAACGTGGAAGATGCGGTCGCGAAGCTCATAGATGAACCACACTGGGTCCATCTGCTGCCATAACAGGTGGCTTGGATCATAGTTGAAGCCTGCAGCTGGATGGTTCTCCACAACCTCGAGGAGCCTCTTCGCCGTTTCCAGGTTGTAGTTCATCTCCTGCGGATGCGTCTCGTAGGCTATCTTCACGTCGTGGTCCCGGGCATAGTCTAGGATCGGCAGCCAACGCTCCCTGCAAAGCGTCCAGTAGCTTTCCCACAGCTTCTCGTTTGCAGGTGGGAAGATGAACCATTTACTCCAGTTAGGGCAGCCCGTGAAAGAGTTCACAACGGGCACGCCTAGCACCTGCGCAGCCTCGATCGTCTTCCTAAGCCGTTCAACGCCGAACCTAACCTTCTCCTCAGGGGTGCCCTTGAACCAGTCATCGGTGCTCTCATCTAGAGGCCCGAGGATCAACTGGCCCTCGAGATGGTTACTTAACGACGAGATCGTGAGACCTGTCTGCTCCACGGTCTGTTTATACCTTGAGGCGCCGCCTCTCAGAACCTCGTCTAGGTTGATGTGGTTACTTCCCTTCCAAGCCGCGACCTCAACAGCCTCATAACCCCACCCTGCAACTTTCCCAAGCACCTTCTCAAAGGGCTCGTCATTGTAGAGGACCGTCAGAATCCCAACCTTCACCTAAACCACCAAGCTCAGTCTAGAAGACGGCATAGTCTGCCGTCGCGAACGTTATTTAAGCTTAGCCATGGAACGGCGCAGCCCGGCTGGATTCTCGCTCCCAAGCTAGGCGCTTGTGTGTCTAACAGCTCTCAGGAAGGCGAGTTCCAGAGAGACCGCATTAGCGCATAGATGCGCGGCTGAGGGAAAGCCTTTTCCCTCAATGCTTCTCCAATGATTTTCCATGCCTCTGTCAGCCCCTTTCCTACGGTTTGTCGTACCTTTCCCTATGCTTGCAGATACGTCACAATCCAGAGGTAGGCTTGAGGCCTCCGGGAATCTTCACGCGTATCTCCGTGATGGATGAGTGAGTAGCGTTGCTCGGAGGGCACGTTGCACTCACATGGCACCTCCGGCTCCGCGGGGCCGAAAGCGATCCTTAGGAGCCTCGGGTCTCGAGCACGCTGAAGGTTTATCTGACACTATCGAACCGAATGACTGACTATGAGAACGTGTGATCATCCAAGGAGAGGAGTGATCTGTCATACCCCGTCGTGGTAGTGCCTTACGATCCGAGATGGCCGCGCCTGTACAGAGAGGAGAAGCGCCGCATTCTTGAGGCGGTCGGACAGAAGGTTATGGTGGTCGAACATATCGGCAGCACCGCTGTGCCCGGCTCAGGAGCGAAACCCATCGTCGACATTATGGCCGGTGTCCTCCAGTCCGCCGACGCAGGGGACTGTCTTCCACCACTACAGCCTCTGGGCTACGACGATGTGACCCCGCAACCTGGGAATCCAGAATGGTATTGCTGCTTGGGGAAGTACACGCACGCACCGGAGAAAGCGACTCCATACCACCTGCACCTGGTAAGGTTTATGAGCGATCACTGGGAGAGACATCTGCTTTTCCGTGATTTCCTTCGGACTCACGCTGAGGTAGCTCAGCAGTACTATGAGTTGAAGAAGAAGCTCGCTGCAGAGCATGGTTCGGATCGTGAAGGCTACACGGAGGCCAAGACATCGTTCATCGAGTCAGTTGTCTTGCAGGCCCGCCGGGTTCTCAGAACCGTCCGTGCGCCTTGATCGCTCCGCAGGGCCTCCGTAAAGAAGGCCGGGGACAAAGCCTTTACCTTCTACGGAACCCAGCTGGACGCCGGTGAACCGAACATGGACCCGGAGGTTCTCGATTACCTGAGGAGGTCTGTTCGAGAGTCCCTTTGCGCGACATGCGTGAACAGTGAGCCCATGCTTAGATGCTCGGTTGTGCTCTGCCACGAAGGCGGTCTGTACCCCGGCGGCATGAAGCAGTGCCGGAGGTTCAAGTTAAGAGAGGCAGGACCAGGTGCTTGACAACTCCCGTTCTGGACTAGAGCCATACCTCCACGGAAGAGAGGGATGGTAGCCCCCCTAGGGTGATCCCTTCACGGGTTCTCCGTCCCATACCTTGGAGCAGATGGGACATTCAGGGTTCCGTTTGACCTCTATCTTGTGGAACTCCATCTGTTCGCCGTCGTAGAAGAGGAGCTTCCCTTTCAGAAGGCCTCCCATGCCCGTTAGGTACTTGACAACCTCTGTGGCCTGGATCGTGCCTATCACTCCCGCTGTGGAGCCGAGCACGGGGAAGATCTCCGGCGGCGGCGCTACTAGGAAGATGCAGTTGAAGCAGGGCGTCTCACCGGGAATGATCGTTGTCGCTTGGCCTGTTAGGCCGTGAACTGCGCCGTGGAAGAACGGTATATGCTTCTCCACGCACGCCCTGTTCAGTAACGCTCTGGTAGCGTAGTTATCCATCGCATCGACGACCGCGTTAACCCCGTCCACAAGCCCCAGCACGTTCTCTTCATTGATCGTGTCGATCGTAGGCTCCAGCAGAGTCCTCGGGCTGAGCTGCGTCAGCTTCTTAACCGCAGAGACAGGCTTCCTCTCGCCCACATCCCTATCCCAGTGCAGCAGCTGCCGGTTCAGGTTGCTGAGCGCGACTACGTCCTTATCGGTGAACTTCAAGTGGCCTATGCCCGCCGCGGCTAGGTACATGAGAACCGGCGAGCCAAGGCCGCCCACGCCGGCGACGAAGACCTTCGCCCGCTTAAGCCTTCTCTGACCCTCTTCGCCGAAGATCCGGATCTGCCTGTCGTACCTTGTTCGTTCATAATCGTCCAAGGGCATATCGCAGTCTGAAGGGGGATTCATGCCGTTCGCCGACCCTTCAGGTCTCTAACAGCTCCTTCCACATTAGCTCCCTTAGGAGCGCCTGCAGGCCTAGCTCTTGGCTTGTCGCAACCGCGGGTAGCGAGGCACATATGGAGACAACCCTCCTTGGTTATGGGTGCCATTCTCCGCCTACCTTTTGGATTCATGCTTCCGCGCCTCTCTTTTAGCATTTAGGCTAGCGTCTCGCCTGTTTGTGAAGCCGCCGTAGGCGGCTTGAGTGAGCCCAGAGGGCGAACCGCAAACAAGCCGTTGCGTGAATTCCGTCTGATTGTGGCGCTCACTCTCTGACTTCACAACAGTTCCCAACACCGACCTCAAAGCGGCGACGAGATGCAACATGAACCCAGCTTCAGTGCGGGAAAACAGACGTTCGCCAAGGCTCCCGGACCATACGACTGACCCATACCCGGAAACCCACCGTTACCAAAACCGTTACCAAATGGTAACATAGAAAACCGCACAGCAAACAGCCGCCTGAAGAGTTGAAAGCTCGCTAAGGGAGCCGAAGTCGCGAAGCGGGTGTCTCGGAGGGCTCTAGCTGCATAGTTAAATCCCTGGAGCCAAACCTTAACGCGCTGTGGGAAGTGTGGAGGTTGATCCCTGAATCCGTCAAGAGGTATGAGGCTAGGACGCCGAGGTCGAAGGCCCTCTTCGAAAGAGCCTTGGAGATTGCCCCAGGCGGCGTCCATCACAACATCCGGTATTATTCACCGTACCCGATCTTCATAGACCGCGGGAAGGGAAGCCACTTCTGGGACGTTGACGGGAACGACTACGTAGACTTCTGGATGGGCCACGGCGCACACATACTGGGCCACGCCCCAGCCGAGGTTGTAGAAGCGCTACAGGCGCAGGTGGCAAAGTCTGTGCATTACGGCATGCCCAGCGAGGTTCAGCTCTCGCTCGGCGAGCTGATCAGGAAGATGGTTCCCAGCGCGGAGAAGATAAGGTACGCGAACACGGGCACGGAGGCGACGATGTACGCGGTCCGCTTCGCAAGAGCATACACAAAGCGACGGAAGATAGCGAAGTTCGAAGGCCACTGGCATGGTGGCCACGACATCCTGAACGTCGCCGTTAAGGCTCCATTTGACAAACCTTCCACGGCCGGAGCCCTAGATGAGACCTCAGCCTACACAGTTCCCTGCCCCTTCAACGACGTAGAGGGAACCCTTGAGCTGCTACGCGGTATCCGCCAGGACCTCGCCTGCCTGATCGTCGAACCGGTGATGATGACCGGAGGCGCCCTGCCAGCGGACAGAGACTTCCTCAAAGCCGTCAAGGAGGCCGTTGAGAGCTACAACGCGATCCTCGTCTTCGACGAGGTCGTCACAGGCTTCAGGCTGGCCCGAGGTGGCGCCCAAGAACTCTACGGGGTCGAAGCCGACCTGGCAACCTACGGGAAGATCATAGGAGGCGGCTGCCCCATCGGCGCCATCGCCGGTAGAGACGAGATAATGGATGTCTGCAACCCGGCTAAGGGGAGGCCTCCAAGTGAGGTCGCGCAACAGGGAGGCACGTTCTGCGGCAACCCCATGACGATGACAGGCGGCTATGTCGCTTTGACGACGCTGAACGAGCATCCGGAAATCTACGAGAGGATCGGAAAGCTAGGTGAAGAGGCTAGGAGAGGGGTTGAGCGCGCCTTAATGGAGGCCGGAGTGCCCGCACGCTCCACGGGCCTGGGCTCCATGTTCATTACGCACTTTCTCAAAGAGCCGGACGCCGAGGTTAGGAACATAAGGGACGTAGTCTCGAAGACCGATAGGGTGAAGCTTCAAGACTACCATGTGGAGTTGATGAACCAAGGCGTCTTCTTCCTCCCGACGCACATAGGAATGGTCAGCTCAGCCCACACGGAGCAAGAGATAAGGAAGCTCGTCGAGGCGTCGAGGAGCTTCGCGGCTTTGATGAAGGCTCAAAAGGCCTGACGCCTGCCGGTATTACCGCCACATCCGGGTGTTAGGCGAAGACCTACAGGCCACCACAGGGCGTTGCGTCTTCGCTCTCCGTCGACAGGATCGACGCTGGGGCCTAGCGTCAGGCCGCTCCTCGCTCCTTGGATTGTCAGAGGTAACACAGGCGATC
Source organism: uncultured Candidatus Bathyarchaeia archaeon (assembly GCA_964427455.1). Classification (GTDB taxonomy): domain Archaea; phylum Thermoproteota; class CALKCG01; order B24; family JAWCPE01; genus JAWCPE01. Next base: position 13,740 of record CAYRUY010000025.1, on the reverse strand, counting down.
TCATGAGCACCCATATATTCGGGCACTCTCCAATATCAGCGGGGTGTCATACTTGCCACTTCCTCTGGTGGAGCGTTCAGAAGAAGAGGTCGCGCAGATCATCAGGAAGAGGGTCGAAGCGATAAAGGATGTTAGGAATTGCCATCAACTGAACGTGCGCATGACCGGGAAGAGGTTCTACGTGTGGATGCATGTCTCGCTTGACAGCAACCTCAGGTTCGAGGACGCGCACAAGATCGCTTCAGGTATCGAGAGAGAAGTGAGGAGCGTTGTTCCCAACGCGAGAGTCACGATTCACACCGAACCGGTTGGAAGTGGCCGAGAGAGCGTCGGGAGACTTGTGAGGGAAATAGCCGAAGGAGTGCCTGGTTCTAGGGGCGTTCACAACGTACACGTCCAGAGGATCGATGGCAAGCTATGCGTCGACCTCCACCTTGAGGTGAGCGCAAACATGACCGTGAAACAGGCGCACGATGTCTCCGACGAGGTTGAGAGGGAGATAAGAGCGGCGAATCCGAGCATCTCGGAGATCGTTGTTCACATGGAATCTGCCTCAGATCGCATATCTAGGGAGTTGACAGGGGCCGAGACCGAGCTGGAATGGTATATTGAACATGTGGCAAAGCGCTTCTCTGAGATCAAGGGTGTTCGGGAAACCACTATACGCAAGATAGGCGACAATGTGCATGTAGTGCTTCGATGCCATTTCGACCCGAACATCAACATGAAGAAGGCGCACGAGATCTCCAGTAAACTCGAGAACGCGGTCAGAAGTGCGTATCCCAACATTGTCAGGATAGATGTGCACGAAGAACCTGCGTGAAGCCTGGGCGACGCCCTGTTCGCAGGTTACGCCCTCGGGTGTGACGTAATGCCTATATCTGGCTCACCTGAACAGGTTCCCCGAGAGGCGGATTCAAGACCACGTCGAGGCAGAAAACAGTCGTCGCGCGCAGAGACTATTGGTCTATCCGCTCCACGGATGTTTATTCAGCTCTTGAAACCAGTGAACGAGGCCTGTCTGATCAGGAGGGTCAGCGACGCCTGAGGATCTACGGTTATAACGAGTTACCCAGACAAGCCTTCAGCCGAGCCCAGATATTCCTCAGACAGTTCAGGAACCCGATATTCGCGATCCTGATCGTATGCGCTGTCATAGCAGGTTTCTTCGCTGAACCTGAGCAGTCAATAGCTATACTCACCATGATCGCCCTCAGCGTCATCTTGGGGTTCTTCAACGAATACAAGGCGGAGAAAACCGTTGAAGACCTGCGGCAGAACGTGTCGGTCAAAGCTGTCGTAACAAGGGATGGAAAACCTTCTGAGGTCAACTCAAGCCTAGTAGTTCCCGGGGATCTGGTCTCTGTCTACGTCGGGGACATCGTTCCAGCCGACATGAGAATAGTGGAGTCCAAGGATCTGCAGGTTGAGGAGGCGGCGCTCACTGGCGAATCATTCCCGGCGGAGAAGGCCCCTGACAGCCTCGGCCTTCAACAGCCAACGCCTCAGCAGTTGATGAACTACCTATTCATGGGCACCGTGGTCGTGCATGGAAGCGGTCGCGGCGTCGTCGTCTCGACCGGGAAACACACGGAGTTCGGATCCATATCGAGGAGTCTGGCTCGATCACACCCGGAGACCGAGTTCCAAAGGGGGGTCAAGAAGTATGGAACGATGCTCCTCACGCTCACCCTGGCTCTCGCGATCGGAATATTCGCGTTGAACGCGGTCGTCGGCCATCCGGTGATCGATTCTCTGCTATTCTCTCTTGCAGTCGCTATCGGGCTAGTACCGGAGCTGATGCCGGCTATCGTGACGATCAGCCTCTCCCAGGGGGCGGGGAGAATGGCTAAGGTGCGGGTCATCGTGAAACGCCTCGTCTCGATCGAGGACTTCGGCAACATGGAAGTCCTCTGCACTGACAAGACCGGGACTCTCACGGAGGGAAAGATCGTTCTCAGGGACTACTTTTCACTTGGCGAAGGCAAGGATCCGAGGGTCCTGTCCTACTCGCTGCTCTGCAACGCCGCAGCCGTGGGGGAGAAGATCGCCGGCAACCCCATGGATGTCGCGGTCTGGGAGTACGCTATCGAGAACGGCGCACAGGGGAACGTGAAACCCTACACGAAAGTGGACGAGATCCCCTTCGACTATCAGCGTCGAATGATGTCGGTAGTGGTCGGAAAGGATGGAGAACTCGTCTTCATCACTAAGGGCGCTCCGGAATCGGTTCTCTCCAGATGTAGGTACGCTGAGGTCCTCGGGAGAAGCGAACCGGTAAGCACCGTTCTGAACTCGATCAACGCCAAGCTGCTCGACCTCTGGCAACGCGGATATCGCGTCTTGGCAGTCGCATGCCGGAGCGTAGACGGCAAGCCCTCTTACTCAGTCAAAGACGAAACGGATCTGACGCTTCTGGGCTTCCTCGTATTCACTGATCCCCCCAAGACGGACGCTCATCAGGCTGTCGCCAGGCTGAAGGAGATGGGGGTTGACGTGAAGATACTGACCGGGGACAATGAGCTTGTAGCAAGAAGGATCTGTGATGAACTCAAGGTTCCGGTCACGAGAGTAGTCTGCGGTTCAGACCTCACCCAGATGAGCTCGACCGAGATCAGAGCAGCCGTGGAAAAGACCTCGATCTTCGCTCGGATCACCCCGGAACAGAAGCTTGACATCATCAAAGCCCTCAAGGCGAACGAACACGTCGTAGGCTTCATGGGGGACGGGGTGAATGATGCCCCCGCCCTCTACGAGGCAGATGTGGGCATATCCGTCGACACAGCGGTGGACGTCTCAAAGGATGCGGCGGACATCGTACTCCTAGAGAAGGATCTGCTCGTGTTAGCTAACGGGATCGAGGAAGGCCGAAAGATCTTCGGCAATACCACAAAGTACATTCTGATGGGAACGAGCTCGAACTTCGGAAACATGTTCAGCGCAGCCGCTGCCTCAGTCTTCCTCCCATTCCTGCCGATGCTGCCTATGCAGATACTCTTCATGAACCTGCTCTATGATGTGTCGAACATGACCCTGCCGACGGACAACGTTGATGAGGAGTACACCAGATGGCCGAGGCGCTGGGACATAGGCTTCGTAAGAAAGTTCACGCTCTTCTTCGGCCCCTTCAGCTCACTGTACGACTTCCTCACCTACGGCATCATGCTCTTCATATTCGGCGCTTCACCAGCGCTCTTCCAGAGCGGATGGTTCGTAGAGTCATTCTGGACTGAGGTCCTGGTGATATTCGTGATCAGAACGAGGCGCATCCCCTTCCTCTCAAGCCGCCCCGGAAAGTGGCTCACGGCCCTCACGCTCTCATGCGTCGCGGTGGGAACCATAGTTCCATTCACCGCCCTCGGCGGCTTCCTGGGATTCACGCCACTCCCAGCCGAATACTGGATACTCCTGATACTCATGGTCGCCACCTACCTACTGCTAGTGGACGCTGGCAAGGTGTTCTTCTACAAGATCTGCAAGTTCTAACGAGGGAAATGACCATGCCATATCCTGACCTATTCATCTGGTGGGCCATGAGCATCAGCTGGAGCAGCGTGTTCCTGACGGCTGTCAGCATCTATCTTTACGAGAACAGCAGAACGAGGCGTGAGGAGGGCAGCCGAGCAGTGAGGGATACGTTTAGGCTAGGGAAGGACTTCATGTTCATCTGGGTCCTCATAGGCCTTCTCGTCCTCTACATCGTCTCGATCAACAGAGGCTCTTCCACTCTCTTCGCAGCGGGCAACATTGTCGTCGAAGCGATCCTGATCGCCTACATGTTGAAGAACAGAAGTGGGAAATCTGAGCAAACACAACGCCCAACGAAGGATACGAGGCCCTGAGATGGAACACCCGATCTACAGCCGCCCAGAGTACTATGACATCGCGTTCAGCTGGGACATAACTGAGGAAGCGGATTTCTACGAGGCCTGTTTCCGCCGATACGCGGACGGCCCGGTGAAACGGCTCTTGGAACTCGGCTGTGGAACCGGGAGGTTTCTCTTCGAGTTCGCTAGGAGAGGCTATGCGGTGCACGGGTTGGACATCAACCCGCAGATGGTGGAGTACGTTAGGGAGAAGGCTTCGAGGCTGAAGCTGCCTGTCAGGGTGACTCTTGGAGATATGACCGGCTTCGAGACGGGCGAAGAGTACGACGCGGGCCTCTGCGCCGTCAACACCTTCGGCTACCTCCTGACGGAAGAGCAGATCAAGAGCCACCTAGCCTGCGTGGGCCGAGAGGTCAGAGTGGGAGGCCTCTACTTCATCGACTTCGACCTCCTAGTCAACCCTGAAGCCCCATGGCTTGAGGGATGGGGAGAGACTGGACATGGAGGCGAGCATTGGACCATGCGAAGGGGAGAGGTCGAGGTCAGGGCCAACTTCAGGTTCGTCGGCAGACCAGACTTGGCTAGGAAACGCATGATCGAAGAGTTCATCCTCGAGGTTCAAGAGGGAGGAGAACGCTTCAGGATCGGGGGACCGCTTGAAGTGAGGTTGAACACCCTGCCGGACTTCCTGAGGCTACTTGAGGAAACGGCTATGTTCCACGCCGTCGCATGGTACCCTCCCAAGTTCAGACCTGACGAGACGCTCATGATCGAGGAACCCGCGGACGAACCGTTCAGGCGCGTAATCGTCGTTCTGAGAAGAGACTAGGCTTCTCGAGCGCACCGAGCTCTACTACTGGCCTGAGACAGAGAGTCTGTTTCAGAGATTGAGTCGCCTAGAGAGTTTCACTTAAATGGACTAGTTCAGTTAGATGCGTGGCGTGGAGGTTTCCTGATTGAGTAAGGAGAAGGTGGGTTTCCTTACGATGGCTGAGATCGAGAAGGCTGCAGCGAAGATCCCTGAGGTAGGCGTGGGAATGCTGGGCTACGCGTTCATGGGGAAGGCCCACAGCCACGCTTGGAGGGATGTACCCTTCTTCTTCTGGCCCCCGCCTGCTATCCCTAGGCTTATCGCGCTATGCGGCCGGTCAGGCGAGAAGGTCGCCGAATCTGCGAGAAGATTCGGGTTTGAAAGCGCCTACACGGACTGGAGACAACTAGTCAAAGACGGCCGGGTTCAGATCTTTGATAACTCGGGGCCGAACGATGTTCACGCAGAGCCCTGCATCGCCGCCGCTGAGGCCGGGAAGCACGTCGTCTGCGAGAAGCCGCTCGCCCGGTCTGGCAGGGAGGCGAAGAGGACCTACGACGCTGTCGCAAGGACGAAGGTCAAGCATATGTGTGCCTACAACTACCGTTTCGTCCCCGCTGTGAGGTTGGCTAAGAAACTGATCGAGGATGGCTTCGTGGGAAGAATCTACCACTTCAGGGCTAGGTACTTCCAAGAATGGATCATGGACCCCGCCTCCCCGTTAGTCTGGCGGCTTCGGAAAGAGGTGGCAGGCTCTGGGCCGCTGGGCGACCTAGGCTCACATATCATCGACCTCGCCAGGTTCCTTGTCGGCGACGTAAAGGCTGTGACAGCTATGGCCAAGACGTTCATCAGCGAGAGGCCGCTGCCTGAGGCTCCTGCGAAACGAGGCGCCGTGACCGTTGAGGATGCCTTCGTGGCGACGGCGGAGTTCCAGAACGGGGCCATCGGCACCCTGGAGGCCACTAGGTTCGCGGGCGGCCGGAAGAACTTCAACAACTTCGAGGTCAACGGCGAGAAGGCCTCAATAGAGTTCAACCTGGAGAGGCTGAATGAGCTCCGCGTCTACTGGAAGGACGAGCCCGTAAAAGAGATCGCGGGTTGGCATGACATCCTCGTGACGGAGGGTTATCATCCGCTCATAGGAAACGTCTATTGGCCCCACGGCCACATCATAGGCTGGGAGCACACCTTCATCAACGAGTTCCACCACTTCCTAGAATGCGTCATGAACGATACGCCCATCGCCCCGAACGCTGCCACCTTCGAGGACGGCTACAAGGTCGACACGGTCTGCGACGCAATCCTACAGGCCGCAGCCAAAGGGAAGAAGGTGAACGTCAAGTACTAGGCCGCGACCCCGGGCGTGTCGCCCTACTCCACCGAGCACAGGAGCTCACCCCACGCTCGTACAACGGGCTTGCCGACTACCTGGATCAAGACGGGAGTTGCTGTTCCCAAGCGGTCTCGGAATCTCAAGGCTGCTGCTCCGCCCGGGCTCTGTGGGAGAAAACTCAGATATGTGGGCGACAGGACGTTTGAGGGGACATAGTTGAGTATCGTGGTCGTGGATGAGAAGTATAGGATTCTCTTGGGCAAGCAGCTGAGGCAGACCGCCGGCGTCAGGAAGGGTGACAGACTCATCGCCATTCCATACAAGGATGGGGTGACACTCCTTTCTCTGAAGGGGAAACGCTTCACAGCCTCGTTGAAAGGCTTCGGATACACGGAGGAGCAACACGAGGCCTCCAGGTACCTGTTTCGTAAGGAGTAAGACCTGTGTCAATCCTAGAGGCCGTCGTCCTGTTCGCAGCCGCGGACGAAGAGGATCCGCAACACCACAAGGCGCTAGGCTACCTTGAAAGCCTGGGCCACGCTGACTTCTACGTCGCGTCCTTCGCCCTGCTGGAGTTCGACATCGTCCTGAAAAGCAGAGCATACACCTTTGATGAGAGAATGGAGAAACACGCCCTCCTGCTGCGCGACTTTCCCCTAGTGGAGGAGAAGAGCTCCAAGCTCCGCCCCTCCACATTCTACCTCGCGGCGAAGATCGAGAAGGAGGTCGGGCTCGAGTACTTTGACGCAGGCGTTGCGGCTGAGTCTCTGCAGCATGATGGGACAGTCATCTCGACCGACGCGGCCTTCGAAAAGGTAGCCTCACTGAGACGAGCCTGGTAGTGGGCCCCGTTGCATGTTGGCCACGATCACGTAGAGACCCCGTCGAAACTCGTTAGACAACGATAACCTCAGCCTCAAGACGCTTGAGTCACGCCCGGATTCAGGTCGGCCAGAGGGCTGGGTTTCATGAAAAGGAGCCCTTGCAAGTGATCGGGTCACAAGCGCGGACGATGACGGATACCGCCCCGAAGAGCATCATGCCGAGATGGCTGACCGTATGGGGAACGCGACGATGCCTCATATGGAGCCGGGCTCACACCATAGAGGAGATGGCCATCACCGAGGCATGGGCGGCCACATGCCAGGCCAGCCAGGGACCGGCGGGAACTCCAACCACTGCGGAGGCTGAGAGGCCTCCGACTACCCATAGGAGCACGGTCGCCTCTGTGACGGTCGACTCTGACTGTATGGAGGCCATGAGTCGTGTCCATGCGCGGCACGCTTAAGTGGCCTTTGTGCATTATCGATCGGAGGGCTGGAAGGCATGGTAGCTGAAGTGAAGAGAGACCGGCCCGTTCTCCTTCCTCTTCTCTTCGCTATCATGGCGTTCACCCTTGCCTGCATTCCTGGATTGTCCGCTGAGCCCGAACTGGAGACGAGCTACGAGTACTACGGCTATGTCCCCTCGAGGATATGGGGGCTCGAATCTCTACCCGGCTCCGTCTGGTTCCAGTTCAGGATCAATTCTAACTCCGTGCTGGACCGAGCCCTCCTCGTCTTCATCGGAAACCATGACGAGACCAACGTTGCGGTCTACACGTGGCCGAAAAGGAGCTTGGTCGAAAGCTTCGCCATCAACGAGCTTGAGAAGATGACTGTGCGTCTGCCGAATGGGACCTTCTTCAAGGCCGTGTCGGACAAGCCTGTGACGCTCATCCTCATGGCTGGAAAGACGATGGAGGCAGGCGACAACTGGGCAAGCACGTTCTTCACCAGCGCAGAAGGCGGCTACGTGGGCAAGGAGTTCATCTTCATGGCCGTCCAGGCCAGCAGAATGCCGTACGTAAGCGGGTTTCCGCTCCGAGTCTTCGCCCTCGAAGATAGCCACATCGCGGTCGTTGATACCAATGGGACCACGGTCGAAGATTTCTCCTTGAAGGCTAACCAGTACAGGCAGTTGTCCTTCAGTCCCCTCGCGCTATACCGGCTGGCTTCAACGGGCAATGTGATGCTTCAATCATGGGGAGGTGGCTCCGTCTTCTACCCCGCTGCCCGAGGAGGGTTCTCTGGGAGGATCTTCTATGGCATCGCGATGGTGGAGGAGCTTTGGGGGACGGTGGTTATGCCGCCCGCTTTCGTCACGACGGGGCTTGAGGACACGAAGGCACGGATCATCGACATCGAATTCAGGAAAGAGTTGAACACGACGGATGTGCCGGCAGGGGCGAACAGCTCGATGAAGATCATGGCATCCCACATCGTGGTGGAGAGCGACAAGCCGATCGCGTTGCTGTTCCAGAATGGGGGCTTAACATACGCGGGAGTCAGGCGGGGCGAGACGATAGAGATCTACGTGCCCACTGGGAAGGACGCGCTCTCGATGGGCGAAGCCTACATATTCGCTCAGGAGGGGACGACCGTCACGCTAGACGATAGGAGGATCAGGGTCTCGGCCGACGAGCTGGTTCCTCTCCAGCCTGGAATGCATAGGATCTCGGCAGACCGAAACGCGGTCATCGAGGTCGTCCACTGGGGAGCCTACATTCGCAGCTACAACGCGAGGATCGAGGCGCCCCATAGCGGCATCGCAGAATTCGCCTCCTGCGTCCCGTCGCTTCAAGCCATGAGCCTCACCTACGAGGGGATGCAGCTGGAACCTGTCCTAGGCGGCGAGAGCCCATGGCTTTACGCTCTAGCCGCAACGGCTCCGTTCGCCCTCATCGCTGCTTGGTGGTTGAAGACGAGAAGAAAGGCTTTGTGACGAGTCTAGACGGCTCCGTCTCGATAGGAGGCGAAGAGGCTGTTTGGACCGAGCCGTTCCGAGCCGACGCTTCGCGGAACCAAGAGATTCACGCTAAGAGCGTTTTCCTCGCCTTCTCACCGCCAGAAGAGCTACGATTGCCACTGCGACAACCCCAGCTCCTCCGGCGATAAGCGTGAGGGGAAGCTCCTCCTCAACAGGCTTGAGCTTGACATCGTTCGAGATGCTCAGCGACTGTACGGAAGGGAGGCACGCGCCGAAGGTTCCGAAGCCCTGCGTGGGGGCGAGGTTCATGACCTGGATGACCACGTTCTTCGACGCAGATACGGTGTGGAGGCCACTCCACAACGGGAGTATCCCGTCAGCCGGCAGCCTGTTCTGAACATCGTCGACCGTCACTGTGCTCTCTTCCTCGGTGAAGATGTAGGTCTCGCCCTTAGGGACGTAGATGAGCGCTCTCTGGCCTCCCTTCAGACCGGCAGCTGCCAGGCCGCATTCATCTTGGCTCTCGTCGCTCTTGAACATCATCAGAATGGGCTTGTCGGCCTCAACCCTGACATGGTCTACCCTCAGGTCCAAGGAGAGGTTTCCACCGCCTGGGAGCGTCTCTTCGCCCATCTTCCTCTTGAACTCCAGGTTGAAGAAAGCGAGCTTCGCATCATCTAGGCCTGTGAAGATAAATAGCCTATCCGAGTATGCGCCGCCTCCATACCGCCAGATGTCTCCGCTTCCGCTGCCCTGGAACCGTCTGCCCCAGAAGCCTCCCTCCACCGCAGGGCAGATCACGGTCCGGGCACGGTTCGCCTCCGTGGTGAAGGTCTGCACCATCACGTTCCCCGTGGACACGACCCTGTAGACCGCGAGAGGCTTGAGGATGAAGCCTTTCACCTTGTTCGCCTCAAGCCTGAAGCTGGAGACGGTTACGCCATCGGCGTCTTGCAGCGTCACGTCGCTGTCCTCTAGGGCGTATACCCTATGGTAGAGTGCCGCGTCCTCTCCGACGTTCTCGCCTGGGAACTCAGGTTGGACGGCCATGAAGATGAACTCCTTGCCCACGTAGCCGCCTTCTGCGCTGGTGAAGAACGTGCTGATCCCTGCTCGGGCGATGGCGTCACCCCTCCCTGTGCCGCCTGTCAGCATCACCGTAGCTGGCTTGCTACTGAGCACCTTGAAGAAGGTGCCGTTCAGAAGGCGGACGGTCACCTTCTCAAGCTTGTCAACCGTGAACTCGCCTAGGGCCTCGGCCTTAGGCAGCTCGTAGACCGTAACGCTTGTCGCGTCGCTGTTTCCAACGATGACAAGCTCGGCCATCGCCGCCACCGAATCCGGGTCAATGAAGTACTCAGCGAGGCCGGTCAGGTTGCTCAGCCGCGTCACGTTCCTCCAGATCTTCGTGGGCACGTAGCCGTAGTACGTGTTCTCAGGCCTAGAAGAGACCGTCCTAGAGGGAGGCTCTGCGAAGACCCCTGAAAGGCTTAGGACGGCGCCGCCCGCAACGATGCCTATGAGGAAGAGCGCGAACCAAGCCCGGTTGAGGCGCGTGAAAACGAGCAACTAAGCCACCGGATTCAGGGTTCTCGTTCAGCCACGCCTTAAGGGTTGCCTTAGTCGCCTCCTCCTCCGTGAGCGACTGGGATCGTTCAGGAGGCTTTAGGAGGCCACAGTTACGGGAGCGGACGAGCGGAGGCTAGGCTCTTACCACGATGGTTCCTCCAACGATGTCGTCCAGTCTCTGTCTTCTAGGGTTTGTGGCTATGAGCAGAACGCCTATGATGTAGAAGAACGGCAGGAAGTCGACGATCCTGAGGGTGTTTCTGATGAGGCTTCGGCCCATGTCGATGCCCGTGACACTATCTAGGTCGACGATCTCGATCCCTAGCAGCATCTTGCCGAGGGTTCGGCCTGAGGTTCCCTCGAAGTAGGTGAAATAGCCTGTCCAAAGGAGCGCGTTCAGAAGCCCATGAGGCTACCAGACCATCATATGCTCGAACGGTCGGGCTGGAAAGGCAGCGATCCCGAACGGGATGCTCATCAAGGCCGCGACCAACCACAGGATTACCGTATCCATCAGGACCGCCGCGAACCCTACCCTTCACGAACGCTTAAAATGGCAGTTCTCCAATAGGGGATGCGTACGATCATGGAGATCCGTAAGGTTCAGGAGAGCGCCGGCAGCCTGTATATGTCGCTCCCTAAGGGATGGGCTCGGAGGAACAAGGTCTCTAAGGGTGCGAAGATGCTCGTGATCGAGCGAGGCGATGGGAGCCTCACCTTGTCGCCGGGCTATAGGCTGGAGAGGTCGCCTGAAAGGGTCGTGGTCAGGTTCTCACCTCAACTTGAGACGGAGATCACGAGCAAGTACTGGCTGGGCTACGATTCCATAATCGTTGATTCGCTGGACCGCTTGACGCTTGAAGACGTCGAGCGAGTTAAGGCGGTAACCCGGAGGCTTGTGGGCCTTGAGATCGTGGAACAGAACGCTAGGACCGTTCATCTGCAATGCCTCCTAGAGCCCTCAGGCTTCCCGCCGGAGAAGATCCTAAGGCGAGAATACCTGTTGTCGGCCAGCATGGAAAGGGATCTGGGGACCACGTTGGTTGAACGCGATAAACACCTGGCTGAGACGGTCATCGACCGAGACGAGGAGGTCGACCGCCTCTATTTTCTCCTCGTCCGAATCCTCAGAACGCTGATTCAACACCCTGCGCTAAGCGAGGAGCTCAAGTTCTCGCCGATAAACTGCCTAGACTACAGGCTTGTCGCTGGCTTCGTAGAGTCGATAGCCGACCAAGTTGTGGCCGCGACGAGGCATCTGCTTCCGAGGCTAGAGGTCATCTCAAAGCCGGTAGCGGAGGAGCTGAATGGCCTCCTCGCGGCTGCCTTCAAGGTGAACGAGGACGCAGTCTACGCGTTTCTCTCCAACGACTTCAGACAGGCCAGCTCAGCCAGGGAGGGGAGGAAAGACCTCCTAGAGAAGCTTAAGGAAGCCGAGCCTAGAGTGGTCAAGCTTCCCTTCGAAGACTATCTCTATGTGTCCGCCGCGCTGTCCGCCCTAGGCAGGATCGTCGACTACAGCGTCGATATAGCCGACATGGTCATCCCCACCTAACCCTCCCGGGGCCTGTCTAGGCGATCGAGCAGGACGGACGGTGGAACCCCTCTTCGCGCCATGTCAACGTGTGGCCTTGGGGCTCAAAGGCCGTTGGCTGAGATGGGCGCAAGCGTTAAATCCTATGTCAACCTATTGGGGCTGACAAAGGTTGCGTGGACGGATTGTCGATACTCTCAGGCTATCTGACTGCTAGGCAGAGAAGCATCTGGAGCCTTTCCCGTTCTGGGATGACTGAGTCGACCATAGCCTCTAGGCTTAATGTGTCTAGACAGGCGGTCCACAAGGCCTTGGACTCAGCTCACGCGAAGGTTCTCAAGGCCCTCGTAGACGCGGCAGAGCTAAACAGACTTGAGGTTAGGAGAGTCGACCCAGCCCGAGGCATCCTCCTAGGCTTCAGCCCCGGCTTCAGGCTTCGGGTCTTCCTCACCTACGGCGTCAAGAACGGTGTCCAGCTATGGTATGAGCATCGCGGCCAATGCGACGGATGCCAGCGCAAGGAGGAGTGTTCCCGGATGCTTCAAGGCTCCGCTGAAGAGTGGGGGGTCAAGCTCACCCCGGAGGAGCTGACTCTTCCTCCCACAAAGCTGGCTGAACGGCTCTTCTCGGAGGCCATATAGATGACTGTGTGGGAGACGTTGAAGAAAAGGCTTGGGTGGTGTCCCCAGCTGCCGAGACGGCAGAGCATGGCCTTACCCCTCGAGCTTACACGGCGAACAGTTACAACTCTCACGCTGATAGCCGTCATCGCAGGTGTCGGAACGCTTGCAGGCTTGAAGCTGGACTACGATCGAAGAGAAGCCATCCCGTGGTTTCACGAATACGCTGGATTTGTGGAGAGCTTCCAGAAGGTAGAGGAGTTGACGCCTCCTGGCTCCGTAGTGTTTTGCTGGTGGGATTACGGAAGGGGCGTCGAGGAGGTCAGCCACAGAGTCGCGGTCGAGACGCGTCCCTCACGGGAAATCTGGCAGAGTGTCGGCTCCAGCCGTGACTTCTTATGCAACCTTGAGCAACAGCTCTATGGTAGGTGGGGCTCGAACGATAAGATCGAGACGTTAGTCCGCGCTTTCACTCTCCCCGAGGACGAGGCTCTTCCTTTAATGAAGGAAGTCAACGCAACGTACGCGTTAGTCTTCTATCCCGACGATGCGATGAAGTTCGTACACATCGCACGCATCGCAGGCATGAAAGCGGAGGAATATATAGACTACAGCTATTCAGGCGGAACCCACACTCCGACAGAAAGAGGGCTCCAACTTACCATCGTAAAGCTGCTCTTCGACACGCAGGCACGGCCGGAGCACTTCGAGAAGCTCTACGATAACGGAAGAGTCAAGATTTTCAGAATCCATTATCCAGCGGGCAGCTAGAAGCGGCGCGCGCCCTGTACGCATACGCGTCCCCAACGGAACCATGCCAGCAAGCCGACACTAGTCCCCCTTTGGCTTCCCTTGTTTCTCCGGGCCTCTCAATGTCAGGCTCCAAGAGGTCAGCCGGGCCCCTTCTGCTCTACACTGACCCGGACAAGTTGGAGGCAGGCAATGGTCACGGCTATGGAGAGGAGCCCGATGGGGAAGATGGCCCAGAGCCCTGTGAGAAGGATGACACCTGAGGCTAGGATAGGTGAGGCTGCGGAGACGGCCTGCTGGAGGAAGAAGATGGTACTATACGCGGCCCCTCTCCTCGTCGGCGGTGTGAGGCCTGCCACCATGGTGGATTGAGGGGACCAGACCGAGTAGGTCAGGCACGTGTAAAGCCCATACGTCAGAGCTAATGTCTCAGGGGTTGACGCAACTGCCATAGGGGCCAAGGAGAGCGCTGACCCTAAGACCGAGCTGATGATGGCCTTCTTCTCGCCGATGCGGTCGCCTAGGTGGCCGCCTAGAAGCGAGCC
>CAYRUY010000024.1:16856-22939 GCA_964427455.1 uncultured Candidatus Bathyarchaeia archaeon | reverse complement strand
ATGCTCCGCCAACACGAATGGGAATGGACTGTCACCCCGCTTGTCAACACGACGACTTCAGTGAACGAGACGGAGGTCCAGGAGTTCTCATGGAGTATCACTGCTACAGTGCCCTCTATGCCTTGGGTCCGCAATGACGAGAGTGAGGAACAAGGATTCCTGCATGGGAGAAACGTTCAATGGACGACCATCGACATCACGCTGGGCTACCATGTCAGGCTTCTGCCTCAGAACCCCGAGGTCAAGTACGACCTTCGCTTCACCAACACAGATTGGGCAGATGCAAGGAATCTACGCTTAGCTATGTTCTCTAGCATCCTCTACCGCAGCTCGGAGTCCGTCGCCGTGAAGCTCGGCAATGCTGGGTTCAAAGCCCTCAATCAGACCATCAGAGCAAAGGCACCGATCCTGATGGTCTCAGAGAAGGCGGTGGAAGACGCCAGAGCCTTTGTATCATACGCATCCAACGCAAGTGTCGACGGTGCCAACGTGGAGGATGCCGTGAAGACGGCCGTGCAACCTGCCTTCCTACTACCGAAGCCTATGGTCGTGCCTGAAGGCCTCTATGTGAGGGGGGTCATCACCGATATGGAAGGCAAGCCCTCAAGACATTACATCCTCTTCGCAGACCAAGTCAGCGTGCCCAGGTTCAAGTACTCACTGGAGGTTGACCCGACCATAGGAATAGTCGCACAACTGGCGATCGTCTCCCTGCCAGCGCTGCCCAGAGACCTGACCTCCCTAAGGTTGCTTGCCGTGGTCGCAGCTGCAGCGATCGTTGGGACCACAGTCTACCTTCTGGCTTCCAGAAGGAAAGGCACAGCTGTAACCGCACAGTAGAGGCTGAGGAAGCAACACTACCTCCTAGTCTCGAAAGATGCCCTGGGTGCCTTGGAGAGGAGACCTAGTGGAAGCCTTGAGGACGCTTCTCTCTCAGGCGCAACATCCGGCGCATACCACAGCGGGCACAGTGGAAACCTAAGGGGTGCCCCTCATGATCTTGCAGCTGTCCGGAATCCCAGACCCGTCGGCTCCAATGTACCTGTGTGAACCTTCCCGTCTCTGACCGTGAAGACCTCCTTATGCTTCTCCTGCACCTCTTTGAACGCAAAGGGCAGATACTGTCGAGCATTGTACTCGAAACCCTTCAGCGGCCTCGAACGAGCAGCTAGCGTTGCCGAGTGAACCAGCGCTAACCCGGGACATGTCAAATCCTGTACCGAGTACGGTAAACCGTTCTGCTCTGCCTTGGCAAGGAACAGTAGGGCGGACGAATGAGCCTTGCACGTCTTCAAAGCTACACCTAACCAGCCAAGCTCAATTGCCAGGTCTAGGCTTTCAAGGTCTGTGACACCTTCATCCGCCAAAACAGGCCTGATCCGGGCAACCCGCCGCATAGAGAGCCTGTGATGAGCTAGATCCCTCTCAGTTGGTTGCTCAAGGTAGAGGAGGCTCTTAAAGGCAAGCGGTGACGCAGCCTTCAGCCTCCTCAGGTATTCCAACGTGGCCTCCGGGCTCGGGCTCATCTCATTAGCGTCTGCTGAGATGAAGAAACGGCTTCTCCCCATCTCTCTAAGCGTTTCGGACGCGATCTCCGCAGCTGCCCTCGTCCGTTGCACATCCCAGTCTACGTCAACGCCGCTCAGCTTCACTTTGAAGCAGAAGACCCCATCGCGTCTTATCCAGTCCTCCAGCGCGACGGGCAACCCGTCCCTCGGATCGCTGGCATCCACTTCATCCCTCGTCAGCTTGTCGAGGCCACCGACTAGGTGAAACACGGGGAGCCTAGCCGCATACCTCGGCCGCAGGTAGTCTGAGATATACCTGCCGTGGAAGCCGTCGCCTAGGTAGAAGCTTAGGTCGTGAGCCATGTGCCGAGGCCCGTAGCCATCATAGGAGCAGATACCGTTAACACGTCCAAACGCGTCGTGCAGAGCAGCATCTACGGGTGAAGCGGAAACCAGGGTTCCGAGCACGGGCATAGGAACACTCAACCCGACCTCTTGGCTGACGCGCTTCGCTAGTATGAGGAGATCATGCTTCGCGCCTAGGAAGATGTCGATAGGATGGGCGAAGCCTCCCCTCCGTTCGAGCATCCTACAGAACCTCCGGCCGATTTTGATCATAGCCTCAAGCTTCTTCTCATACGGGATCGAATGCTCGGGAAAAGCCCACTGAGCCCCAAGGGACATGCTACCCAGTCCGTCCGCGCGGTTACGCAGCCTATTCTCAACCGTGGCCTTGACGATCAGTGAGGTGGAGCTGCTCACAGTGACCTTGCCGAACTTGAGTGGAGTCCGCAGATTGTCCGTCCTCAGTTCCGTCTCAAGTTGCAGGACGCGAATGTCTGAATCCATCTAGAGCCGCCCTTGCGCATATCCTACGCTCTTCGCTTAGCTACCTCTTTCGCGACGCGTTTTATGTAGCGAAGGTCTCTCTCTGTTTGGTCGAGTAACTCGTTGAGATTCATGTATTCGTACTCGCTGTGCAGGGATACGGGGCCGTCGTAACCGATCTCTGCGAGGCAGGCGAAGACTTCATGCCAGCGTACCATGCCCTGGCTTAGCGGTATAAGACGGAACTGCCAGTTCTTCACCCCTCGCTTCTTGAACCAGCCGAAGTCCTTTACCGCCACGAGCCTTATGTACGATCTGAGAAGGTCGATTCCGATCTTCCAGCCTGAGAGGCCGCCCTCAATCGTCATATGCCCCGGATCAATGTAAGCCCCAAGCAGATCGGGGTCGTAGCCCTCAACCAGCCTCAGCAGCACCGCCGCGTCAGCCGTCAAGTACGGCCCAGAGTGGATGTGAAGGGTCGAAGTCACGCCGTACTCCCTGCTCAGCGCCTCAAGGCCCTTAAGCTGCTCACGCGTCCTCTTGATCTGCTTCTCGATCCTGCCGAATCCCTCATACCTCCAGTAGCCCAGCTTCAGAAACCTGACCCCCAGCTGAGACGCCGTCGTGAAGACGCTCACAGCATGCTTCCCGCCCGCGTCAGTGATCTCCGTGGTGATCATTGGAGCCACAAGCCCCTTCGACCTAAGAGTCTCTATGGCTTCCGGTAAGGTCTCCGTTACTCTCTCAGGGAGCACATAGCCGCCCGTTCGAACCGTGAGGTCCACGCCGTCAAAGCCCATCGCTGCTATCTTATCTCCGGCCTCGTCCAACGAGAGGTTGCCGATGTTCTTCAGCATCTTCGAGAACATGAGGAACTGCATCAAAGTCCTACCTGAAACGCCGACTACCCACATAGTATATACGGGTTCCCCTCACCGCTTCCGGCGCGTCTCTAGGCATCTGCAGGATGGGACCTAAGTGCGCGTTTCACCCTCCAAGACCTCTCCAACGATTCCCATGCCCTGGTTTTTTTCCCGGACCGAGACAGCGCGACAGTAAGACGCGCTCGAAGCCGGTTAAGCGATCCGCGCGTACTCCTCCAGCCGCACAGCCCCCTTCACAGCCCTGCCGGAGAAGAAGTCCTCAAGCGCCTCCAACGTCGACGAACCTATCCTAAAGTAGCCATAATACCCTGCGCCTGAGACATGCGGCGTAACCACAACGTTCGCCAGTTGCCTCAACGGGGAATCAGCCTGCGGTGGCTCAGGGTCAGTGACGTCGAGAACCACCTGGAACCTCCCGCCACTAGCCTCCTTCAGAAGAGCCTTATGATCGATCAACGGGCCTCTGGACGTGTTCACCAGCACAGCCCCGTCCTTCAAGCGCCTAAGCTCCGCCTCCCCGATCATCCCCCGTGTTTCCGGCAGCATCGGCGCGTGGACCGTGACGAAATCCGACTGCGACAGAAGCACGTCAAGCTCCGCCTTGACCACCCCCAGCCGCTCAGCCTCTTCGCCCGAAAGGTAGGGGTCGTAGACTAGCACGCGTACGTCGAAGGGTTTCAACAGCCTGATGACCTCGCGTCCAACCTTGCTTGCGGCGATAACTCCCACAGTGCTTCCGCTCAGGAACTGACCGTTCGAAGGAATCCCAGGGTCCCGCCAGACCCCTCGTTCCCGGAAGGCTAAGGCATGGTCGAGAAACCTGCGCGAAGCTATGATCATGTAGCCGATCGTCGCCTCAGCCACGTTCAACGCGATGGCATCTCTTGCACTGAAGACGCAGATCCCCCGCGGGAGGATGAAGCGGCCGACTACCTGCGGTGAGAGTACCGCCTTCACTGAGCCCGCCGAGTGAGCGATGATGCGCAGTCGATCTGCAGCCTCAAACACCTCCTCGGTTAAAGAACTCGTCCTCCACCCCGTGACAAGCCCATCGCAGCCGGGTACCAACTCAGCAAGCTGAGTGCTCGAATACGCTGTCTCGCCTGGATTAGCCAGAACCTCGAAGCATTCCATCAACCGCTTGAACGTTTCCTCTCTGAAGACCCTCTGAGTGTGAACCCTAGTCGGCGCGTACAGTATCCGCGGTCTACTGACCATGCGTCTCCCACGCTGGCCAAGTCTGTAAGCTACTCTTAACTCATCAGTCCTTCACTCTGGTGTACTTCGGTCTATCCCCGTGCGCAGCCTTCTGGGCAACAGGGGGTTTCCCTTGGTGGATCAACTCGAACGCGTCTCGATGCCGTTGATGGTACGTGAACGTGGATTCGAAACCAAACCTCTCCTGCAGTTGCTGCATCGTCAGAGTATCATCGATGGGCTCTACAAAGAAGTGCGCGTCATCCCGATGGGACCTTATCTCCACACGACCATTGTAGGCCTTCATGATCCTATCTGGGACACTGAAGTTGAAGTCATAATGCGCGACAACGAAGTCCAAGTTGATGTCCCGCCAGATGATGTTTGAAAACTGATCTGTTTCCGCGAGGATCACCCCACAGGGATCGATGATCTTGGACTTGTCAGATCGCACCGAGGATACAACGTAATAATGGTGCAGGTAAGCGTAAACCTGCAGGGGGAAACCCCCATTGTACGCCGAAGGCCAGAAGACGATCCTCGCTCCCTTCTGGCCCAGCTCTTGCCAGCTCTCCGGGAAGCCAGCGTCGAAGCAGATCTGGATGCCGATGCGACCGAAGTCCAAGTCGAAAACAGGGATTTCGCTGCCCGGCGTCACCCCGTCCTCGAAAACCGTGTAGTCACTCGAACTACTGACCGGGTGCGCCTTGTCGTATATTCCAGCGATCTCCCCGGATCTACCTATCACAACCGCTGAATTCCACAGCCTTGAATCGCGCTTCGTTATGATCGGGCAGATCACGTAACACTTGCCAGTCTTCGCTCTTTCAGCCACAGCGTCGGTTGTGGGACCGGGTATCGCTTCGGCCAACTCCCATATGGACTTGCGGGAAGCTGAGGCGGTCGTGAATGCTTCAGGAAGGCAGACTAGGTCCGGTTTCTGGCTGAGGGCGAGGTCCAGAAGCCAAAGGACGTGTTCACGGTTCTCCTCAACCGTGCTATAGGCAAGCCCTGCCTGGCAGACTGTGGCAACGCGCGCCTTCATACTCGCAACTCCGTTTGTAGGCACTTATTGGCGACCTAGCCCCCGTCTGCGTTTAACCTTTAGCATGCAGTGTGATTCACGGGCGCGAGTTACAGTCTGGCGGCACTAGCTTTTCCTCAGCCCTAGTATGTCGGCTATGTTAGCGTCAGACTGCACTCTGGGCAGTATCTTGCCGGGGGTGGATGTGAAGAGGGTCGTTATGCCCGGGCCCTGACCTACCTCGATGAAAAGGTCACCGATGACTACGTTGACAGCCCGAGACCAGTCTACCGCTTTGAAGAGGGTCGTTACAGGAGAGTTGGCACAAGAAAAGGGGTCTCTCTCCGACCTTACCGTACAAGGCTCAGGGAGGACAAAACAATGAACCCAAGGGATCTGAGGCTCGAACAGGTCAACTACTTCGTCAACAAGGTAAAGAGCATACAAGGAAGACCTTCTGGTCAAGTATCCTTGGATCCGATGCTCAAATCCCACTCGGCGACTAGGGAAGAAAGCTGCGATGAACATGAGCCTCCGGATTGGTCCACGGATCAGGTCGTCCCGAGAAGCTTCGGTCTGCTATGGAGTAGAACGCCGGTAGACAAGATAGAAGGTCTCATCCTTAGCGGGATCGTAGGCCAC
>CAYRUY010000024.1:0-16756 GCA_964427455.1 uncultured Candidatus Bathyarchaeia archaeon | reverse complement strand
TAGAACGCCGGTAGACAAGATAGAAGGTCTCATCCTTAGCGGGATCGTAGGCCACGTAAAGCGGAATCATGAAAGTGGATTTCGACGCGTCACTTGAAGAGTTCAGCACAGGTCATCGCTCAACGTTGAGAGCACGAGAAGCGACTACACATAACAGGCCCAGCCCATCGCGCGATGATCACCAAAGCCTTAAATGCCGATTTCCCAACCCGCTCGCAAGGAGAAGTGAAGGGATGAAGATCAAGGACATCGAGACGATCACGTTCAAGACGACCACCAGATGGCATCATTCCAGATGGATCGGCATCAATTGGGCTGATGAGGTGGAAACTACCGAGACCGTCACTAAGATCGTAACGGACGAAAGGGTTGAGGGTTACATGATCGGGGGCGGCAAACCTGTCAATGAGCGCGTGGTCAAGCCGCTTCTCGTAGGCGAGAACCCTCTAGACCGAGAGCGGATCTGGCATTGGATGGATGAGATCAGCACCAACAGAGGCTCTCTAACCGAGAGTCAGATGGGCATAATCGACTGTGCTCTTTGGGATCTCTTCGGCAGAATGGTCGGTCTTCCCGTCCATAAGATCTTAGGCGGTTGCCGCGAGAAGGTCAAAGCCTACGCCAGCAGCTTTGACCATCTGGGGACGCCGGAGGACTACGCAGAACATGCCGTCACATGCAAGAAGCAGGGGTATAAGGCTTACAAAATCCACGCCTACGTACAGTGGGACCCTCACAGGTGGCAACCAGCACCGCTTATCCCAGCTTTCCCAAAGGAGGATGTAGAGGTATGCAGGGCGGTAAGGGAAGCTGTCGGCGACGATATGAAGCTAATGCTTGACCCCTTCGGAGGCTACACACTGGAGCAAGCCCTCTGGGTCGGTCGGCAACTGGAGAAGCTCAACTTCTACTGGCTTGAACACCCGATGATGGAGACGCGCGTTGAAGCCTATAGACGTCTTACTCGAGAGTTGGACATAACTATCCTCTCCCCTGAGCATATCCCCGGCGGGATCTTCAGTCGTGCTGAGTGGATCCTGCAGGGCGCTTCAGACATGATGCGGGTTGACCATACCTACGGAGGCATCACCGGGTGCCACAAGCTAGTCAGCATCTGCCAAGCATACGGGATCCAGTGTGAGATGCATGGTCCCGGCTGGGCGAACGCTCAGCTACTGGGAGCCACCCCGGAAGCGACGTGTGAGTACCACGAGCGGGGCCTCCTGCATCCAGCTTGTGACTATGAGACTCCGCCGCCTTACCTAAAGGCCATCTGCGACCCGATGGATAGTGATGGAAATGTTATGCTCCCGCAGAAGCCAGGGCTTAGCATGGAGTTCAACTGGGACTACATCGAGGAGAACAGGATTGAACCACAGGCTACACGATGAGCGATCTCTTGCTAGACAACGAACTGCATAGTCAGAAAAGTCAGGAGATACCTTGCCTACTGGGATGGAACGTAACGACCGTTTCTCGGCGCCGATGAGGAGGTCCATGGGGATGAGGGGCGGTCGAACCGTAAGTATTGCATACATCGCTCGCACGAGCCCGCCGCGCTCGTTGTTATGGCTGCGAGTTTGCTCCAGCTTCCCCCGCTGAGCATATAGTGAAGGGTCACAGTTACCCCTGCACGATGGGGAGATATGGTTCCCTCGATGACTACGTTGCTCTCGGTGGTCCGCTCGGCAGCCTAGAAGCTTCTCTGAGTAGTTCTCTAGCTTCCGTTATCGTAAGGTATGCAGTCAGGGCGGCTGGAGCTGCGAAGGCTGCTAGAACTGTTAGAGGTGGGGTCGGAGGCGCTATCCTGATCCATGCGAATCTTCCAGGCCACTCACGCTCTATGGGAGGCGATAGGAGCCCCGATGCTATGGTTGCGGCTATGATCGGGAACAACGCTGAGAAGGCTAGACCTATGGCTAGCAGCTTCCAAGATTTGCCTCTATCTAGTTTCCCGTTTAGGATGTAGGCTACGAGACTTCCAGCTATCCCTCCAGCTACGCCTAGGTAGAATGGATTTGAAGCCCTGAACCCGGCTTCGAGCAGGGTTAAGCCTGCTAGGAACAGTAGGAGGGTTATAGCGGCAGGTACAAGATACCAGATGTCTGAAACGAGTTTAACTTGTTTACCGCAGCAATAGTTTCCAACTGTAAGATCTACTGTTTTATTGCAGTACGGGCATACAGCCAGAATCTTCCTCTTATCTAGGATCGAGCCGTATAACTTGACCGCTAACGTTAAGCCGTAGAGTAGGGTTGAAAGCTGGAGTAGAAGTGTGAGGGTGGAGACTCTATAACTGTATGCTCCTATCAGCGATGAAAAGGATGCTAAGGTTGCCAGGGATAAACCATCGCCTAGCACAGCGTATCTTGAAGGTCGAGCTAGCCTGCTCATCCTCCCGGCGTGAAATGAGAGCCACAGAGAGGCTAGAAGCGAAGGTATAGCAGCGGTGGCTAGCCAGAACCAGCCTTGATTCCACGGTGGGGAGCTAACCTCACAGTCTACAGAGAATACGCCTACCCCGCTCACGGACTCTACGACTATGTAATATCTGCCTTCTGCATCAGCCTCAAAGCTCAGACTGCCGTCTGAACCCTCCCTATGCAAGCCTAGAAGATACTGTACCATCTTATCTGATACCTCATAGTAGAGGGCATATACTCTAACCTTACACCTAAGGTTTGGAGATGGCTCCACGCTGAGCGATACGCTGTCCGCCCTCTTAAGGTCCAAGTGGAAGATCACTAACCCTCCATCCAGTAGTATAGGCTTGGAGATACCCGCTTCCAAGGGTACGCTCAGATCTAGGTAGAAGCTGTAGGCTACCGTAACATTAGGCAGATGGTTCCTGAAGGTAAGCTTAGCTAAGCCCTCGTCCCTAACGTAGAATATGTACGGTTCGGTAGAGTAGGCTATGCTTATATGGGTTCTATTCAGAGGCCCGTAGGCTTTTAGCTCTAGAGGTGCTACTCTTGATTCCACAGATACCGTTAGGAGAGAACCTGTCCTTGAAGGCCTAACTGAATACGATCTAGATCCTACAGGTGGAAGCACATCTAAGTATAGTTTACCTATCTCTAGAAGTCTAGATGTTTCCTCCTCCTCGGAGTTCGAATCTGCCCTGCTAGATAGAGTGGTGTAAGCTATGAGAGCTACTAGTAGTGATATAGTGTATACTCTAAGCCTCATCCTGAACAGTCGATTCATGCAAGCTACCCATAGATAGGCCTTGAGCTTCTGCACACCTTTAAACCTGTCTCCCCCAGCCCATACCTCCCTGCATAACTAGCAGCTCGACCCTAACCGACAGCAAGAGTGCACGAAAGCTGTTTGTTTGGGTGTCCCCTGGCTGTGGCTTAGCCCATCGATGAACGGAGACCTACCGCTTCAACTACGCGTTAATCGCCCCTTTCACCATGCCCTAGGGTGGTTTAATGGCAAAACAGAGCCCGGGGTAGCCTCGTCAAGTGGCTGTTTTATCAATGCTCCTATCTTGCGCGCCTACGGGACATATTGCAGAGGCCGAGTACTCTTCCCGGGATAGATCTTCGATCTACCAGATCCTTCAGTCTTAACCAAACCGAGTCCCACCATTTCCTTCACCTGTGCGGGAGGAAAGGCTCACACTCTCGTTCACATCCTCGCCTTAGTGGCGGTTATGGGCTAAGGCCATAGCGGTTTCGGCTAGGTTTCGAGCCCAAGCCTTTGCTCTATGGAATGGCATGATTGCTCAGAGCACCTCCGCATGCGTTGAGAAGGGCGAAGACGTACTCTACGGTTGGAGGATAGCCTTGTACGAAGGGTACAAACTCAGTACCCTTCTTTAGTATAGGAAAGTATTGGTCAGACTCGATGGTGAAAATGATAGCCCCCTCCGTCCCTCCCTTCGTCGTCGAGATGGGCGCTTAGTGTCTCTTCTTTAGCTGCCACAGTCCAACCCCGGCACCGATAGCCAAGATGGCTACCGCGGCGTAGTACATCCAAGGCGTTTCCTCTCCGATGGGTTTCAATGGGAGGTTCTCGTGGGAGATGCTCAGAGATTGAACGGAGGGGATGGTCGCTCCGAAGGATGCGAGGTCTGTCTGGGCTCCGACATTCTCTATCTCGAAGATGAGGTTCTCTGATGTGCTCATCCTATGGAGGCCTTGGGGAAGGGGGATCATGGAGTCGGCGGGAACCCTAAAGTTCATATCGTCAAGTGTCAGCGTCGTGTCCCTGTAGGTGAAAACATAAGCTTTTCCCTCAGGCACAAAGACGTAAGCTTCTTGGTTAGCCTTCAAGCCGCCAAACGATATGCCGCCGTCATCTTCGCCGCTTTTGAACATGACCATCACTGGCCGACCGCTCTCAATTGCCATGTGCGAGGTTCTTGCTTCCTTGAAGAGGGAAAGGTATCCCCCTGCCTTCGCCTTCCCAGAGCCAAACTCAACTTGACCGTCCAAGTCCATAATCCTGACATCTGAGCCTTCGGCACTCGTTACTATGAAAGCTCTGCCTGCGGCTGTCTCGCCCCATGCCCTGTATTCGCTGAGGCCTGTGCCGTAGAAGAGTGTGCCCAAGAAGCCTCCTTGAACTGCCGGGTAGAAGCAGCTTCGGGCTACGGCCCCGCCTATAACGAATGTCTGCAAGAGGATGCTTCTGGTCGAGACTGCCCTGTAGACTCCGAAGTTTGTGAGTAGGAAGTCAGCGGCCTTGTTCGCTTCTACATGAAGCTCCTTCACCTTGGTCCCATATGAGTCCCATATCGTAACCTCGCTGTCCTCAAGGGCGTAGATCTTGTGGACGAGGACACCCCCGGCGCCAACCTCGGCGGGAGGGCTTAACGGCTGGAGAGCCATGAAGATGAACTCCTCCCCCACGTAGCCTCCGTCAACAGCCGTATGGAAGGTGCTGGCCCCTTCGTAGTTCGCGCCGATCCAGGTTCCGCCGTAGAGCATGACCGAGACAGGACTGCTTGACGCAACTTTGAAGAACGAGCCGTTTGGCAGGACGACCTCAGCTCGCTCCATCTTCCCTAGGGTGAGATGCTCCACTAGACCGTTCGATAGGACGCTAACAATCAGAACGGTCCCGTTATAGTTTCCCACAAGCGACAGATTCCCATGTGTTGCGCCGCCCCTTATCAACGCTGGAACATGGCCATAGTAAACTTGTTCATCTAGAGCGGCAGCCCATGTCAACAGCCGACCCTCCTCAAGGGAGACAGATGGAGATGTAAGCAGAGCTAATAGAATGAGAAGTAAGACTGAAGCCTTGCTTATTCCGTCCCGCGGGATAAAAAACAACCCGTTCGCCAACCTCGTCTCTCGCTGCTTTTAAGACCTAGGGGGGGAGCCTTACGGGCAACAAGAGCACGGGCCGAGAGCAAGCATTCCTCTATGCATTCAGGCTTCCCTCTCCGTTCTCTTGCCTGAAGTCGAGGCGGGTACTGATCAGGCATCTGCCACTGCTGCCCGGGACATCTCAAACTTATGAGGTAGCCCCTGACAGTCAGGCCGCCTTGCGGCTACCCATCCATCAGGAAACAGAGACAGTCTGGTACTTCTTAAGGTAGTCTTCAATCATGTGTTGACGCTCCGCGTTGTCCATTCTGTTCGCCAAGTACCTGTTCTCTAGAAGATACTGGATGAACCTGTTCAGTTCATCTCTCAGATAGACCCTTACACAAGTTCCTCTAGCCTTGATCGAAAACCTTCCCTCGTCCAGACCCTCGATCTCCATCTTGCCTGGCATACACTGATACGGGTTCCCATAACCGGAAAACAAGGTCTTTCTTGTATCGAAGAACTTCCTGAACGCTTTCCGCACTTTCATCTTGCCGCCTTTTCCTTTGACGATTATCTCTGTAGGATACTCGTATCGACCTCTGCTGACACTAACGTGCTCAACCCTGACGGACTCGACACTGAATCCCGCTACGACCTCTCCTTCTTTCGGAAACCCCATACCTCTTCTATATTCGCTGGCAAACGGCATACACACCAACCTCATGGCCTTGATGGCTACTCGATGAGCTTAAGGGCTTCCTCTCTGGTGAGCGCGACCTTCTCACCGACATCTTGGGAAGTGAGGGGGAAGGTCGAATCTTCTCATGTTGGGCTTCGATCAAGCTTGAGACCGGGCGGAAGCCCTTAGTGAGAGGGCTGGGGCTCATTCATTCTCCGACGTGAGCTTCCCAGGGAGGATACCGCGGTAGTAGTCTTCGCGGCTGAGAACTCAATTGAGTCTCAATACCGCTCACCGCACCATTGATTAACCCGCGCGGCTTGTTCTCACATCATGGGTACTTCCAGCGCATCACGTAGCAAACAGGTTGTGGGCTACGAAGCGTGAGGTTGGACAGTGGATAAGGAATCAGGGCTGAAGGGTAGGAAGCTGCTCCTGATGGGCAGTAGCGCCTACAACGCCAAGGAGCTGCCGGTCGAGGTGAAGGAGAGGATTGATGAGGCCATAGTCTCTGAGATGACAATAATCGTGGGAGAAGCTCCAGGGGCGAACAGGCTCTTCCAGGATTACCTGAAGTCTAAAGGATACAGGAACGTGGTTGTTGGACACGCAGTCAAACTGAGGTATAACGCTGGCAACTGGAAGGACGTGCAGTATGGAAAGGACCTAGAGGAAAGAGAAAGGAACATGATCATGGATTGCGACTCTGCAATCATCATATGGATGAACAGCAGTGGCGTGATAGCAGAGAACCTTGAGCTGCTAAAGAGGCTGAGGAAACCAACCTTCCTCTACGAATACTCAAGTGAAACCCAGACAACGAGGGCAGGCGAGCTCGATCCGCAACGGACCTATGACCCTTTCCACTACATGAAAGAGTACTATAGGAAACAGAAGTCAGCTGGATGAAAACGGAGCGTCGACACCAGACTGGTGCCGTGTACCGAACCGACTAACTCAGATGTGAGAGATCGCACCGAGGTCCAGTGGATTAATGGACACGCGTCGGTAAGCACTATTATTGCTAGGTTCTTTGACGCGCCGAGTACGAGCGCCTACTCTGAATGTGGACGCGGTTAGCCTTCGCAAGCTCCAGCTGAGATCATAGACAAGAAGACCCCTCGAAAGGGAGCAAAGGTGAAGCCATTTAAGAACAAAGCCATCCAGCTACCTCGACAGGAGGCAATCAGCGTGGCACAACCCAGAGGCAGCAAGCCGCGCTATCTGGATCCCGGCAGGACGATTGACGAGAGAGTTGAGGACTTGCTTGAAAGGATGACGTTGGAGGAGAAGGTTGGGCAGATGTGCCAGTACAGCGGACTGCCGGCGCAGTACGAGACAATGGTCAAGGAAGGCAGAGTAGGTTCGTTTCTGAATGTCATCGGTGCGGAGAACACGAACAGAGTCCAGAGGATCGCAGTCGAGCAGTCTCGTCTGGGCATTCCCCTGTTATTCGGTCTAGATGTGATACACGGTTACTCCACGATCTTCCCCATTCCTTTGGGACTAGCCAGCAGCTGGAACCCTGACCTCGTTAGAAGGGCGGCTTCCGTTGCTGCACTCGAAGCCTCATCTGAGGGCATACGTTGGACCTTTGCCCCGATGGTTGACATTGCCAGGGACCCTAGATGGGGCAGGATCGCAGAAGGAGCCGGCGAAGACCCCTACTTAGGTTCAGTCATGGCAAGAGCCCAAGTGGAGGGATTCCAGGGAGATGACCTGGCTAGCCCTGACAGCGTTGTTGCCTGTCCGAAGCACTACGTAGCCTACGGCGGAGCTGAAGGAGGAAGAGACTACAACTCGGTGGATATCTCCGAGAGAACCCTAAGGGAGATCTACCTGCCACCCTTCAGGTCTGCCATCGTTGACGCTGGAGCAGGAACGATCATGAGCGCCTTCAACGACCTGAACGGTATCCCTGCCTCCGCCAACAGGTACACTCTGACGACCATTCTTCGCGAAGAGTGGGATTTCGATGGGTTCGTTGTTAGTGACTGGAACTCAATCGGTGAGCTCGTCAACCACGGTATCGCTGGAACACCCGAGGAGGCGGCGAAGGAGGCAGCTAGCGCAGGCGTAGACATGGACATGCAGGGCAACATATACCACACGAGCTTAGTCCAGCTAGTCAAGGATGGACGCGTTTCTGAGAAGACGATAGACGCAGCCGCAAGGCGGATACTCAGGATAAAGCTCAGGTTGGGTCTCTTTGAGAACCCTTACGTTACCCCCGAGCGCGCTGGGACCGTCATCCAGAGCAAGGACAACCTAGAGTTGGCTCCTGAAGCAGCACGAAGGTCGATAGTGCTGCTGAAGAACGAAGATGGTCTTCTGCCCCTACGAAGCGATATGGGATCTGTTGCAGTCATAGGTCCCTTAGCCGACGACTCCACTGCCCCCCCTCGGTTCCTGGTCATGCCAAGGGAACCCCAAGGACGTAGTCACGGTCCTCAGTGGCATCAGGAGCGGAGCCCGTCCTGGAACCAGGGTCCTCTACGCCAAGGGTTGCGAAGTAGAGGGAACCTCGACTAAGGGGTTCGACGAGGCGGTGAAGGCAGCTGGTGAAGCTGACGTAGCCGTTGTCGTAGTCGGTGAGAGGGGAGACATGAGTGGTGAAGCCGCATCTCGATCATCTCTCGATCTGCCTGGAGTGCAAGAAGACTTGGTGAAGGCGATCCACGGAACAGGTGTACCTATGGTCGAGGTGTTGATGAACGGCAGATCCCTCTCGATCGCTTGGTCAGCGGAACACATACCTGCGATCCTAGAGGCATGGTTCCTAGGAATCCAAGCAGGCAATGCGGTAGCAGACGTGATCTTCGGCAACAGTAACCCAGGCGGCAGGTTGCCGGTCGCGTTTCCTCGCACAGTGGGTCAGGTACCGATCTATTATAACCACAAGAACACGGGGAGACCCCCATCACAAGACAGATGGACCTCCAAGTACCTGGATCTACCTTCCACTTCCCTATTCCCGTTCGGACATGGGATGAGCTACACGAAGTTCGAATACAGCAATATGAGAGTAACCCCCGGAGAGGTAGAAGCGAACGGCAAGGTCAGGGTAAGCGTAGACGTGACGAATGTGGGTGGACGCAAAGGCGATGAGGTCGTACAGTTGTACCTGCGCGATGTTGTTGCCAGCGTTACGACGCCAGTCAAGCAACTCAAAGGGTTCAGGAGGATAACAGTTGAGCCTGGGGAGAGGAAGACGGTGGAGTTTACCGTTGCGTCGGAGCAACTCTCCCTGCTTGGCCGCGACCTGAATCCTGTTGTGGAACCTGGGATCTACAAAGTCATGGTTGGGGGATCATCGGAAGACATACGGCTGACTGGCAGCTTTGAAGTGAAGGCATGAACGAAGGCTCCTGATGCTCACCAAGTTCCAGCGACCGTGCGGTTCTCCCTGCTAGTGTACTGAGATGACGACCAGAGGGCGAGTGAGAGCTCGCTACTGGTTGTCAGAGAGTCTTTCTGATATAGTCAACCTTTCCGTCAGTCTCCCCCGGGAGATTCGAACTCATACTGCTCTCCCATGCCCCCTGAAAAGAAGACCCGGGGGCTCGACAACCGGAGATCGCTGCTGCGAGGCCCACCTGCCCCTCTTTGCTTCCAGAAGCTTTCAGCGATGACAGCCTTCTCAAGCAGCTGTAGGTCTTCCTGAGGCCCCGGCGCGGTGATGCCGAGTTCCTTCGAGGCCTGGAACAAGCGGCTCGACTGTTATGCGAGCAACCTAAGGATCGTGCCCCTTGCGTCGTCTCCCACGAGGTAGAGCGGCATCCGACCGGGAGAGTCCCGGTTGCTGTGCATATTTCATTCCTGAAAGAGAACAAGGTTTATGGCGCGGTCCGCGCAAGCAATGAGCTGATGGCAACTGACCAGAAAGGCGGGAAAGAGAGGAAGAGCAAAGACGTATCTGACCTCTTCAACCTTCGCATTCTTGGGATCGACCTAGACGAGATCCTCAAGGCTTGGACGGGGACCGTAGATCTGAAGTCAATCCTCGGCAACCCGGAGGAGGTGAAGAAGCTCAAGGCGCGACTTGAGGAACAGAGAAAGGAGCTCATCGAGGCCCAGAGAAAGCTTAGGGAGAGGTATGGGGACGCAGTCAGGATAGACTACGACATTCGTGTCGGCGGCCTCCTCGGAGGACCTGAGGGGCTTCGCGTCGGAGGGGGCGAGTTCTTCAAACGCCTAGACGAGTTGTCGAAGGAGAGGGCCCGATGGGCTCAGAGAGGCAAGACGGCCAAGCAAAAACCATCCGTCAGAACGATAACCGTGCCGAGTGAAGCTGAGGTTAGAGAACCCTTCATCGAGTTCTTCGATAGAGGCGACCAAGTCGAGGTGGTGGCCGACCTTCCAGGAGTCGAAGAGAAGGACATCGCGCTGACGATCGAGGACGGCGAATTGACGCTTAAGGCAGGGACCGGCGATAGGAAGTACTTCGTCAAGACCCCCCTGCCCAACGTGGAAGCAACACCGGTCGAGAGATCACACAAGAACGGCGTCCTGAAGGCTAGGTTCAAGAAGACATCCAGCTCAGCCCGTTGAGATCTACGGCGCGTACTCCGATTGAGGCCCCTCATCCCGATCTCAGTGCGAGGGTTGACAGTCGACAAAGGGTTTCCAAGGCCCGCGCAGAGACTTCCCGCGCCGGCGCCTAAGATGAGTGGCGAGCTGTTCTATGAGCGCCCAAGTATCCTCGGAACCCATCCGACCCGCCTCCTCCACTTATGCCTACCTTGGAAAACGTCCTTTCAACAGCCCTCGTCGACGGTGGAGACTTTCCATACACTGTCAGTTGGGTTCGCGAGCATGACGCTTCTCTTCCCTTCTGGTCGGAGAGGCTCTAGCCATTTCCACGGCAATCCTTTTGAGGCAGTCCATCAGAGCCTGTATTGGTTACGGAGATATGTACTAGGCTTAGTGGTGTTCGGAACATGGGCGTCGAGTTGAGGAGGCCTCACTCATTCTACTTTGAGAGGAGGGAACAGGAGATCGTGAGCGAGATTGAAAGGGCTGGAGGAGACATCTTCAGGGTGGATCTCCGCCGGAGAATGGGAGGAAGCAATACGACCTTCGCTAAGAAGATCGTGAGCCTCAAGAGGAAAGGCATCATAGAGGAGTACAAAAGAGGAGATGGTCGCCTTAGGGCGACCTACAGGTTTACTGACCATTTCCGGCGGCTCTTAGGCTTGGAGAGAGTTCTCGAAATGGAGAAATGGTTCTCGGCAAGTCAGACCATCCAGCTTTTCCCGGAGTTTGAGCGTATCGCTCAGACGCTCATGGGCGAAGGTTCGAGCGTATATGAGATGCTAGACATTGAGCCGCAACACATGTTCTTGGAGACCTCTTTGGCCGCGAGCCTCCCCCTCCTCTTGAAGACAGGGAGATAAGAGACGTATTATCGCTGTGCAACGCGATCTTTCAGAACGTGATCACTGACCGGCTTCACGGGAAGCTCCAAGACCAAGCCGAAGGGTTCATTCTCTTCCATTACAGGCTGGAGAAGCCGAGGGAGGAGGTCCAAAGACTCCTCCCCGAGTGTGTGACTACCTACGTTAAATCTTCAGACCCGTTGGAGCAGCATAGAGCAAGCAGCAAACTGGCGGAGTTAGCGATTCAATACCCTGACCTGCTCCATGCTATCACCATGGCGGCCATGAATATCGCGAGAGCCTTGCAACTGGAGGCGGAGCACAACGACCTAACGGAGAAGTATAGGTCGTATAGAGCGGGCGAGGAGCCGATTCAACTAACCCGTATGGAACTGGTCCTGTCAGCCCTCAATATCTTCAAGAAGCTGTACCTCTCCCGGGCAGCGAAGGGGAGGGAGACGGGCAGGGTCCCGTAGACCTGCCTCTGCACCTCGGCTAGACGGGGCTTCCCATCTCATGCCCCAAGGCCGAGGGTCAAGCTACGAGGTGAAGCTGTAGGGCGGCCAGGGGCCAGTGAAACGGACTTCAAGCCCCTTCATCTCCTTCATCTCCTTCATCTTCCCCAGTAGTTGTCCGAGCGGCTTCAGCTCATCCTTACGTATGAGTAGGGACAGGCTCATCAACATCTGCTTCTCCTTCTGCTTCCTGGGCTTCTCGACGTGGATCTCTTCAGCGTGCTCCTTGATCCTGCCGTAGAACTCTCGGTAAAGCGTATCAGCTCTCGCTTCCATCTCCTTCTTTAGAATCTCCTCGATTTTCATCATGTAGAAGTAGGTCATCCCTCTTGGTTTTGCCTCCATCTCTTGCCTCAGCCTCCGGATCCCTTCGCTTGTCTCCGCGACCTCCCGGCCTACGACCTCAGGGTCCCAGAGAACTTGAACCCCCACCTCGACCCTGCCTCTGAACCTCTCCAGCTTCTCCTTGAAGCTCTCATAGTTCTCCCTAAGCCATGCGTTGATGTTATCTTCGCCCTTAACTATCATGTCGAACGTCATGGGGAGAACGGAGCCGAACTCGCCCCACATGGCATCGACCACATCTTGATGCTTCATCACGTAGCCCTTCACCGTCTCCTCATCCCCTTTGTAGGGTTCGAGGGGGGAATCGTGTACCACGGCGCTGAGGCCCTTGTATGGGATCGCGTAAACCTCGCTTCCTTCAATTCCAATGTGGCCGAAACCCCCTCTCCTCTGACATTCCACCACACAGTACACATATCTTCCCTCCTTCGATTCCGTGCCCAACTTGATCCTCACCCCCTTTTGGGTTCTCTCCGCGTGTCAAGAGGTTCAAGCGCTATCCCATCTTACTTTGGCGCACGACTTCGCCTCCATGATCGCGTCCAGCCACTCCTCGGGCTTGTTCACCGCAACATACCTTCTCCCAGTTCTGAATGAAATGCAGAGCTGCTTTCTCCTCAACCCGAGGATGAACCTCCTTCTCACCAAGACCACACCAGCTACGCCGTGAAGAGAAGCCCCGAAGATCGCTCTAGAGGGTGGCTGACAGAAGAGGAGCCTTCTGTCCGTGAGGACTAGGCTAATGGGCTTCCACGAATTGTAGAGGCCCATAGAAACGCATGCTGAGCTCCTGCGAATAATCTCCTCCCCATCCTTCAAGAACACAGGCCCTTCACCTCAGACATTCTTGAGTGCCTGTCAGCGTGCAATGGAAGCTTACGCCTCGTCTCCTCCAGAAGCCTGATACCGCCAGGAGACGCCATCACAGCCCCTCCAACTAGGTTAGCCCCTCGACTCGAGCGCGAGCGTGCTCATGCAGGTTGCCTTCTGATATCCTCCTCGCATGAGGGGCAGATGTAGACCGCTCTCCCGAGCTTCGTGATCTTGTAGAAGTCACCGTAGCCCTTGAAGCATTGACGCTTCGCCTCCTCATGGTCGAGCCTCTCTCCACATATGTGGCAGGTCACCTTCCTCTCCCCTCCCTCCTCCTTCCTCTTTGCCAGAACAGTCGTGGTCATACAGCTACCCCTCGGGAATCTAGTCTCGGTCGATCTACTCAAACTCCTGTTCGCGTCGGGCCAAGGAGCATGAAAGCTCCATTGGCGCTCCCTTTCCCTCCTAGGCTTCGATGGTTGGTCTAACTGGCCGTCTCCAGCCATCTCTCAGGGTTCACTATCTTATCGGCCACGTCGTCTAGGCCATCCCTAACCTGCTGCACAGCCCTCTCAAGCCCGTGCTCCCTCTTCAGGTCGTCGATCGCCGCGTCGAGGTCCATCAAAGCCCTGCCGAGCCTCTCGCATTCGTCATCAGTCAGGCTTCCGCCCTCCATCCTCTTCAACGCCTGCCTCCTCAAGACATCCCTTATTATCTCCACAAGGGCCAGCACCAAGCCGAGGAGGCCCTCCTTAACGTTCTCGGCGTCGATCTCGCATCTCGTCAATCGGTGATTCTCCCTAGAGAAGCCTTATCTCCTGCGCCCCTGCGCTCGGGCGTCTAAGCTGGCTACGGAGCGCTCTTATCGACTGGCTCAGTTCGGTCTCAACCTTCTTGTAGCCTTCCTCAGTGATCAGACCGCTCTCGTAGAGCAGCCTCGTCTCCCGGAGCTGATCCTCCAACGCGGCAAGGTACTGGTGGTTGGCGAAGGTGGTTAACTGTTCAAGGAACATCTTGCAGACATTGTAGGAGATCATTCCACACTAGTCCTTGGTCAGCCGAGCTTCGGCGTCAGCTTTTTCCAGCTTAACCTCTAGGACGCCGTTGGCGCACTTCCATACGGTGGTCTCAGGCTTCACGTGGACCGGAAGCTGCACCTCCCTATGGTGCCTTAGAGGGGGAGCCTCCACCGATATGGTAAGCTCGGTCTCCGTAGCGGTGACTTTCACACCCTCTGCCTCGGCGCCCAAGAGTTCCATGAGAACCTTCACAGAGTTCCCCTCCTCAAACACATCCAGCAGCGGCTCTCTGCACGCTGACCGGCAGAGATCCGTAGGCGAACGGTAGGTGGGCTCGTCGTCTGTCAGCGTCTTCACAGAGTACGCGTACGTGGCATGCAGGCCCTTGGCTCCTCCGAGATTCTTGACCTCACCGCTCCGGCCGACTTCTTTCTCGCAGGTTTCAAGCATCTCGCCGAGTAGGGTGAAGAGGTCTCCCAGCCCTCTCAAGGTCGAGCCGACGAATGTGTCACGAGGTCTCTCTTTGTTGCGTGGCAAATCTTCACCTTACATCGTTGGTTTACGCCATTCCAGCTCGCTTCTTCTCCTCAGGCTCTCCCGTCTGTAGCCTATTGCTTCCATCGCCTCATTCAACGTGACCTCGTAGAGGCCTAGGATCGGGTCGAAGCCGGCTCCGGGGTCGTCCACTACTTCCAACGCGACCCTCCAGCCTCCATCAGCCTTCTCTACGCCGATTGCGGTCGCAGGCTTTGCCATAACGTCCTTGAGGAAGCCCTCTGCAGCCTTCCCAGCTTTCTTCACGCTCACGCACTTCACCTCCTCCCCGCTTGCGCGGCGGAGCGTCTCCTCTTACGGCCAGCCAGGGCTGGAGCCACCACTAGCTCCTTGGGCTCCCTCCGCGCGGCCAAGGCGCTCTTCCACCCGCACCAGGGACAACCCATGTGGAGCAACTCCTCTCTTTCAACACGCTTGTGACATTCCGGACAGGTTTCCCTCTCAACTTGGGCATCCTTCCAGGCCTTGTTCTCAAGGTTAGTTCCAGACGGGAACTCTAAGCCGTATTTTGCAGCGGTTTCAAAGGACGCCAGCGCGGCTCTAATCTTGATGCCTAACAGCTCGACGCCGGCCAAGGAAACGGTGATATCTGCGTCAATGACAACCCCCTTATCTAACACTCTGTCAATGAGGTCGACGAGTGTGGCGCCCCTGTCTCTTGTAGGCTCAAGAACCTCCATCTAGTTCACCTTACTCTAGATACCAAGCCACCTTTCGAAAAGGATTCCCGTGTACTCGATTACAGGCTGAGGCTCGTACAGAATTACACTAGTCCCCTAGAGGTTTCTAGAAGTCAACGTGGAGTTTGGAAATCGACATTCTGAGAACTCTGTGACCAGTCGCATCTCCCAAGGAGCATCCAGCTCCACCTTCGCTGAACGTGTTGACGTAGCTGCGGGTTCCGGCGAGTTGACCCCGCAGAAAGCAGACGTGTGTTAGCCCTTCCCCATGAGCAACGTGGTTGTTTCTTGATGAACTGGGGAGACTACGATTCCGCCGCCTACGTATTGAGACCGATGCACGTGTCAAACGTCTGGATGGACAACTTCAAGAGAGCTTGTCAGGCTGCGCGCGAGACCGGGAAGGCCTACTATCTTCTCCTTGCACATCGCTCGGTTTCTCGGAAACACAAGTATATTGGCCTGCTGAAAGGCATGCTCAACTACATGAGCTGGGCTGACGTAGAGTATCTCACTTGCAGCGAGCTGGCGACGCGACACATACGACGGTTGACCGGCTGCCTCGCGTCATCGAAGGTGACCCTTCAAAGCGATTGAAGCTCCTCACGCCTCCTCCTCATCTGCTCCTGCCTCAAATGGACTCTTGATTGCACGAGACGAGCTTTCTCCAGCCTCTCTGCCGCTCTCAACGCGATCGTCTCGGGCACGCGTGAAGGTACGACACGAACGGGTCTGGCAGGAAGTCTAAGGGGTCGTGAGAGCTGAACGTCACCGCGTTCGTGCAACTTCTTCAGGGCGTATCTGACAGTAGTAGGGGGTAGGTTCAGGGCCTGGGCCAGCTGTCCTCGGGTTCTCTCGCCGCACTTCAACAGAAGCTCGTACACCAGGTCCACGGGCTCCGTCCGTGGACGGAGTATACTCGCGCGCTCCACGCAACCCACATCCTCTAGCCAGTTCATCTTAAAGAGTTCTTCCGCGACATTGGAGAGACTCTAAAAGGTTCTTTCGAAACTCGATACGAGCATGCGCGAAACCTTTTACGGGATGTGCGAAAACGTACATTAGGTGAAAACGCATGAGGCCCGCACGGGAGTTTATCGGTAGAGTTATCGACAGCGGACGGATAACTATCCCCAAGGACACGAGGGAGACGCTGGGGATAGAGGATGGAGATCACCTTCGCGTTAGCGTAGCGAAACTCGACCTCTTCAGGACATCCATGCACAGGTTCTATGCCCCTGAGAGAACGAAGCCGATGACGGAGAAGCAGGTCAGCACCACGAGATTTGGGTAATGGAGGGTAAGTGAAATGGTGTACGTGCCGAGGTACCAGTCAAGGTACAGGCCCATGTACCGATCAAGGTATCTACTCCGCTATAGGCCACAGTTCAAGCCGCAGCTTAAGCCAAGGTTTCGACGGCTCTTCCAGTCCAGATGGGAAGCCCTCTTAGAAAGACGGCGGCAACAACGCGGAGCCTACACACCGGAAGAGCTGAGGAAGCGTC
>CAYRUY010000023.1:0-23408 GCA_964427455.1 uncultured Candidatus Bathyarchaeia archaeon | reverse complement strand
CTCTTCTCTCTTTCCGGTGGAAGGTTTGGCTCATTTGAGGCCAGGATACAAAGGATCATCCAGCGGATCCTATCCACCCAGAACTCTTCCATCTCCTTCGCCCCGACCTGAAGCCCTCTTGCGAGCAGTCGGTTCGTCTCTTTTGGAACTGTTACGATGACCTTCGTCGCCTGAAGACGGCTGCTCTTCTCAGGCATACGATCTGACACCAAACCCCCGCCCCTACTTCGCCGAACGTTGGCTCAGATATATGCCCGATACTTTGTCTTATCAGCATTGTGAATCCGCTGCACAGAAAGCGTCTCCATGCTGTGAACCCACACGAACTCTATCAAAGGTTGGAATCACATCATATCGAAGGTAGAACCATCTCATACCGCCCTTATGAACACAGAAGAAGACTCTCCCAGTAAGGTCGCAGGCCGGAATCCACTCCGAAAGGTGTCGTCTAGGCATATGCTTGCTGCATATGCAGCAGCTATATGACAAGCGTACACAAGATTAACATATGTGAGATGCTGCGAGATTCGATCCGGGGGCAGGAATACAAGATCCAGTCTATATGGGCTTGAGATATATGACGAGGCTGACTCATGGCCGTTGGAGGGGTCTCATCGTTCGAGTGGGGCTGAGCCTTGGGGTTGCGCCGAGTTGATAGGCGGGCGCGCAGCCAGCCCGAGATCGTAGCGGATATCTTGCTTGCAGCTCTTGACGGCGACAGGAAGACTCATATCATGTATAAGGCGAACCTAAGCTTCAGGGTGATCGACTACTACCTACCATATCTTACGAAGATAGGTCTCGTGATGGCGGATACGGACGGCGAGGAAAGAGCCATATTCAGGACGACGCCTAGAGGGAAGCGCTTCATCTCAAGGTTCATGGCGATGAAGATCCTCCTCGACGGGAAACCCGATGTTGAGGAACCCTCTTCGACTGCCGCACCCGGGGCAAAGAGAAGAGACAAGCTGTCCTCCTCTATGGCCACGTCGGCAAGGTGTTAGACCAGTGGAAACCGTGACGAAGAGACTGGAGCATGAGAGGAGCTGGGGCTCTCCACACGGCAGCCCACACGGGGATCAGCCTACCGATGCCGAGCGCATTGAGCCGTGAGGCGTTCCTCTCCCGTCATGGGACTGCAGCTGGGCTCGTCTCAGGGCGTAAGCGGAAAGATTTTATCAGGCAGGCCTCGCTGAGCCCCTCTCGCAAGAGATGGGCTGTCGTTCAGCTACACCGAGGGGATCACGCGTGACGGATCACGTTCAGGATCTGAAGGAGCTTTGTCGGCTGGCGACTGAGATGGGAGCTGTGGACGTGAGGGTCATACAGGCACGCGACGTCGTTGTCTGCGATTGGGTGCGGTGGAAGTGTAGGTTTGGATGCGAGAACTATGGAAGGTCGCTGATGTGTCCGCCCTACTCGCCGCAGCCTGACGAGACGAGGGCGCTTCTTCAAGGTTACGAGTACGCGTTGCTGCTACGCTTGAAGCCTGCCGTGGAAAGGCGTAACCTCGTACTCAGCCTTGAGAGAGCGGTCTTTCTGAGGGGCTACCCCTCAGCGCTTGGCCTGACGGCGGGCCCGTGTAGGCTCTGTGAGGAGTGCAACATCAAGGGTGGAATATGCCTGAAGCCTCGTGAAGCGAGGCCGTCCATGGAGGCGTGTGGCATAGATGTCTTCACCACGGCGCGAAACGCCGGCTATGACATGAACGTTCTAACGTCGAAGGACCAGCCCTACTACTCGATATCGTTGATGCTCGTGAGATAGGAACAGGCACAAAGACCGTGAGCCGCGCAACGCAGAACGATGCCCAAGATCGGTAAGGCCTTAAATGAGCCGTGGGCTCAGTAGACGCGAGACAGGGGAAAAGGCATGGTCGAGATCCAAGAGGGAAAAGCTGGACGAGTCATCTTCGCCCGGCTTTCGCCAGGCGACGATTTGATCGAAGGAGTAAGGGAGATCGCGACCAAGGCAGGCGTGAACTGGGGCGTCTTCCTAGTCATAGGCACCCTCAAGAAGGTTAGCATGGGCTTCTACTCGCCTGTAATGAAACCGGTCACGATCACCGAGCCCCTAGAGATCCTATCATGCGTCGGGAACATCTTCAGGAGCGCAGACGGGCTTGTGGTGCACGCGCATATCGACGTCTCGGACAGCAAGCTACGCTCATATGGAGGCCACCTGCTGGAGGGATGCGAGGTGGACAAGGCAGGCGAAGTTGCGCTCTTCGAACTGCTGCGGCGCGAGAGCGGCGGGCTCTGAGCAGCAGATCGTGTTGTCAAACGCTGTGCCAGTAAGCTGAGGTCGTTGACATGTTCAAGGCCGGTTTCACGACGGTAGAGCCACGTCTGGCGCACTGGGACACCTGCTACGTAAGGGACCTCTTCAGGCGAAGAGATAGGCTGTCCGAAAGAGGCGGCCTAAAGGTTGCATACTACATCGACTCGGTCAGCTTCGTCACGGTCCTCGCTGGGAAGAAGCTACCATACCACAGAGAGAACGCTGAGGAGATCCTCTATGTTCTGCAAGGCCGGGGGCGCCTGAACGCCGGTGGGTCGACGCGAGACGTCGGGCCGAGAGACGCCGTCTACCTTCCGCCGCGGACACCCTACTCTGTCGAACCACTCGTAGAGGGGCAACACATCCTCTTCGCACAATACCTTGTCGCTTCGCCCCTTGACGCGCAGCGGGTCATGGCCACAAAGGCGGCTGAAGATGAGCCCGTTCAAGCGAAGGCCCTCATCCGAAACTGGACGGACGTGGCGTCGAGCCCGGGCCACGAAGGTACCTGTCTGACCTACCCTGTCTTCTCAAGGGATTCCATGCGGTTCTTCCTCTTCGCGACGATGATGACCGTGCCTGGCACCCTAAGCTATCACAGGCACAACTCTGAAAGCGTCTATATGGTGGATTCTGGCTCTGGCGTCGTCAAGGTGGCAGGTGAAGAGCAGGAGCTTAGGCCGCTCGACGCGGTCTATATGCCTCCTGAGGTGGCTCACGGGTGTAGGAACGCGTTGCCCGATCAGCCGTTAAACGTCTTCTGCGTCGGCGTTGCGGTCCCCCACGACGCCGAGGTCTGGACCGTCGATGATCTCCCCGAAGCCTGACGGCCTACCCCGCGGATCGTGGGCCAAGTCAAGCTCTACGACAGCCGCGGGACGATCAGCTGGGTGATGGAGCGCGCAGCCTAGGAGCCGAGCGAGTTTGGAGGCTCATGGGAAACCGGCGCTGGGTCCGCGCCCCATGCAGACCGGGTGGTAGCCTCAGGGCTCGCCGGGCACCTGAGTCTGGACGATCATGAGCCGCCAGCCCCCCGGCGTATCCGGGCCGGTTGCAACAGCGGCGGAGGTACCTCTGCACGAACGGGCGGAAGCGCAGAGAGGCGCGCCTACATGGGCGGTGTAGACACGCATGGGCCAGATTGAAGAAGGTGACTGATGGTAGACCGTAGAAGTTCCTGCATCTTCAGGATTGCGTCTTGATCCTTGTAGGCTTGTCGCGGCCAGAAGAAGCCTCTGAGGCCGTCCCCGCGCCGACGAGGCACAATGTGAACGTGCAGGTGGGGCACGCTCTGACTAACTCGGTTGTTGATGGCAACAAAGGTTCCCTCAGCGTCCAAAGCCTTCTCGACGGCGCGCGCCAAGAGCTGGACATTCGCGAAGAGAGGGGCGGTAAGCTTGGCGGGCAGGTCGGTCAGGGTCTCATAATGCTCTTTGGGAATCAGAAGTGAGTGCCCAGGGAAAAGGGGGCGGCGGTCGAGGAAGGCCAGAGCCACCTCGTCTTCGAAGATCACGTAGCTCTGCACCCTCCGAGCTGCTATGTTGCAGAAGGCACAGGCGTCCTCAGCCAAACGGACCTGTCCCATCTCTGTCGCCTCACTCGGAAACCGCTTTCCTACGAGCCGTTCGCTCTTCCGGATCGCAGGACGAACCCTTATTAAAGCACTCAACGCGACTAGTTGAAGCCGACCCACACCCGTTCAGGAGCCCTTTGTGATGGTCGGAGAAACGTTTAGACCAAGGATCGAGGCAAAACGGTGGAGTCTGGCGCGAGAGCAGGAACTGTCCAAAGCCTGGGAGAGCCAGGGCATCTACCGCTTCGACATGGATTCAGGTAAGGCTATCTTCTCCATCGATACGCCTCCTCCCTACCCTTCGGGCAAATGGGGCGTAGCCCAGGCCGCCCATTACGCCCAGATCGACATGGTTGCCAGGTACTTCAGAATGCGCGGCTACGAGACCCTTTTCTCGTTTGGTGTCGACCGGAACGGGCTTCCCGTTGAGGTCCAGGTGGAGAAGGAGCACGGGATAAGCATCAAGGAAACACCAAGGGAAACCTTCCTGGCGCTCTGTAAGGCCTTCGTAGACAGGGCTGAGGGAGACCTTCTGAAGATCGCCAGAGGGCTAGGCATGAGCTGCGACTTCAAGAGCTATTACCAGACTGACAGCCCCGAGTACCGATGCGTTACGCAGGCATCGTTCATAGAGCTCTGGAAGCGGGGCTTGGTCTACGAGGACGAAAGGCCTACGAACTGGTGCCCGGTATGCGGGACCGCCATTGCCGACGCCGAGATCGAGTATAGGCAGCTTGAGACGGACTTTGTCTACATGAAGTTCGGGGTGAAGGAAACAGGAAAGGAGATCGTCATCGCCACAACCCGCCCTGAGCTCCTGTGCGCCTGTGCAGTGGTCGTGTTCAACCCTCAGGATGAGCGCTACCGGGGCCTTGAGGGACTGACCGCTATCGTTCCTCTGTACGCGAAGGAAGTTCCCATCAAGGCCCATCCCTACGCAAAGCCCGAGTTTGGAACCGGGCTTGCGATGATGTGCTCCTACGGCGACTACTCGGACGTAAGGCTTTTCCGCGAGCTAGATCTTCCGCCTGTGGCCGCAATAGGGATGGATGGACGGATGCTACAGCCTGCAGGTCCTTACGCGGCGCTCACTGTAGAAGAGGCCCGAGAGCGAGTCGTCGAGGACCTAAGGCGCCAAGGCTTGGTCGTTAAGAAGGAGAGGATCATCCACCCAACGCCCGTCTGCTGGAGGTCTAGCAACCCTATAGAGTTCATAGCCGTTCGCGAGTACTACCTGAAGCAACTGGAATTCCTTCCCGAACTCCGGCGGT
Organism: uncultured Candidatus Bathyarchaeia archaeon; assembly: GCA_964427455.1. Lineage (GTDB taxonomy): Archaea > Thermoproteota > CALKCG01 > B24 > JAWCPE01 > JAWCPE01. The sequence goes on along the minus strand of CAYRUY010000023.1, from coordinate 18,284 downwards.
TGGTCGACACCATAGCGTTTCATCCCCCTGAGCACAAGCAAATCCTTCTAAACTGGATGAGCAGTGTGTCGACAGACTGGCCGATCACGAGGAGGCGCTTCTACGGTACGGAGGTCCCACTCTGGTACTGCAAGAAGTGCGGGGCTCCCTTATTGCCGCCTGAAGGCAGGTACTACCAGCCGTGGAGAGAGCCCCCGCCCGATGGTGCCTGCGGCTGCGGCTCCACGGAGTTCGTCGGAGAGGAACGAACCTTCGATACGTGGATGGACTCAAGCGTAAGCCAGCTCTTCATACTCGGCTATAGGCACGACCCCGAGCTTTTCGAGAAGGCGTTTCCCTGCAACGTCCGCGCCCAAGGCTACGACATCGTCAGGACGTGGCTTTACTACTCGCTTCTAAGAACTCACCAGCTCTTGGGAAAGGCAGCCTTTCGAAGCGTGAGGCTATCCGGTATGGGGCTGGACGAGAAGGGCGAGGCGATGCACAAGTCGCGTGGGAACGTCGTCGAGCCCGAACCGGTGCTCGACAAGTATGGGGCTGATGCGTTCAGGTTCTGGGCTGCCTCGGAGGCCAGGCTGGGCTCAGACTACCGTTTCTCCGAGAAACACGTGGAGACAAGCGCTCTCTTCATCACAAAGCTCTGGAACATCTCGAGGTTCATCTCAGCCTTTCCCAGAGTCGCTGGCGAATACGAGCTCGCGCCTCTCGACCGCCTTATCCTCGGAGAGCTCAACGCGCTGATACGACAGTGTACCGAGCAGTATGATACTCTAGACCCTTATGTTCCCTCGAACGGGGTGCGGGCCTTCGCCTGGAACCTTTTCGCAGACCACTACGTTGAGGCCGTGAAGCCTAGGGCCTATAACAAGGACGGAAGGTTCCCTGAAAGCCCCCAACGCGGTGCCTGGTACGCTCTCCACGCCTGTCTGGAGAACGTCCTGAAGCTTCTCGCACCGATATGTCCGTTCGTCACAGACGCGGTCTGGCTTCAGCTCTACGGGAAGCGGAGCATCCACCTCGAAGCATTCCCGAAGCCCAGGGCAGAGTGGGAGAGCGAACTTGCGAAAATGAAGGACGACTTCTCAGCGTTTAATGCCGCCATCTGGAAGCTCAAGAAAGAGAAGGGAGTCGCGCTCAACCAGGGCCTCCCTGTCGCCTTATACGCGCCCGCAACCCTAGAGCCCTTCAGGGAAGACCTCCTGGCGATGCACCAGGTTAGTAGCATAACGTTCGGCGAGCCACCGGAGGAGAAACGCCGAGAGGCCACGCAGCTGAGTGAACGGGTCTACCTGATAGACCGGCCAAGTCGTCTGATACACTAGGCGCAGCTCGTCCCTTCAACTCAGACTATGATCCTTCGACTCTGCCAACCTGACAGTTTCACTGGTCGTCGGTCTCGCGTTGCCGTGAACCAAGGCCAAACCGCGAGACGATAAGGCCGCTGATCGCGCGGCGCCTCGTTCACGCCATCTGGCCTTCCAGCTCTTCCATCCTGTCTTGACGAATAGTTCCCGACCCTCCAGGTCCTTGTGAACCCATTCGAGGAGGGGTCGAAAGCGACCCCCTCCCCCTTTTGCGGAGAGATCGATTATCCCCAGCCTTCTAAGCGACCGGACATACGTCTGTTCGGCCAGGTCCTGCGTCTCGCCTGTAATCCTTGTGGGCGTGACCGAGTATCCTTCCGTGACGAGTTCGCTTCTCACCTTTGACAGGACGTAGCCCGTGCAGACTCGGATCGGCTCGGCCTGGTCGACAGCTAGCGCCTTAAGCCCCTCTGAAGCGATCGCCCAGGCGTGTTCCAGGTAGAGCTTCTCCTTGAACGCCGGCTCTTGGAAGAGTTCGACCGGGATCTCGTCGGCATGGAACTGCCCCGTCTCGACGCGGCGAACGACGATGAAGCAGCCGCCGACGAGGTCTCCCCATCCCGCGTCATCGATCTCTATCGTCAAAGCAAGGCCACGCCGTGATGCTCATTCAGCCTAGAGCTGCAGTTCCTCGCCTACTTCGAGCACCCTGACCTTGAAACCTGCCTTATCCGCCTTCGCCTCAAACTCGGCCGGGTCGGCCTCGATCTGAGAGAAAGTGCCGTAATGCATGGGAATGGCCAGCTTCGGTTTGATAATCTTCAAAGCCTCAACGGCTTCGTCTGTGTTCATGGTGAAGTATCCCCCGATGGGAATCAGCAGAACGTCGATGTCCTGGAGCGGTTTCACGCCGTCTAGGTATGTGTCCCCTAGATGAGCGATTCTCCCACGCTCAAACTCGACGATGTAGCCGGCGGCTAAGGGGCTCGGCGAAGCAGGTGGGCGCTTATGGCTGGCAGGGATCATCTCAACCTCAATGCCCGCAAAGGTCTTTCTTTCTCCCACCCTCATCACTTCAGCTCCCCTGAACCTGCAACTCGGCGGGCATACGATAGGACAACCAACACGGTTGAGGAAAGAAGAATCCGCATGGTCGCCGTGTTCATGAGTTACGAGAACAAGGTCGGGCTTACCCGCGTACCTTGGCGCCATAGGGTTCCCGGCGAAGTAAGGGTCTATCAGGATCGTCTTCCCGTTCTTCAGCTCGAACCCAGAGTGGCTTAGATACTTGATCCTCACGCCAAGACACCTCAGGCCACGGGCGGGGTATGTTTCGGAGATGGTTATAAGGAAGCTGTTCAACCGTCCCACGCGAGCCTTATATGGCTCAGGTCGCTAACCTTACCCTTGACTACGGGGCCGTCGGCTAGCTAGGTCTAGACGAACAACCGAGACAGGCTACGTGGCTTGGGCGCCCTCAAAGGCCGAGAGCCCACGTGATCGCCGGTTCAAATCCGGCCGGCCCCACCTTGCCCGGAACCGACCACTGCACGCAGGTCGCTCCCTAGCGGAGACTTCTCGATCAGAGTAGGTCCGCGCTAGGTTCCGGTTGAACCGGGGCCTCCCTCACGTCCTTTTGGTGGCATGAAACCACCCTTTCGGCATGGAGAAAGGCGCTATGAAACCACCTTCCTTAAGGGCGTACGTGAGTCCGAGAGGACCTCGCCAAGCTTCTTAAGGGCGGGGTGTCAGTATCGACGTGCGCCCGCGGGGGCAACAGATGAAGCCTGCCCTCCTATGCATGGTCAAGACCAACTTCCACGACCACCTGCTATACCGCATGAGGCTCGACGAGCTTGGAGCATTGGCCCGAGTTGCCGGGTACCAGCCCATAGGTGAGGTCGTCCAGGTGATGAGAAAGGAGGGAGCGAACTACGCCTTCGGCAGGGGGAAAGCAGAAGAGCTTAAGGCACTGGTGAGGGACAAGGCTGCCGATTCGATCATCTTCTACAACGTGCTTTCAAGTAGTCAGAAGTATAACCTCGAGAAGCTTACCGAGGTAAGGGCGATCGACCGATACGATCTGACGCTTGAGATCTTCGAGGCCGCCGCGAACGATGAACTCGCCAAGCTTCAGATCCGCTGGGCCCGATTGGCGAAGGACCTGCCGTACAGGCGTAGGCGAGCCGCGGTTAAGTTCAGGCTGGGAAGGGAGAGGCCTAGCTTCATGAGCCTCGGCGAGTACGCTTACCACGGCGCGTTGAAATCCCTCACACGCGAGATGAAGCTTGTCGAGACCAAGATCGAGAAGCAACGGGCGCTCAAGGCTTCCCAACGCGAGAAGCGGAGAAGGTTGGGCGCGCCGACTGTCTGCATAACGGGCTACTACAGCGCAGGCAAGACCTCGCTCTTCAACGCGTTGACGAACCTGCATAGACTGGTGGGGCAGAGGCCTTTCACCACGCTCACCAGCAAGTACTACTTGGTAACTCGGTCAGATCGCGGTTTCCTGCTTGTTGACACCATCGGGTTTGTCCACGACCTCGACCCGAGGCTGATCGAAGCATTCCAGCTGACGCTGGAGGATGTCACAGCAGCCAACCTGGTCCTTCTGATGCTTGACGTCTCAGACTCGGAGTACGTCATGAGAATACGGCTCAAGTCTTGCCTCCAGATCGTCAGAGGCCTAGGCGTCCCGGTTGAACGGATGATCCTCGTCTTGAACAAAGTTGACCTCCTAAGCCTGAAGGAGATCGAGGAGAAGCTCAAGATAGTGGATGCGTACGGCGAGAGCCTCCCGTACGTCCTCGTCTCGGCTAAGGAAGGGATCAACCTCGACGGCCTGATGAAAGCGGTCGAGGAGAAACTACGGGAGAATACAGGGACCCAACTGCAGCGTGAGGCTCTTGCCCCAGCGGGCTGACGGAGCAGAGGGCGCTCATTCTCCTAGACTCGTCGATAGCAACAGCGCCTGACAAGGGACCGGGCCTTTTATGAAAGTTCAGCCTGTGACATTGCGGGGATGTCGTAGTGAGCTACCTAGAGTTGTACGCCTCGCCGCTCCACGGGTTCTCAGGCTTCCAGACGGAATTCGACAAGGCAAGGTTCGTTGTCCTCGGCGTTCCGTTTGATGGAACGAGCACCTTCAGGGCTGACTCGAGGTTCGCTCCTCAAGCCATCAGGGAGGCATCCCTGAACGTGGAGACTCACAGTTTCCGGTCAGGTCTCGACGTGGAGGACCTCCTGATATGCGATTACGGCGACCTAGGGGTGCTGGCTGACACCGAGGAGACGTTGGAGAGGATCGAACGTGTGACCCGAGAGCTCAGGTCGAGGCAGAAGATACCTGTGCTCATAGGAGGCGAGCACACGATAGCGCTCGGAGCTGCACGGGGGCTTGACGCTTCGGTCGGGGTTGTCAGCTTCGACGCGCACATGGACCTTAGGGACGAATACATGGGGGCACGGGTCTCTCACGCTACCTTTATGCGACGAATCGCCGAAGAGATCGGGGCAGGCCGGATCGTCGAGGTCGGAGTCCGCGCAGCCTGCAAGGAAGAGGTGCAGTTTGCTGAACGAGAAGGAATCACGTACCTGACGATCCGCAGACTTCAAACAGCGGGTCCTAACGCCTTGGCGGCGCTGAGAGAGGCTATGGAAGCCTGGGAGGAAGTGTATCTTTCCATAGACATGGACGTGCTAGACCCAGCCTATGCCCCAGGCGTCGGCAACCCTGAGGCTGAAGGCCTCTCAACCACGGCTGTTCTCGACTTGCTCTCTGAGACCTGCGACCGGCGAATCCGGGCGATGGACCTGACTGAGGTTGCACCGCACTATGACATGGGCCAGACCGCGGTTCAAGCCTCCAAGATCATCTTCGAAACCCTCTGCTACTTGGAATCGAGCTTCGCCGGTGAGCACAGACCCTGAAGCCGTCGCCCGCTTAGGCGGTTCTGTGCAGTCAGGTATATCTTGACTCCCTGCGGATTAAGCGGAGATGGGCTTGGTGGGCTCGCCCGGCCTGCCACTCGTTAGGACAACGGACGAGGATCGCGGGTGAACATGTGGCTGCTCGACGCCGTAAGGCTTGGCTTTCCCCTGGTTCTTCTCAGCTATGGGTCGTGGAGCGACCTCAAGACCAGGGAGGTCACGAACAGAGTCTGGCTCCTAGGCTTCCCCGTAGGCGCGGCCCTGACGGCTGTAAGCTTCGCGTTAGGCCAAGGCACGAGTTCCCTCGACCTCGCCTTCGCCTCAATAGCCTTGACGACCGTTCTTGCAGTGGGCCTGTTCTACCTCGGCCTTCTCGGCGGAGCGGACGCGAAGGCATTCATCTTCATAGCCCTGTCGCTCCCGCTGCACCCGCGCATGCTGGAAGCACAGGCTCTCCTAGGCTCGACTCTGATACTGTTCCCCCTCTCGGTCTTCAACAACGCCGTCCTGCTCTCAATGAGCATCGTCGTGTTCATACTCGCGAGGAACCTAGCCTCGGCGGCGAGTGGAAGGCCTGTTTTAACGGGCGTAGACGTGCGGAGCCGGCTCGGCAGAGCCGTGCTGTTTGCGACGAGCTACAGGACATCACTACAGTCTCTCCGTGACAAGATCTACCTCTACCCTGCGGAGGTCCCCGTCGAATCTGAAGGAACGGTTTCACGCAGGCCTCGATACTTTACCAACGCCGAGCTAGAGAAGGCTGAGTTTATGCCTGAGATCGAGAAGCGCGCCGAGGCTGGCCTATACAGGAACGGGATACTGGCGACGCCCACCATCCCGATGATAGTCTTCATAACCATCGGATTCGTAGCATCGGTCTTCGTTGATTTCGCCCTCGTCATCGCCATGGCGCTCCTCAGAGGGCTCTGAGCCCGTCGCGCAGAGGCAGACCGTGCTTATCTCGGCACGGCGAAGACTTGTCCTTGAGAAAAGATAAATCCCCACAGAGGTAGTTCTCTGTGCAAGGTCTGCCGGGAGGCCAAGGGGTCTTGGGGAAGATCTCGAAGGGCAAAGGTTGTGATGTCGTGGACTGTGCGGCTCCCGCCGAGAGGTCTGTTCCAGCCGACCGAGCGACTAGAGCGGGGCTAAAGCTGAACGCGGAGCGTAGAGCCTACCTGTGTTCGCAACACTACAAGGAGATGAAGAAGAAGCTCAGGAAAGATGCGATGTTTGAGAAATGGAGGCACATGGGCTAGCCTGCCCAGTGCTCACTCAACCTGCCTGTTATGGCCTACATGAACGGGTAGACGCATCCTCTGTTTGCTTGCTCGCAGAATTGGTACCATAATGCGAGCGGGCCCCTCTTGTAGTCGTATCGAGGCTCAGGGGGCTTCCAGTCTTCGAGCCGATGCCTGATCTCTTTGTCCGTGAGTTTGACCTCGAGACGCCTATGCCGTACGTCAAGCTCGATCGTGTCGCCATCTCGCACTGCGGCTAGAGGCCCGCCCATGTAGGCCTCAGGGGAGACGTGCAACACGATCGTCTCGGAGGTCGTGCCGCTCATGCGGGAATCGGTCACCCTGACGATGTCTCTCACGCCCTGTTTCGCGAGGCGTGTCGGAATGGGAAGCGCCCCAGTCTCAGGCATCACGTTGCCCTTAGGGCCCTCGTATCTGAGGACGAGTACGTGCTCCGGCGTGACGTCGAGGTCCTCCTTCAAGAGGGCTTTGTACGCGTCTCGGCTTGAGTTGAAGACGAGCCCTGGCCCCTCGTGTTGAAGCAGTGACTTGTCTCTGGCCCCGACATGCTTGATGACAGCCCCGTCAGGAGCCAAGTTTCCCTTAAGGATCGCCAGGCCGCCTTCAGCTGAGATGGGCTTCTCGAACGGGTGTATCACGGCTCGGTCTTTCACCTCTGCCTCCGCGATGTTCTCGCCCAGCGTCTTGCACGTGACCGTGAGAGCGTCCAAGTGCAGCAGGGAGCTGATCTCCTTCATCACGGCAGGTATGCCGCCGGCCCTGTTCAAGTCGACTGCCGCAAAGCGGCCGCTGGGCTTCACGTCCGCTATGTACGGCGTGTCACGGCTGAGGTCGTCGAAGCGCTCTATAGGAAGCTCTAGGTCGAGCATCTTCGCCAACGCGATGAGATGTATAACCAGGTTTGTGGAGCCGCCTATCGCCATGAGCACCCTTATGGCGTTCTCCAGGGCCTTCTCAGTCATTACATCTCGAGGCTTGATGTCTTCCTTCAGAAGCTGCATGACCAGCCGGCCGCTCTCCTCAGCCAGGGCGGGAAGCCGCGCCGTTACAGCGGGGACGCACGCAGCGCCGGGCAGAGCCATCCCTAGGGCTTCGGCGATCGCTTGGTCGGTGTTCGCTGTTCCTAGGGGGCCGCAGGCTCCTGAGCATGGGAACATGCATTCTAGCAGCTCAGACCATTCTTGGTCACTTATGAGACCGGCTCTGTGCGCAGGGTCAAAGCGCTGATAGTCTGAACAGCATACAACGTCTTCACCACGCCACCGGCCTGGCAGCATCGAGCCTCCGAGGACGAAGATCGAGGGTATGTTCACCCTGGCTGCGGCCATAAGCATCGCGGGAACATCCTTGTCGCAGGTGCAGATGAAGACCGCCGCGTCTGCTGGTTCTGAGAGGAAGACCGCTTCGGTCTCCATGGCGAGAAGGTTTCTGTTCGGCAGTGTCTGTCCAGGACAGAGCGAAAGTGTGTTGTATTCCAATGGGAAGCCGCCTGCAGACCAGACGCCTCGTTTGACAGCCTCACTCACATGCCTCAGATGGTTGTGTCCTGGGTTCCACTCGCTCCACGTGTTCACAACCTGCACGATCGGACACTCCAGGTCGTAGTCCGTGTAGCCACCAGTCTTGATCAGGCCTCGAAGAACCCAACCCATACTCCGGCTTCGATGCCGTAGTTCCTTCAAGCTCTTGACAACCCCTTCCGAGGTCGTAGAGGTCATCGGTTAAAAGGCTTCCGTGAAGGGCTCATGCGATAGTCGCTGTCAGCTGATGACGGACATCGCCGAAAGACCGAAGGTTGAGGCGAGCAGCGACTACGAGAGGCCTATGGGACGTGAGCTGCCGTTGAGGAGAGGTTCCGGCCTCTGGGCTGAGCGAGAAGAGGGCTTCCCTGCTAGGGCTAGGCCACGACAGCCTCCTCTACCGTAAGGTCTACGTAGGTTCTTGCCCCTAGGAGTCCTAGGAACTCGCGGTAGCGTTCCGGCCTGGCGACCGTGGCCTCGATCTCGCCCTGCTCAGTCATTACCCTGGCTCTCAGGTTTCTTCCTTGGAAGAGGAGGCTCTTCAAGACTCCCTCGAGCTGGCTGGGCTTCTCCCTCTTGAGGCTGAGTTCGGCGCTCTCGGGCCGGAAGAGGATCTGCAGCTCTTTCCCAACGTCGCGGGTCTTCCTTCGCGGGACGGGTAGGATGCCGCCGCAGGCTTGCACCTCGACGTAGTCCGTGCTCTCCTTCAGGACTTTCGCTCTGAGCCTGTTTGTGAAGCCTAGGAAGGTGGCGACGCGGCTTGTTGGAGGCTCAGCGTAGAGCCGGAAGGGGTCCCCGGAGGCCTCAACCTTTCCATCGATCATAACCATGAGCTTGTGCCCTACCGAGAAGGCCTCTCCTTGGTCGTGAGTCACGTAGAGCGTGGTTATGCCTATGTCTTCTTGGACCCGCTTGATCTCTGCTAGAAGGCTTGCCCGCAAAGGGGTGTCAAGTGAAGCCAACGGCTCGTCGAGCAGCAGAAGCTCGGCCTCCGCGACGATGGCTCTTGCCAAGGCGACGCGTTGCTGCTGGCCACCGCTCAGCTCGCGAGGATACCTTTCCTCCAAACTTTGGAGCCTCGTCAAGTCTACGGCCTGTCTGACCCTTGTCTGGATCTCCTTGTAGCTGTAGCCTCGCGCGTCAAGCGGGAAAGCAATGTTGTCCCTTACCTTCATGTGCGGGAAGAGGGCGAGGCTCTGGAAAACGTACCCGACTTTCCTGTTCTGCGGCGAAAGTCCGGTTACGGCCCTGCCGTCGAAGTAGACCCTTCCCGCGTCAGGCTCTAGGAGACCTGCGATGACCTTAAGTAGGGTTGTCTTCCCGCACCCACTTGGGCCTAAGATGGCTAATGTTCTCCCTGACTCCGCCGTGAAGCTTACACCGTCTAGGGCTGGTGTGGCCCCGTATCGTTTGACGAGGCCCTCAACCCTAAGCTCCATAGCTGATGCCCCCTAGGCCTTTCCTCGCGAGCAAGTTGGCGGCTAAGGCTGAGATGAAGATAACGGTGAGGAGCAGAGAGGTCATGGCGGAGGCTAAGCCTATCTGTCTGAAGTCGATGAGCCTCTCCACGGAGACAGGCATCGTCTGAAGTGTTCCAGTTGTAAAGACTAGGGCGAAGGTGAACTCGCCTATGGAGGAGGCGAAGGCGATCAAGGATGCAGCGAGGATGGAGGGTCCTATCAGGGGGAGTTCAACCCTAAGAAAAGTGTAGAGCCTTGAAGCCCCCCCTGTCAAGGAGGCATCGACTAGGTCGGGGTCAACCCTCATCAAGGCGGACTCGATGAGCCTCGTCGCCAACGGGTAGATGAGCACGAGATGACTGAGGGCGAGGAACTCCCACCGACCGTACAGGTGCAGGACACCTGCCCCATACACGGCGTAGAGGCCCATCGCGAGAGCTACGTGTGAAACAGCCAGGGGGGCTGATGTGGCTGCGCTCAGGACCGACCGAGCCCGGCCCTTAGAGTAGACGATACTGTAGGCTGTCACGAGAGACGCCGATACCGATAGAAGCGCCGCGACGGCAGCGATCGCGATGCTCTGACCCATAGAGTCCCAGACGGTGACCCGTGTTCCGAAGTCAAAGCTGAAGAGCCGCTGGAAGCTCTCCAGTGAGGCTCCGATGGGGAAGATGAGGTAGAAGCTTCCTGCGAAGCCTGAGGCGAAGATGAAGTAGATCGGCAAGCCTTCGAAGGCTAGAAGAGCTAGGGCGTAGAGGGCCAAGGCTTTGGCGCCGAGGCCTCCGCGTAGAAGGTTCAAGCGGCTTCTCTTGAGGCCTCCGGCTTTAGCAACCATTCTAGGCTGGAAGACCCGTTCCCTGGCTAGGAAGATCGCCAGAACGAAGATGAGGTTTAGCCCAAGCTGTAGAACCGAGAGGGTCTTGGCAGTCGTCCATCCCCCGAACTTGGACCAGTAGAAGTACGTCGCGACCTCTAAGGTGGTGAAGGAGCCTCCGATCAGGAGCGGGGTTGCAAAGGTCAGGAAACTGTATATGAAGATGAGGATTCCCGACGCCGCTAGAGACGGGATCAGCTGGGGCAACATAACCTTCCGGAAGGTCTTCCATTCAGATGCGCCGAGGGACCTAGCTGCGTCGATAAGGTCCTGGTCTATGCTTGTGAAGCCTGCTTCCAGAGCTGTGAAAGCTACGGGCACGTAGTAGAAAACGTGAGCAAGCACCACGGCTTCCATGCTGTAGAGGAGGCTTAGAGGGGGCTCTGTCAGATGGAGGAGCCCCATGAGGAAGGTGTTAACCACTCCTCTTCTGCCGTACACTATGAGGAACGCCTGAGCTGCGGCGAAGGCCGGGGCGAAGAAGGGCGCTAAGAGGATCGCTCTCGCAATAGTTGAAAGGCGGAACTCGTATCTGGCGAAGAAGTAGGCCAACGGTATTGCGGCTAGGACCGCGGGCAGGGTCGAGAGGCCCGCTTGGAGAAAGGTGTTCGCTATCACCTTAAGGATGTAAGGGTCTGCCAAGAGCTGAGCCAGGCTTTCAGCTGAGGCCCCCTGTACCACGTTGATCAACGGGGCGAGGAAGAGAAAACCCAGTATTGCGAGGCAAAGGACCTTCACGATACTTACTCTAGGCGCCTTTGATCTCCCTCTCCCACTTCTCCCTCCAGACATCAGCGTTTCCAGCTAGGCTTGGGTTGAAGGTGACGAGGTTCGAAGGCACCCGGGCCTTCTCCACGTCGCCTGAGAGGGCCGCGTCTGGCCGGACTGGGTAAACGTAGCCATGAGGAGCGGCCAGGTCCTGCCCCTCCTTGCCAAGCATGAACTCGATGAACTTCTTCGCAGCCTCCTTGTGCGGCGCTCCTTTGACCAGAGCGATCCCTTCCCGGTAGACGAAGCCCTTAGCCATTGTGCTGTTCAGGTTTGGGGTCTCGCTGTAGACCGTATCGGTGTTGAACATCACTCCCACGGCAACCTCTCCTTTTATGAACGCATCCATGGCCTCTGTCCAGCCGCTTGGGTAGAAGACCACGTTCTCCTTCAGCTTCTCCAGGTATGGCCAGCCCGCGTCCTCACCTTTCTCAGTTAGGACCCAGGTTAGGAAGGAGAGCCCTGTTCCGCTCGTCACTGGGTTGGGGTACATGACGAGACCCTTGTACCTAGAGTCTAAGAGATCGTCTAGGGTCGACGGAGCCGGGAGGCCCTTCTCTGCGATGATCGTCTCGTTATAGACGACAACGATGTATCCTTCGTCGACAGGGAGAATATGCCCAGACTGATCCCATACTTTGCTCGAAGGAATCTCTTCGAGGTTCGGAGGCGAATACTTCTCGAGGACACCGGCCTCGATGACGGGCTTGGCGTAGAACTCTGGAAGACCAAGAATGACGTCAGCTGTAGGTGAGGCCTTCTCCGAGACAAGCCTGTTCGCTATCTCAATCGAGCCCATCCCGTGATGGGTGAAGGTGGCGTTCACCCCATACTTCTCTGAGAAAGCCTTGACAGCCTGGTTTGCGAAGCTCCTGATACCTTTCGGCCCATAGACGACAAGAGTGCTCTCAAGCCGCGGCTGCAAGGTGGTCAGATAGAGGCTGGAGGCTGCCCCGATGAGGATCAAGGCCGCCACCAGCACGAGGGCGCGCTGCCTGAAAGTGATCCCTCGATCCGTCATCGGCTAGCCCTCCGCCTCTAAGATCGCCTGACAACGGTTCTCCGGGACTCCTAAGACTGAAGAACCATCCGTCAAGAGTGTAAGTCCAGAACCCCTGAACATCCTGTGCTTCGTTCCGCCCACCTCTAGGAGGCGGGTCAACTCGGTTGAGAGAACCTCTTGCTTCCCTTCGCCAGCATTACCTGGATCAGGTTCAAAGGGTCGGCGGCGCTCAAGCCACCCTCTCAGCCGGGTTCACCCAGCTCCCCATGCAGAGCGATTACCCGCCAACCTTACTTATTAGGTTTTAGCAGTTCCCAACTAGGCCGCGAGCCGCGACTTGGGAGGACAGCTAGCTCTCTGACTCCCTGTGACTAGGCCCTGAAGAGTTCTCCCATGCTCCGTCCTAGAAGCCTGTTAGCCAGCAGCAAGCATCCTGCTACGATCAGAGTTCCTACAGTTCCGAGAGCACTGGCGAGGTACGGTCCATCCTGTATCCTCTGGTTGAGTCCATAGATGGCCTTCGTGATGGGGAAGAAGGGCTCCTGCATTGCCAGGATGAGGCTGTCGCTTACCTCCATCATTGCGGCTGAGAAGGACATGATGCCTCCTGCAACAACGTTCGCTAGTATGAGCGGCGCCGTGATCGAGAGCAGAGTCTTGACGGGTGAAGCGCCGACGCTGAGCGAGGCCTCTTCCAACGCCACGCTCGTCTGCTGGAACCCCGCGTAGGCTGCTCTTACCGAGTAGGGAAGTCTCCTGACTGAGTAGCTTATGATCAGCAGCGGGACAGGGTTAACGAACGGATCTAAAGGCGTGCCGGTGAAGGTGGCCAGGTATCCGAAGGCTATCACGACGCCAGGCAATGCGAGAGGCATCATAGCCACGCTGTCGAGAACGTCCTTTCCAGGGAGATTTTCTGATTGAGATTAGCGAAGCAACTACGGCTAACACGAGCAGATGAGCGGTCTTCAACTTCTTCACCTAGGTCGATCCCTGCAGGGATCTGATAATAAGCCTTATGCGCCCGCTTTTCGGCCGCACATTCTCCTTCCCAATCCGGCCAGCGGTATGGAGCAAGGATTGATGAGCTCCACGACCACACGAAGTCCGGGCAAGGACATGAAGGCCTGTAACACAGCTTACCAAGGTCTCGGAAGACCGGGGTGCCGGAGGACGCTCACACATCGATAAGCGCGAATGTGCCGTCGAGGCGAGCGTGTTCAGACCATCGGCAGCTGCCCCTCCGGCCCACGTGCTCACCACCGGTCCATAACACCTTATTACCCCGACGACTGCAACATAGATTGGGGGAGCTGGGGCGAATGGAGAGAAGATACGTGGCAGCAGTGGTGCTAGGCGTCTTGCTCTTCGTCTTGGTCCTGTCAATCTTGGTCGGCGTTATGTTCCTTGCAACGCTTGGACTAAGGCCATAGAGTGCAAGGGCAACCGCGCAGCCAGTTGCCAGCCTAGGAACGAGACGCCAGCCGACGATACCGTGTCTGGCAATCAATCGACGGGTACGCGCTGACCAGAAGAGAGAAACCCTGGTTCGGGAAGCGGCCAAACCTACAGTAGGCAGTGGCGAGGCGGTCGTCCGACTTTCCGCGCCTAGACGGTTGGCTCCTTCGTCAAGAAGCGCTTGGATGCTGCTAGGCAGGTAAGTGAGCCGACTGAGAGGGCTGTGAGCAGGGCTAAGGCCTCTGTTCCGCTCGCGATGAGAACGGCGTCGCGCATGGCGTCTGCCACCCAGAATCCCAGGATCGCTACGTATCCAAGGTGACCAACCGCTGCCACGGCAGGTCGGAGCCTCGTGAGCCCATGCAAAGCGGCGCCGAGCAGGAGGAACGCCGCGGTGATGGAGGCCACGACGAGAGAATAGGCCAGTGTAGGGTTCCTAGTGGCCGGCGCAAGGATAGGATTCAGCTCCTCCGCTAGGCCCATGGCCGTAGCTAGCTCGGTGACCGCGACAGAGACGGTGGCTGAGGCCAGCGTACTAACGTACATGGTTGCAACTGCTCCCTTCGAACGCCCAGAGCTTCGGAGAACCTCTGGGACTCGAGCTCGGAAAGGTTTCGCGTGGTATTGGGGTTCGGTCGACTCTGTGGGCATCCTCCTCTCCGGCTAACAGTTTAACAGTTCGTCCTAATAATCTGACACGCACCTCAAGTGCGTCCATCAAGTCCGGCGCAGATGCGAGCCATCAGGCCAATCGATTCGCCAATCGGCCCGCGACTAGCCGTAGCCACTACGGACCTTGGCCAGCGAATCGGGTCCGACGCCGATTCGCGGTTGCTCGGCGGTCCTAGGGCCGGGGTCACTTCTTAAAGCATCGAGCACATTTGCCGTTAGAGCGGTGAGCTATCCCAAGGGGGCGAGACGTAGATGCGGCTGAAGTGCGCGAAGTGCGGATGGATGGGCTCCTACATGGAGGTTAGAAGAGCGCTCAGGCTCAGTCAGAGTGGCACGCCTTGCCCCAACTGCGGTCAGCCCCTCGTCGTTCACTTCGACTCAGACGAAGAACAGCAGAGGTTCGGGGCAGCCGAAGAGGGATGAACCTCCTAGGCCACCGCAGGCTGACCACTCCCTCCGCCTCGATGGTTCTTGAACCCTTCACGTCTGCTCAACAAGCCATCAGGCATGATACGTGATGTGAGGTTATGACGTTCTTTGATCGGTTATGGAATCCAGTAATGGATACTCGTTAGCGCCAAACTGCCCTAGGCGGTCTACACTCAGACAGGCCTCTCACGAACAACAGCACGCGAGGCTCAAAGGAAGTGGGCCGGGAGGGATTCGAACCCTCGATCATCCCCGCCTCCTGCATCGCCTCGTGTCAGGGGGATCTTAGGCCCGGGGGAATCCTAGCCACTGAACGACCGGCCCTTGTTTGACGGCGGAGGAATCCCGGCGCCGCTAGGATGCAAGCAGCCAACTCTTAAGCCTTAAACCTTTTCCACCGAGCGATGAGCCTGTTCTTGGGAAACTATTCTGTGGGTTGAGCGAAGAGTTTCCAGTCAGAGCCGGTCTGTGCTGTGCTTCGGTTGAGTCAGGGCCTCCCTCAGGCTCTTCTGGCGCCATGAAACCACGCTAGACCATGGTGGAGAACCCTACGAAACCACCTGTCGCTGGCGAAGCTGCGGGAAAGGTCTAGTGGCTGTTGGAAACGAATATATGCTGGCGAGGGTGGTTCGTAGGCATCTGAAGGTTTCTAGGCGTTGCCTGAAAGAGTTGTCAAGCTCCCCCAGCTTGCCTGGTACGGCGCAGGCTACGTGAATCTTCACTTTCCCGAAACATGGGATGTCACCGTTGCGCCTATGCAAGGCTACGAAGCGAAGCCTTCTGAGAGCGCTCAGGTCAAGGCCGCTCTCCGAAATCCAATAGGGGCCAAGAGCTTGGACCGTCTCAGCCGCGGTCGGAGAGAAGCCGTTATCGTTGTGGACGATATGACGAGGCCTACGCGCACGTACGAGCTGCTCCCACTTGTGCTCGAGGAGCTGAGAAGGGGTGGCATTACAAGAGAGCACGTGAGGATAGTCGTCGGGCTAGGAGCCCATGGTGCATGCGACCGCATGGACTTCGCGAAGAAGCTTGGCGAGAAGGTCGTTGAGGAGTACCCGGTGTACAACCACAACCCGTTCGGATCCCATGCAGACCTCGGCCAGACCAGTCGCGGCACACCAGTGCAGGTCAACAGCGAGGTTACCGACTGTGACCTCAAGATAGGCATAGGCCTGGTTGTACCTCATCCCCAAGCTGGCTTCGGAGGAGGAGCCAAAATCGTGCTCCCAGGAGTCGCTTCCTTAGACACGATCGCGGCGAATCACGGCGACCTAGGGGGATTCGAGAGCGGAGATTCCGAACCTCACCCGTCAGCGGGCTGGGGCAAGGTAGAGGAGAACGTGGTTCGCCTAGACATGGAGGAGGCGGCTGCAATGGCTGGCCTCGATGCCAAGATCGATGTCTTGGTGAACGGCTTCGGTGAAACCACAGCTGTCTTCTGCGGCGACTGCGTTCAAGAGCATAGAGCCGCCGTCAGAGTGGGAAGGGCTTCCTATGCGACCGACGTTGTTCCGGAAGCTGACGTGGTGGTGGCGAACACCTATGCGAAGGCAAACGAGGCGACCCTTAGCCTGCCGTTGGCGAACGCGTCAGTCAAGCGCGGGGGCACAGTGGTCATAATCGCGAACGCACCTGATGGACAGGTGACGCACTACCTTTACGGGAAGTTCGGCAAGAAGTTCGGAGGCCGGCTTCACCGCCCAAGCCTAGCATCTCCAAAGTTTGGGAAACTCATCGTCTGTTCGCAGTTCAAGGTCGCAGACCCCTTCCTGCCGATCGTTGACCCCGAGCTGATCACATGGGTTGGTACCTGGTCCGAGGCCGTGGAGGCGGTTGGCAGACCAACGAAGGGCAAGCTCAGGGTTGCAGTCTACGCCAACGCGGAGACTCAGGCTCCGAGAGAGGTTCTTCAGCAGAGCTAGGCGCTTCTAGCGGTGCTCGATGGCTCAGTAGCTAGCGAAGGCTTCCTGAAGCTCGACCACCTCTCTGCTATCGGCTGCCTCGCTGTAGGATTCCAGGAGACGCTTGTTGAGAGCGATGAAGCCTGCTCCCCATTTGAACAGGGAGAGAAGCCTCTCGGCTTCAGGTCTGAACCCCAGTATGTAAAGTGATGCGGCAAGGGCTTCCGCGGTTGATAGCTGTGACGGCTTCCCATAGTTTACAGGGTTGGCAGCCAAGAGGTACGGTAGAGCTCGGTGGACCCCTCGTAGGTGCAGCCAGATCACGTCGTCGGCGCGCGCCCAGCTGCAGTCTACGGCGGTGATGCCGCCCTGCAAAGCGCGGCCTCTATCCGACCGGGAGACCGCGCACTCTGAGAGGGGGTCGAGCAACAGGCCACGCCGATGAACAAACCTAGAGCTGGAAAGCCTAGTCACCCAGCCTCTTCTCGCAAGCCTTAGACCCGTACACTTGTGCCGGTCACACTGTCCAAGATCATACACGAAGAGCTTCGGCGACCTCGAGGAATCGAGCTTCGGCATCGAAGCACCTGCCGACGACCGCTTGCCTCGAAGATCCTGGCACGTCGACGAACTTAACCTCTACGACGAACTCCGTCCCAAGTCAACCAGCGTGAGTAACCCTTATTCGGGAGCGTCATCCCATCTTGTTATGTCCCATGGTTTGGCCCGCTCTCCGCCCGGATGGCTGGTCCGTCCTTAGAGACCCCGCTGCAGTCGCTTCGCTCAAGCGGTACTTTGGCATCCTGAAGGGTGAGCGGCAGGCCAAGCATCTGTTAGCGAAGAGGCTTGAGGCCGACTTCGCAGAGAGCGCTTCCCTAGACGAGCTTTGGAGAGAGCATGTAGCCCTAGACAAGGCTTACGGAGAGCTTGAACCGAGGGTTGACGGGGGTACGCTGAGCTTAGAGGACCTGCTTGTCCCGAAGAGGTCCTACCTTGACCTGAAGATCGCCATAGCCCGACGGATTCTCGCGAACTGCCACTTCTGCGAGAGAAGGTGCTACAAGAACAGGGCCGCCAACGAACTGGGCGTCTGCAGGTGCGGAGCGGTCTTTCCGCTCTCGACTGCCTTCGCCCACATGGGCGAGGAGCCTGAGCTAGTCCCCAGCGGAACCATCTTCTCGGTCGGCTGTAACCTCTCGTGCATCCACTGCCAGAACTGGACGATATCCCAACGGTTTGAGGCGGGCGAACCTCTATCGTCTGAGGAGCTTGCCGCTACGGTTGTCTCCCTACACCGTTCGGGTTGCAGGAACTGCAACATGGTCGGCGGCTCCCCGACGCCCTGGCTGCATGCTTGGCTCGAGGCCTTCACACACGTCGATGTCAATATCCCGACTGTCTGGAACAGCAACTCCTATTACAGCCAAGAAGCGGCTCGGCTCCTCGAGGGGTTCGTCGATGTCTACCTTCTCGACTACAAGTATGGCAACAATAGGTGCGCTGAGAGAATCTCTGCAGCACCGGGCTACGTCGAGGCATGTCAGAGGAACCACCTAGAAGCCCTCAAGCGAGGGGAGCTCATCATCAGGGTCCTAGTCCTTCCGGGCCACCTCGAATGCTGCGCTGAACCTATTCTGTCCTGGGTGGCGAAGAACCTCGGGACATGGGTCCGGGTAAACATCATGGACCAGTACACGCCCCACTGG
>CAYRUY010000022.1:0-23869 GCA_964427455.1 uncultured Candidatus Bathyarchaeia archaeon | reverse complement strand
GAGGCTACTTCTCCTTCGCGATGATAGGGATCGCGTTCCAGCAGTACGTGTTCTTCGCCGTCCAAGGCATCTCTGAGAGCATAAGAGAGGAGCAGTGGCATGGAACGATGGAGAGCATCCTGGCGTCCGCCACGAGCTTCAAGCTCTTCCTCTTCGGGGAGTCGGCTTTCCGCTTCATCATCGCGTCCTACTTCCTGCTCGGTTCGCTCGTGACAGGGCTGGCGCTAGGCGCGCAGATCCACTTAGACGCAGCGATCCTCGCCTCAACCGTGCTCCTCACGGCGCTCCTGGTGGGCAGCCATGTCTGCGTAGGCATTATGAGCGCAGGGGTGATCATGAAGATCAAGCAGGGGGATCCCGTCGTCTGGGCGTTCTCGTGGATGACACAGCTCGTCTCAGGGGTCTTCTACCCGCTAGGCCTCCTTCCATGGTACCTGAGATGGATTGGACTCGCCTTCCCGTTGACCCCTGCCCTCGACGGGATCAGGCGATGCCTCCAGGGAGGCGAGACGCTGCTTTCCTCCGCGGTTCTAACAGATGCGCTGTCCCTCGTCGTCTTCACGGCGGTAGCTTTCCCGATCGCCTTCTGGGTCTTCAAGCTCGGGTACAACTCCTCACGAAGCGATGGATCCCTTAGCCAATACTAGCCGACATTCGAGGCAGTGGGCCAAGTCGTTGCTCGTGCGAGATGCTTCCTCACTCGTTGGGAGAACTCCTCCACCTGGGCTTCGTTCCGGTCTATCCAAGCGAGGAGGCCTCGAACGTTCGCGCATTCGCCTGCATAGAGCTTCGCCTTCGCCTCGTCGCCTAACTGTTTTGCCTTAACGGTGTCATCAAAGAGCTTCCTTTCGCGTTCTTCCATCCGCTCTCTTAGGACCCTTAGCCCTCGGAGGCCTCCGTCCAAGTGAACAAGGGCGTCCTCCAGCTCAGCAATGTCAGCAGGGTAGATTCTCGAGACAACCCTGTTCTCGCCTTCAAGCCTGGTCACGAGCCCCTTGACCTTCCTCATCGGCCAGTTGAACCGAGAGGATACTTGAGTGGGGCTGACCCCGGGCTCTCTCTTGATCAAGTCCCACAATTGGTCCTTCGACCGCATAGACAGCCTCCTGAAGATCCGCTAGCTCCATACTGTTCGATTCGAGATAAAGAGAATGCCTTCCTCGCTTACGCGGACAGCCTTGGCGGCTCCTCCGCGCGCCGACCATTAGATCTTCGAGGGACCCGCACGCGCGCTCATATGCGCAACGATCTCGTCGACGAGGTCAAGTATGCTAGGCTCCCTAGAGACCCTAGGCCTTGGAATCTCAACCTTGAAGTCTCCAATGACGGTGCCCGGCCTAGGTGACAGGAGGATGATCCTGTCCGCCATGAAGACGGCCTCTTGGACATTGTGCGTGACCATGATGAAGGTGTTTGTGGGGAGGTCAGGGCTCTGCCATATATGGAGCATCTCAGCCCTTAGCGCGTCAGCTGTTAGGGCGTCTAGGGAAGAGAAGGGCTCGTCCATCAGAAGAACCTCGGGCTCCAACGCCAAGGCTCTCGCTACCCCAACCCTCTGCTTCATGCCTCCTGAAAGCTCCTTAGGATACCTGTCTTCGAACCCCTCCAAGCCCACATCCCTAACGTACTTCTCGGCCTTCGCGCGCCTATCCTCCCTTGCCAGGCCCAGCGCTATGAGGCCCATCTCAACGTTCTCCAGAACGCTCTTCCAGGGCAGAAGGGCGAAGGTCTGGAAGATGAAGCCCATCTCCAACGAAGGTCCATTGACGGGTTGCCCCTGGAAGAACACGGACCCACTGCTGGGTTTATCGAGCCCGGCTATCAGCCTTAGAAGCGTGCTCTTGCCGCACCCAGAGGGGCCTAGTAGACAGAGGAATTCCTCTCCAACGGTGAAGCTGACACCCTTTAGAGCCAGCAATTCCTCTACGCCCATCTGAAAGCTTTTCGAGACGTCTCTGACCTCGACGACGAGCATTGGGAGTCACCAGGCTGGGCCGATCATAACGTTCGTAAGCCTGCCATGAACTCCGTGGAGGCTGGCATGTCGTCTGGAGCCGACCACGCTTTTAAGGCTTCTTCGGCGCGCTGTCCCCGCGAGCGCCCTGGCCGCCGCCAAGGCTGAAGCTGAAGATATCGTAGGAGCCAGACGGCTGTTTCTGCTGAATAGGTACTACTGTCGAATACTCGCGGGTCGTCCCAAGGTTTGAATGAGGTCAGAAGGCAATCCGGTTACAGCTGGCATGGCCATGTCGAGCGAGAAGAGCTGTAATCTCTGCAAGGGTGAGCTACCGAAAGGTGATAGGCCTTTTGAGATCGAGGCGGGAAGAGTTCTATGCGGCAGGTGCGCTAGGGCGTTTGTTGCGGAGTCCGAGATCGCCAAACTGATTGTTAGCGCGGAGCTAGGCATCCTAGCTCCTCGTTAGCGTTTCGCCTGCTAGACCAGACCAAACGTTGGCTTCCGCGTCACGCGTCGCCTTCAGCGCGCATGCGCGCCCCTTAAGAAGCGGCGTTTGCTGTCTTCTGCTCAATCAGTTGGGGCGGCGCGATGACGGGACCGGTAAGAGTAGGCTTAGTTGGCTGCGGCGACATGGGCCTGCGGCACCTGAAGGCTTATGCTGCGATGAAGGCTCGAGGCGTCGAGCTCTTGGAACTCGCAGCTCTCTGCGATACCGATGAGGCCCGACTGGAGTCCCTGTCGCAGGTTGCGGCGAGGATTGTAGGCGAGAAGCCGGAGGTTTACAAGGGTGTGGAGGGGATGCTCGCTCATGCTTCGCGTTTAGATGCCGTCGACGTGGTGGTTCCTCCGCGTTTCCACCACTCGGTCACCGTTCCTTGTCTAGATGCGGGAAAGGATGTGATGGTGGAGAAGCCGCTCGGCATCACCGTGAAGGCCTGCAGGGCGATGATCGAGATGGCTGAGAGGAGCGGCCGGACGCTCGCCGTGGCTGAGAACTATCGTAGGCTTCCACCGAGCAGGGCGCTCAAGGCTCTGCTTGAGGCCGGGAGGGTGGGGAGGCCGTACATGCTGGTCAAGTACGGTGTCAACGCGATGAAGGACCGGGTCTTCGTGAAGGTCGTCGACCGGCAGCCCTCACTCTGGCGGCATGATAAGCTCCAGATGGGCGGTTGGGCGGTCGAGTATGGCTGCCACGAGGCTGACCTCATCAGGTACTGGCTAGGCGAGGTGGACGAAGTCTACGGCATCGCTGAGACCTTCGAGGCGACGAGGTATGCGCAGTCGACCGAGGGAGCAACCTGTGAGCCCGTAGCGGTGAACGCTGAGGATACGGACTTCGCGACTCTCAGGTTCCGTTCAGGAGTCGTCGGCTTCTGGGCGATGAGCCTAGCCGGCCACGGTGAGAGCGACGCACGCCAACTCATCTACGGCAGCAAGGGCTGTGTCAACGGCCTTGACGTAACTCTAGACGACGGGCGAAGGATCAGCTCGGAAGCCATCGTAGAGGGCTTCATGGATAGGCTTCGGGGCGACGAGAGGGAGAGGCTCTTCCCAAGAGGGACCTATGACGAGGTTGAGTTCGCGCCGGACGCTTCCAACCCTCTCCGCTATGGTGTAGCTATTGAGCTCTACGACTTCGCAGACTCGGTCATCAAGCGAAGGAGGCCCGAAGTCGACGGGTATGAGGGCTTGAAGGATGTGGCCCTCGGCCACGCGATCCTAGAGTCCTCCTATGCGAGAGCCCCAGTTCACGTTGAGGACGTCGAGCTGGGGAAGGTGGAGCGCTACCAAGCAGAGATCAACAGGCATCTGGGGCTCTAGGGGTCTTCGCCAGCAGACGGGCCCGGGCGGATCCCCTGCCGCCCTTCAGCGAACAATATAAGCGAGTCTTACCATCGCGTCGTTGTGTGGGCTTACCTTGAAGAACGGTGTCGTCGTTGGACTAGTAGCTTCGGTCATCGTCGCCGCTCTCCTAGGCTACGTGTTGCTCTCAGTTGAGCAGGCCGTCGCCAGTCAGGCCGGGGAGATTGCTCGGCTGACCGAGAACCTTCGCAACCTAGAGCGTGAGGTCTCCGCGTTGAGGGAGGCCCTTCAGAACCGGTCGGCAGGGCCCTCCATGGATCTGGCTCAGTTGTACGCGCAGGTGAAGGACTCTGTTGTGGTGGTTCAGGGAGTCTTGGTCCAGCGGATTGAGACGGTCTTTGGACCTGTCATCCAGTACGGCAGGGTGCAAGGCTCGGGTTTTGTCTGCAATGAGACGGGTCGAGTCGTGGTCATGACGAACTTCCATGTCGTCGATCGCGTCCAGAACCTGACGGTCTCGTTCTCCAACGGTGAGGCGCTTGATGCTGCAGTCTTGGGCACGGATGCCTACAGCGACTTGGCCGTCTTGGAGATCTCAGTTTCGGGGATTCAGTTCAAGCCTCTTACAATCGGCAGCTCTTCCAGCCTCCGGGTCGGGGACCCCGTTGTCGCCGTCGGGAATCCTCTCGGCCTGGCAGGCTCAATGACTACGGGGATCGTCAGCCAACTTGGCAGGACGATCCAAGAGCCTACGACGGGTGGCTTCTCGATAGCGAACATCATCCAGACGAGCGCGCCGATAAACCCGGGGAACTCAGGCGGGCCGTTGCTTAACAGCCTAGGTCAGGTTGTCGGCGTTACAACGGCGATCATCTCGGGCTCCCAGGGTGTGGGGCTGGCCATACCCTCCGACACGATAATCAGGGAGCTGCCCGACTTAGTCTCACGTGGGTCGTATGACAAGCACTCGTGGATGGGCGTAGGCGGGGTCGATGTCACCCCCGACGTAGCGAAGGCACTCAACGTGAGCAGGACCTACGGTTGGCTTGTCGTCTCTGTGACCCGAGATGGTCCGGCGGAGAAGGCAGGCATCAGAGGCGGCACGAGGCAGATCCAGGTGTTAGGCAGCACCGTGAACGCGGGAGGAGACATCATCATCGCGCTGGACGGGACGCGTATCAGGAACGGCGATGACCTCTCAGCCTACTTGGAGGCGTGGACTCTGCCCGGCCAGACGGTCCAAGTGACCATCCTGAGGGACAACCAAGAGCAGACCGTCCCTCTCGTGTTGGGGAGGAGGCCGCCCCTCACCTCACAAGGCTAGAGATGCTATGCCTCCTCGTTGCAACAAGCTCTTTCCTGCACCGTCTTGAAGGCCGGTTTTCTGCTTCCGTCCTATCTCATAGCGAGGCGTTGACATGCGCGTGTCTGCAATCACACCCGGTAACAACCAGATTGCCGTTTCCACGGGCTATCCCTTAGGATGCCACCAACCTATGAGACCGAAGGTGTTACCTTGTGCTAGCGCGTGGTTCTACCAAGTTTTTTCCGGCTCTCATGGCGCTAGCCTAGGCGTGCTCGGCGATGGGAAGGTATGTCAGGTTCAGCATCACCGTGCGCGAGGACCAGTACGAGAGGCTTCGAGGTGTGGAGAACAGGTCTCAGCTCCTGCGGAACCTGATCGATGCCCACTTCGCGGCTCGGAAGGTCGCCGAGTCGCTTGAGGACAGGCTGGCCAGCGTCGAGACGAAGATCGACTTCGTCCTAGAGCGTTTCGCCAACTCGTCTGCCGCAAAGGAGAGTAGTGCCGTCTCCGGGCAACTTCCTCAAGGAGGCCTCCGGGTTTGAAGGAGACACTCAAGAGTGTGTTAGGCGTCCTCAGCGTTGCTTTGGTCGTGGGCTTGGTAAGCTCATATATGGCGAACAAGGCCTTTGTCAGTCAGGCTCGTTTCGGTCTCAGCCCTGAGGTTTGGACCGCTGTCCTAGGCGCCGGGACAGTCCTGATCGTCTTCGTCTTCTACAAGCTCACGTCAAGGGTGATAGGAGCTACGATCGTGAAGCACGGCGGCAAGGAAGGAGACCTAGTTATGGTAACCGGCTTCTGGCGTTTCGTGGTCATCTTCGCCGCCGGTCTGGCGCTCTTAACGATCTACTTTGAGCTGGGAGCCGTAGCGACCGTGCTAGGTGCCTTCGGCGGCATGTTCCTAGGCTGGGCATTGCAGCAGCCCGTAAGCGGCTTCGCAGCCTGGTTCCTTGTCAGCGCGAAGAGGCCTTTCAGGGTAGGCGACCGTGTTCAACTACCGTCCCACGGCCTCGTCGGCGACGTAATAGATGTGGGCCCCATGTACACTGTCCTCAACCAGGTCGGCGGGGCCGTTGGGAGCGAGGAAGCCGTTGGAAGAGACATCCTGATACCGAACGCGATGCTCTTCGGCAACCTCGTCATCAACTACACTCCGCCTCCTCACCACGTCCACCTCACTCAATTCCTGAAGAGGGAGATCAAGGCGGGTCCTGCCTACATCCTAGACGAGGTTGTGGTAAGGATCACGTTCGATTCCAACTGGCATAGGGCTGAGAACATACTGTTAACAGCCGCGAAAGAGGTGACAGGCGACATCGTCCGGGAGACGAAGCAGGAACCGTACATCCGCGCTGACTTCTACGACTACGGCGTATGGCTGAGGCTGCGGTACATGACGCTTGCAACCGACAGGCCGAGGATCACGTATGAGATCACGAAGCGCGTCTACGAAGGGTTCGCTGCCAACGAGGACGTCGACTTCGCTATCCCGTACGTGTACTCCTGCAAGGGACGGCCGCGATTCTCCTTGCCGAGTCTGGCTAACGGGCAAGACTGCTTGAAGACATGCCCGCTCTATGGGCCGTTGCCAGCCCAAGGCGGGAGCATTATCGCGGACACAGGGCTTCATGGGAAAGAATCGGTGGACGGAATAGTAAGGTTGCACCCGCCCCCGGCCACGTAGGGTGTGACGGCTCGCCTTCAGCAGCATGCAAGCACTTGTGGGCGGCTGTCATGATCGGCGCCTCAACCTTGCGACGATGTAGGGAGATAAGGCTCGTACTTCTTGAGCCGGAGTTCTAGGAATCCGTAGATCCTCACGGCCATCAGAGTTACCCCTACGAGGCCAGCCATCACCGCTAACGCATACGTGAGCATGAGTAGGAAGGGGTCTATCCCTCCGACGGCCAAGGCGAGGAGAACGAATTCCTCTTCGTGGGCGAAGCCCAGTATCAGGGCGAAGACGGCTATGCGGGATAGTGTCAAGTACAGTTTCTTGGCATGCCTATGCCTGTGCATGTGCTTCTCGCCGTCGGGATGCTTGTGTTCATGCTCGTGATCTCCCGTGAAGCTGTCGTGGATGTGGCCATGCTGGTCTTCGAGTCCGTCCTTGGGCTTTTCAAGGAAGAGCTTCGCAGCCATGGCCACAAGGGCACCTCCAGCTATGTAGTTCACGTAAGGTAGGGCGAAGCCTCCGTATGCTCTCAGTAGCGCGAAGGGCCCGACGATGGCCAGCGAGGAGACTAGGTGAGCGCTGGCAATTATCCAAGAGCTGACGAAGCGTCTCAGCAGGGGTCTCGACGACCTGGCCGCATAGAGCATGGCGACCGGCCAACCGTGGCCTGGTTCTAAGCCGTGCAACAAACCTATCACGGCTACTGCCACGAAGGCGCTCTCGATCATATAACCAGTCACATTCTCTCGGACTACCCGGATCCCAAGGACTGAAGGGAGACCCAGGACCAGCTGGGCCACAGGGACCTCCGGGGCCATCTGAGAAATCCGTCGTGATCAGGATCAGCTTCCTGAGCTTCCAGCCAGATGCCATCCCTCCTAGCGGGAAGGACTATCTCATCGATGTCGAGGTTGAGGGAGCTGGCGTGTACGCTCGGGGCCGAAACGGACACAGCAGGT
This sequence comes from uncultured Candidatus Bathyarchaeia archaeon, assembly GCA_964427455.1. Classification (GTDB taxonomy): domain Archaea; phylum Thermoproteota; class CALKCG01; order B24; family JAWCPE01; genus JAWCPE01. Next base: position 16,172 of record CAYRUY010000022.1, on the reverse strand, counting down.
TCATCGAGCCGCGCTACCCATTCGATTACTCAGAGTAATCAAGTCGGGGGGAGATATGCATAATCTTATATATCGCGCCGCAGTTTTGGTCCAAAGTCTGGGAGGCATGGAACTTCCACGTTAAGGCTTTGAGATGCAGGGAATGCGGGAAAGAGTATCCGCCTAGACTCTTGTACGTCTGCGAAGCCTGCTTCAGCCCGCTCGAAGTAGTATACGATTACGATTCGATCAATCTGGAGCCCGGCGCTTTCAGGGACCGGCCTCGAACGATCTGGCGGTACCGCGAATTGCTGCCGATCAACGAGGATTCTCACATCGTTGACCTCAACGTTGGCTTTACCCCGTTGAGGAGAGCAAGGCGGCTTGGAGACGCTCTAGGCTTGAGGGAGCTCTACGTGAAGGATGATACTGTTAACCCGAGCGGCTCTTTCAAGGACAGACCAGCAGCTGTCGCCGTTTCGAAGGCGTTGGATTTCAAGGCAGCGGCCGTCGGCTGCGCTTCTACAGGTAACCTCGCTGCAGCGGTCGCCGCGCACGCTGCGAAGGCAAATCTCCCTTGCTACGTCTTCATACCCGCAGGGACGGAGTCCGCGAAGATCGTGCAGGCTTCAAGTTACGGTGCTCGAATAGTCGCTGTGCAAGGGACGTACGACGATGCCAACAGGCTTGCAGCCGAAGCAGCCGAGCGTTATGGCTGGGCGTTCGCCAACATCAATATCAGGCCCTACTACGTCGAGGGTTCGAAGACGTTAGCCTTCGAGACCTGTGAACAGCTGGATTGGACCCCGCCCGACCGCGCGATTGTACCTGTAGGAAGCGGCGCGCTGCTCTGCGCCATCCACAAAGGTTTCCATGAGCTTACCAAGGTAGGGCTCCTTGACCGTGACGAGGTCAAGATCACCGGGGCCCAGGCGGAAGGCTGCTCTCCGGTAGTCTCGGCTTTCAAGAACGGAGGCGACGAGATCCTTCCAGTTGAGAATCCTGACACGGTGGCGAAGAGCCTTGCAATAGGCGACCCAGGCGACGGCCTCTACGCTGCGCAAGTGATGCGTCGGTCCGGGGGACTGGCAGAATCTGTAAGCGACTGGGAGATCATAGATGCGATAAGGCTGTTGGCGAAGACTGAGGGGGTCTTCACTGAACCTGCAGGAGCGGTGACCATCGCGGCGCTCAGAAGGCTGTTAGAAAACGGCGATATCTCAGCAGACGAACGGATAGTCTGCTACGTCACGGGTAACGGGTTGAAGGCGCCTGACTGTCTGGTCTCATCCCTGCCCCAGCCGATTGAGGTTCAGCCCAGCCTTGACGCTCTCGAAGCGGCACATCTGGAGGTCTGACAACCTTGAGCCATGTGAAGATCCTTCTACCCACGGTCCTTGCAGACTCGACGGGCGGGCAGCGCGTAGTCGAGCTGAGTGCGTCCACCTTGGAAGACGCATTAAGGAAGTTAGCTGAACGATTTGGAGAGGGCTTCGCGGGACGGATCTTTGATGCCAGCGGCAGACCTAGGCGGTTCTTGAACTTCTACGTGAACGGCAGAAACGCAAGGCTGCTGCAGCAGCTTGAAACAAAGTTGGCCGACGGTGACGAGGTGCATATACTACCCGCCGTGAGCGGCGGGTAGTACGTGACGCAGGCTGTGGGCTTATAGGGAGTTCGGCTACGCCAGCCATGAGGCCCGCTCTTGATATTCGCCAGCTTCGATCGCTTTTCCGGTGAGTTGCTGGTATAGCCGGGTGACCTCGCTTCGGTCCGCGGCACCTTCGACCAACATGACTCCGGACTTGAGAAGGCTGACTGTGAAGCCCTGCTTGCAGACGAAGGTGAGCCCTATCGTCGACTCAACCTTGACCTGATGCCCCTCCTCTCGTATTGCGCGGCATATCTTGCCCAAGTCGAGGCTGAGGTCCACATCGGTGTTAACGACAAAGCTTCTCTTGCCTCCCCTACTGCAGAGCTCCTCTATCGGCTGCCATTGCGGCCCTTGTGAAACAGCCTTTGAATTCTGCCCGCAGATAGCGCATTCCTCAACGCGAGAGACCGGTATACTGTCAAACGTGAGATTTCGCAGGTCGCAGTAGAGGAGTTTGCCTGCCAGCTGAGGAGTTTCGCCGAGTAGTATCCTTACAGCCTCAGCAGCTTGTATACTCGCTATTATACCGATGATTGAGGGATGGACGCCCGCAACCGCGCAGGTAGGCAGCAGTTCATCGTTCAACCCTGGAACAAAGCATTCCAGACATGGCGTAATCCTTGGAATAATCGTTGACACGTTCCCGAACATCTCTATGGCGGCTCCGAAAACGTAGGGAACTCCGGCTTTGACGGCCGCCCTGTTTAACATGTATCGGGGTGACATCCGGTCTAGGCCGTCGACGACTACATCGGCGCCTTTAACGATGATCTCCACGCTCCTCGGGCCTAAAGACAAAGGGATTAGTTTGAGATCCACATCGGGGTTTAGCCTACTCAATCGCTCCGCTGCAGCCTCAACCTTTGGATACCCAATCGAGTCGACGCCGTAAAGGTGCTGCCTTTGCAGGTTTGAACGCTCTACAACATCCCTGTCCATAAGCCTGATGTGTCCCACGCCCATCGCTGTCAGCTGTGTCGCTATCGGTGAGCCGAGGCCGCCCAGACCTACGAGCGAAACAGTTCCTTCCTTAAGCTTCAGCTGGCCACCGTACCCTATGTCTCGCAGCACGATCTGCCTCGAGTACGCCTCAAGCTCCTCATCGCTCAGTAGACCAGGCAACACGTCGACCTCCTTACTGGACACGTTCGTTTTCTTGCCGATGCCCTAATTGACGGACCGAGATATAACAGTGTTATTCACGTATCAACGTTCTGCTCTATGAGAAGAGAAAAGGAGACGACCTCTATGATTATCTAGCTAGGCTCGTTGGACCACATGAGGAAGAGAAGGTCACAGTTAAGACTGTTACGACGTCGATTGGGGGCGAACTAAGCAGCGGCGCAGTACGGGGAGGGGCGCTGAAGGGCCAGAGTGAAACCGGAGAAACAACAGAGACTCGATTCAAGAGCCATGTCAGTAGCCTTATCTCCCCATGTCAGCAGCGCCACCTCTCTTAGGCCCCACCAGACGATGCCGAGGATCGGGACGATCACGAGGACCAGGAGGAAGAGAAGGGCGAACAGCGTAAGCAGTCTCTTGACACTCAACCCTACTCCTTCTTTGCAATGAATGTGGGGAAGATGTAGACTTCCACGCCTACCTCGCCTGTCTCCTCGAAGTCGATGTAGCAGGAGCCCCTCCGCGCAAGCTGGCTGAGCGCTTTCTTAGCCTCGGAGACAGGTATCCCGAGCTCCGAGGAGACATCGTTGACGGTCAGCTTGCCCTCGTAGGCCCTTGCCAGGTCGATGATCCTCGCCTCATATGCCTCTGGCATCACTGGCTCCTTGACGACGTAGACCGCAGAGGCCGCGGCTGCACCCCCTACGGCAATCATCGCCATACCCGTAATGGCTCTGATGGGCTCGTAGACTGCTGCGATCATCCAGACTACGCCGAAGAAGACGAGGACAGCTGCGAGCAAGAGGAGCACGAGGCGAGCGGGTCGCAAGAACGATCTCTCCTAGCGTTGGTTTGGCTTCAGGCCTACTGGGGCTTTGCTTTCAGCTTCTCGAGGTCGTTCTTCACCGCTTCGGCGAGCTTCGACTTCTCAAGTTCCTTCTCGATCGCATCCTTATCCTCGGTTTCCAAGTAGTCGACGAGGCCTCCTGTCGCTGTGAGTTCCTCCAACGCCGCTGCTCTTGCCTCCATGTCTAGGACGCGATCTTGGGTCCTCCTTATCGCTGCGCCGGTCTCCGCGAAGTCTTTCCCGAGGCCCGTTACCATCTCTCGGATCTCCTGCTTCGCCCTTGCCGACTCATAGGTCGCCTTCAGCTCCTCCTTCCTCGCGGCGAACTGCACCACCTTGGCCTGTAACTCGCTCCGTGTGACTTTGAGGCTCTCCTCGGTCTTCTTCAACTCCTCGACTCGCTCGACGAGTGCTTCGGCTTGGAGAAGCAAGGTGTTCTTTCGCGTGAGCGCCTGTTTCGCGAGGTCTTCCCTACCGGCGGCGAGGGCCTCCTTTGCCTGTTCCTCGCCTCTCTGACCTCTCTCTTCAAGCCTCTTCTTCTCGAACTCCAGCCTCTTCCGGGCCGTTATCGCTGACGCTATGGAGGAATCGATGTCCTGGAGACGGCCAAGCATCTTCTCATACGCGTAGTCTAGCTGTTCACGCGGGTCCTCGAACCTGTTGAGCATCTCGTTAAACTTCGCCTCTAGGCTGAATCTAAGCCTTGAGATCAGGCTGGACAACCCGTCTATCACCTACCGTTAGGGGTTTCGTCAGATCGGCGGTCTCCGCATGAGGCCTTATAGAGGTTTCCCTTACACGCGGGCGTCTCTAGGTTACTGAGCACTCCGTGTGGAGTATCCTCTTCTTCTCAGCCTCCAGGGGGCAGGCTGCGCCGCAGACCCTCCGCCACTCGCACTCCCTGCATTTCTCCTCAAGCTCCAGCCATCCGCGCTGTCTTATGTGGACGCACAGTTCGTTGTTCCAGATCTTCTCCCACGGGTCTGCGAGGATGTTGCCGACGCTCCTGAACCATGACTGGCAGGGGAGAACGGTGCCGTCGGGCTCAACAGCCATGTTAGTCCTGCAGGCAGAGCAGGACTTAGCTCCCAGACCCATTCTGACAGGGTTCAACTCGCAGTACCGTGTCGGCGAGTACCAGTTGAAGTTCATACCTAACAGGAACGCCTCGTGTTTCACCTCATCCAAGACCCTTCGGAGCTTCTCCGTGGGAAGAGCGAAGTCCTTCTCAACGTCGGCGCCGCGGCCGCTGTATATGAGCGCGTTCATCGCGAAGTTCACGACGCCACGCTCTTTCAGGAAATGTACGAGTTCGAGCGCATGGTCCGCGTTGTAAGGGCTGAGCGTCGTGTTGGTTGTCACGTAGAGGCCTAGGTCGAGGCAGTTCCTTATCCCTTCGACGGTCTCCTTCCAGCTGCCAGGGGTCCTCGTCATCTCCTCGTGGACTTTGGGGTGGTTAGACTCCAACGTGATCTGGACGAAGTCAAGCCCGGCTCGGTAGAGCCTCTCGGCGTAGCCTTTGTCGCTGAGCCTTCTGCCATTCGTGATGAGCCCGCTCACCAAGCCTGTGCTCTGCGTCGCCGCGACGAGTTCGACGAGGTCCTCGCGGAGCGTCGGCTCGCCTCCCGTGAAGCTCACCGCCGGAACCTGGGCTTCGAAGAGCTTCGTCAACACGAGGCGCCACTGCTCCGTTGTCAGCTCCCTTGTCTCATGCGGCCCCTTCGCGTAACAGTGCAGGCAGTTGTTCTGACACCGATACGTTAAGGCTAAGTCCATCCTGAGGGGAGCCGTCAGGTCCTCGCCGAAAGGTGTAGTCTTCTCAACCCCTAGGTACATGAAGGGGTCGACCTCGGCGCTCTTGATCAGGACATCTATGGTCGTCAGGATCTGGGAATGGTACTTCGTGATCTCCTCCTTTCTGGCGCGGTATCTCTTCGCTAACGCCTTGACGGCTTCTTCGGTTCCGACGCCTTCAAGGATAAGCCTCACGTGGTCTGCTGCTGTCTTGTTCAGGTAGAGGACCTTGTTCGCGTTGATGACGAGGATGCCTCTGCCGTCAGGCTCTTCTCGCAGATGCAGCTTGGCAACTCCGGCTGGATGCCCCTCATTGTCTCTGACAACGTACTGTGCGACCCTCAAGCTTGCGCCTCCGTCGACGACCGAAGGATCTGCGTCATCAACTCAAGCTCTTCAGGCGTTAACCCTTGCGTGTCAACGTAGAACTTCATCGAGTTTGCTTGGCTCCAGATATTGACGGAGCCTCCCCGCGGAGAGGTGAGCTTGAACCCGTAGCGTGGTGGCGCCGCTAGCGGGAAGACGAGGCTCTTAGGGTAGAAGTCTAGCCTCAAGCCCAGGTCTTTGGACAAGCGTATCGCGGTTGCTTTCATGCCGGTCTTAAGCCTAAAGCAGAAGCCGCCCCCGGAGGCGCAGGCACACGCGCAGCTGACGCAGGCGCAGACGCACGCGCAACTCACGCAGGCACAGACGCAGTGGCAACTTGTCCTACTCTTGTCGCCACTCGTGGTGTGAGACTTTGTCGAACTCTCAGCCTTCGTTGTGATAGCCTGAGTCGCCTTCTCAACGTCCTTCACGGCGTTGGCCGTCATCGTTTCGACGGACGTGACAAAGTTGTTAGCCAGCTTCTCGATGTCGGTGATGACCGGGACCTCGGGGGAGGGCGGCCTTGGCCCGGGCGCCGGACTAGGCATGGGGCCCGGAGCGGGGGCAGGACCTGGGGCTGGTATGCCGACCGTCGGCCTCTCTTGTAGGATTATGATGGGCGGGAGCCAATGGTGGTAGTAGAAGTCGTAGTCCTCTCGCGGCAGTTGCGCAGGTCCCTTGACCGTCTCCGCCGTTCTCTCCTTGAACTTCGGGTCTATCATCAACCATAGCATGTTCTCGTTGTACTTGTTGAACTGGGCCTCAGGGATGCCTGCGGCCTGAACCTCCTTCCACCTATCCTCAACCCTCCTAAGGTAGTATTCACGCGTCTCAAGCCGGCTGTAGTACGCCATCTTGTCGTCCACATTCCGGCGTAGGGCGCTGAGGACGATTCTCAACCCTTCCTCATCTAATGAGCCGTCCTTTGCTATCGCTCGAAGCATGTACCTCTCGTAGTATCGCAGAGTGGGCGGCCTGTCGAGAACCTCCACCCTTATGGCCGGCGTAGCTTGGACGACCCTCAGCGACCTCTTCCTCGCCATCGAGTAGAGGATCATCGCGACGATCCGGCCGGGATGCAGCGGAATGAGGATCGAGGCCTCGACTGGGTCCAGGTCGTCGCGTACGGAAGCATTCCGGCCGAACCTAGCCTCGTGGGCCGGCGTCGAGACCACTTCCATGGACAACCGTGGCGGCATATACGGCTCCCGTCTCCTCCGGAACGCAACCGCGCCAACGACTATCGCCACGACACCAGCAGAGATGAGCAGCAGGGCAACGAAGACGGCTGAGAGGCCGCCCATGCTCGGCTCCTGTCCCTCATATCGCTCAACGTACTTCGCTGGGAAGGAGACGCCGACGGCAAGCTTCTGGCTTGCAGGCCAGGAGGCTCGTTCCCAGTAAACGCCGAGCCTATCATCCACGGTTAGAAGGTTGTCCCAGTTCACACTCGTCCTTACTTCATCCTTCTGGACTCCGGGAGGCACGAGAATGAGCACCCTCAGGTTCATTCTGTCGTCGAAATCCCACCACGTAGGGATGAACTGGACGCCCACGTTGCCAGGGTTCGTCTCGTCTCTGAAGATGAACCTGTCAATTGTCGCCGAAGCCCAAACCCCCACGGACTGCCCCGCGGAGACATCCTGATGGAAAAAGATCTTCAACCGCTTGTTATCCGTCTCGATCTCGACTCTAAGGTTGTTGCCCGCCGAATCGATGGCGGAGGCATCCGATATGTGCTCGTTAGGCATCCCGAGGTAGATGCCCTGCTGGGGCTCGCCAGTGACGATGACGGACAGATTGTAGGATGTCTGCGCCGTACCGTCCTTGTTCAGCTGCAACGTGACCCATTCTCTCTCAAGGTAGAAAGTGATCGCGGGCGAGGCCTTGACAGTGGCCCAGGCGGAGGCGAACATCAGAATAGCAAACGCTGCGAGCAGAAGAGTCCTCATGACGTCTGCGAGCCGAAACCGTCTAGTACGGCTGAGCCTCCGTTTGCTCAGCTCAGGCCTCGCTCGCGGGCTCATTTGCCCTGACCTCCTTACCAAACTCCTCGCTAGTGTCTGCTTTAAGCGATCGGTTTGAGGCCTCACTGTCTAGGCATCAAGAGAGGCCTTGCCTATTCTCCTACGTCTCTTTGGTTGTTCACGTTGCGGGCTATTCGAGGTCGAACAGGCGAGCAGACCTAGGGGCGAAGGCCCGTGTCATCACGTCCTCGACGACGCCCCGGTTCGCATGGGGCTCATACATGGCCTGAACGAACCGTCGATAGTCAAGCTCGTTCAGCCGGGCGCAGGCAGCTCTGATAGCGTTCATGTTCAGCACGAGGGCTCTCTCAACGGGCATTCTCTCGGGGTTTATGTCTATGCCGTAGTAGCCCTCGTAGCCGTACATCTTCAGCACAAGGAGCGCCGCATAGGTCTGGTCCAACCCTATGACTCCGACGTCCAAGTCTTGGTCATAGTTCCCCAATGGCTGACTGTTCCAATGCACGTGAGCAAGGCGGCCTTCACGCATCACCGAGGCCATCGCGTACGCAAGCTCCTCGTGGCCCATCAGGACGTGGCCTACCTCGGGGTTGAGGCAGACCAAGCTGTGGCCTTCCTGCAGCAGCCTCTTGTTCTCCTCAGCGGCTAGCAGGGCCTCGACGTTCCTAGCCATGATCACACCGTTCGCAGTGTTCCTGTAGATGTTGTTCCCCCTCGGCTCGTAGGGCTTAGGCTCGACGGCGACCCTAACGCCTGGAACCTGGTCCATAGCCTCAGCGAGCCCCTTCTCGAACCTCTCCCACATGCCGTAGAAGTCCACGCCGATGGGGTTCTCGTACCCGTCGATGCCTGGCCAGATAACCATGAACTCCGTCTCAAGCTCCCTGTTCAGCTCCAATGCCCGCAAGGTCCTCTTCACAGCCTCCGTACGCGCCTCCGGCACCGGGCTGGAAAGCGACCCGAACTCGAAGAGCCTCTCATAGAACAGGTTCGGTATCACTGTTATGGGCCGTATCCCCGTCTCCTTCGCAAGGCTACGGTAGGCGTCGAGGTTCCCCTCATTGATCTCGTTCGGATAGTGTGCTTCCAGCCGGAAACTACAATCGACCAGCCCCTTGTCGAAGAGCCTCCTCACGATGGCCAGAACCTGCTCGATGCTGCCCTCTGGAACATATCGGTCGTGAAACCTACCCCCGCTGGGGAAGAAGTACCATACGCCAGCCGAGAACCGGGGCTCAAGCTTGAAGGCTTCAAGCTGCCTGAGCATCGCCTCCCTGCCACGCGTGTTTCTCTGAGGCCTCAGATCTTTCAAGCTGACGCTCACCGGTGAGCATGGGCAGAGCCCGTACGATATAAGTATAACCGAGGCAGGAGAGCGGCAGCTACGCGAGCTTGCGCACGGTCCGCTCGAGCATGTCTATGCCGTTGCCCAGCGTGGCCTTCCCTCGCTCCGTAGCCTCATAGTACTTTCTATCGGCCCGTCCGGGGACTGGAGGCCTTGGGGCTTCGCGTATGAGGCCCTCGGCCGCCATCCTGTAGAGGACGAAGTAGATCGTGATCGTGGCGACTGAGAAGGCGAAGCGTTCCCTCAAGGTCTTCCTTATCTCATAGGCGTACATGGGTCTGTCGATGAGCATGCGTAGCACGTACAGCCACAGGTTCTCGACCGTGAGTTTCCTGTTCAACCTGTTAAGGGCCAACCCCTAACCTCCGGGCATTGGCCTAAGGCTTCACTCTGCCCAGCTACCTGTAAGGCTTCCTCTCCGACCGGGACCTGACCTTGACAACGCGGTGGTGGATGGCGCACGAGATACAGTAGTTCCGAACGACCTGTTGCGATCCCAAGTAAGCGCCCTTTGCTCGAAGCTCTCTCGCCAACTGCGGGTCTACAAAGGACACACGGCTGGTAACCCTCTTCGCCTTGTCCCTCGGGACCAGGCTTCCGCACGCGCTACACTGCACAAGCTCGCTTCTGCCTTTGCCACCCTTGCTTCTTCCCCTCGACCTTCTCTTCTTCGGCATGAGCCTAACCTGAAGCCTTGGGCTCTCTAGATGCTGCTCGATGTGTAAAAAGCTTGCTGCACGTTATTGAGCAAAGCAGCACAGAACGTGGAGAAATCCCCTCGCTTTGAAGGGTTGACGATTACAGAATGCCCCGCTGACCGCCTTGGTCTCCTCTAAAGGGGCACCCATATGGGCCCCTCTCTGAAAGGGTACTTGGCGAGCGCTCTGTCGTCTAGTTCAACTCCCAAGCCGGGTTCCTTAGGTACTTCTAGGTAGCCATTCTTGGGTTCTGAAGGATTGACGACGATCTCAGACCTGAACGCAGGGCAGCTGTAATGCCACGTTCGCTGCATCTCCAGGACCATATGGTTTGGAATCGAGGCGACGAGCTGGAGGTTTGCTGCAGTCGTTACCGCGTTATGCCAGTTGTGTGGGCAACACGGCAACCCTTCGAGGCTTGCCATGAAAGCGATCCTCCTAGCCTCAGACAAGCCAGCGTAGTTACTGTCAGGCTGCACGATGCTGTAGGCTCTTCTATCGATCCGCTCTTTGAACTCGAACCTGGTGCAGAGGCTCTCTCCGCCCGTGATCGGTATCTGGGGCAGAGCCTTCCTGATCTCGACGTAGCCCTCGATATTGTTCCCCGGTATGGGCTCTTCGAACCAGAACGGGTTGTACCTCTCGAACCGCCTCGCCATAGCGATCGCCTGTTCAGGGGTGTTGAACCGCATATTCCCCTCTACCATCAGGTCCATCCCGTCGCCTAGCGTCTCTCTGGCCACACGGATCGCGTCGAGGAAACGCTTGTCAGGCCCGATCCTCATCTTGAAAGCCGTGAAGCCCTCGTCGAGGTAGCCTCGAATCTCCTCGGCTAAGACCTCCGGATGCTTGAACCAGACCCAGTTGATGCCGCCACTCGCGTAGGCCCTGACCCGGTTCGTGTACGCGCCGCCAAGAAGCCTGTAAACGGGCTTGTTCACAGCTTTGCCCATGATGTCCCAGAGCGCCATGTTGATGCCTGCCATAGCCATGCTCTCAACCCTGCTTCCGGTAGGGGCTGTCAGCAACTCCACGTCGAAGGGGTCTCTGCCTGTGAACCCCTGCTTGAGCTGCTCAATCGTGAGCCTCAGGTTCAGAGCTCCACCGTAAGGGCTCGGTTCACCGATACCGGTGATTCCTTCGTCCGTGTGCACCTTCACGATGACCATGTCGGCCTTGACGCCTTTCCTGCCGTCAAGCCTCCACGTTTTCTCCTCGGGAACAGGGCACGAAAGAAGGACGGTCTCGATATCCTTTATCTTCACGCAGCCACCTCTCGGCCAACGGAGGCTTTCGACGGCAGAAAAGCGTTTGCTTTGACTCAAGGGGCTTGGCACGAGGGTCAGAATCATGTCTGGCGGTGGCGCAAAGCCTTTCAGCGTCCCCATAGCTGATGCTTTCAGCTACTGGGCGAGAGACATATTGGTCAGCCTCGTCGTCATAGGGCACTGCGTGATAGACCACATCTTCATCGAAGGCTCCGCATACAGGCCGACGCTCGGGGGCTCCGCCACCTACGCCTCCCTAGCCGCGAAAAGCCTCGGAGCCGATGTAGAGCTGATCTCACTCGTAGGCGCCGATTTCCCGGACGAGTATGCTGTCTGGCTCTCAAGCAAGGGCATCGACATCTCAAGGCTCAGGAAGCTCAGCGGACACAGGACAACCAGTTTCACGATCCGATACAGCGGCAACGAGAGGTCAATGTCGCTCAGAAGTAGATGCTTACCTGTCTCCGCCGGCGACATCCCTGAAAACCTGAACGCTGACGCGGTCCACCTAGGCCCCGTAGCCAACGACATCGCTCCCGAGGCTTTCACTAAGGCGACACGGAGTTCCGCGCTCATCTCTCTAGACCCGCAGGGGTACCTGAGAGTCTTCTCCCCGGACGGCTGCGTCTCGGAGTCAGCGGCACCTGGTCGCATCTTCAACGGCGTCGACATCTTCAAGGCCTCAGAGAGGGAGCTTGCCCTGGTGACGGGCACATCCGACGTTCTAGCGGCCTGTCGTGAAGTAGTCCGGAGAGGGCCTACCTTAGCGATCGCCACAAGAGGCGCGAGGGGAGTCATTCTTCTCAACGCGAAGGAAGCGTTCAGCGTCCCAGCTTGCAGGCCGAAGAAGGTTGTGGACCCCACAGGCGCAGGAGACGCGTTCATAGGCGCGTTTCTGGTGGAGCACTTGACCGGACATGACCTAGTCTGGTCAGCGGCGGTTGGGTCCGCCTCCGCCAGCTTCGTCGTCGAAGGCTACGGGCCGTCATCCTTCGGTGAACGGGACCAGGTATACGCCAGGGCGAAAGCCGCACTACGAGGCGTCACAACGCTCTAAGTTACCAAAAACGTTACCAGAACGGTAACAGACCAGAGCGAAGCTGCGATGCATGACGATGCTACAAGAGCCTCAATACGCCTCGGCGACGTAGACGATATGCCCAGCGGCTCTATCACAGACGATGCACCGGCTGCCTGGGCTAGGCTTCTCCTCCTCAGGAAAGATGACGCCTCTCACCTCTGCGCCGGTACGCTCGCGGATCTTCTGGGCGCAGGCTTCGCCCGCCATCTCAATGGAGCAGAAAGGAACCTTGACGATCCCATGGGATCTTGCCAGTTGCTCGACAAGCCCTTCCAAGTTCGACGCCTCCGCCAGCTCAAAGCTCAGCTGTTGCTCAGCCTTTCTCCTGAGGTCCTTGAGCATTTCTCTGCCTGCCTCGCTGAGATGTTCCGGTAAGCCCTCCAGATGGACTCTGGTCCGACGTCTTGTGTCCCTCCTGAACAACGTTAAGTAGCCTCCCGAGACCTCCTTGGCGCCGACCTCCAGCCTGAAGGGGACCCCTCGCATCTCCCAGAAGTAGTATTTGGCGCCAGGCGTCTCTTCGGTCAGGTCGAGTTCAACGCGGAACCCCGCCTGCCTAAGTCGGTCTGCCGCGTCCTGCGAAAGCTGTAGGATGCTGGGGTTCTCATCCTCCTTACCTCTTATCGGGATGATGACGACTTGGATAGGCGCCACTGCGATTGGAAGGACCAGCCCGTCGTCATCGCCGTGAATGGATATCAGCGCGGCGAGGATTCGGGATATGCCCGGTCCGTAGCAGGTTTGGCTAACGTACCTGCGGGCACCCTCTCTCGTCGCGTACATGATCTCGAAGGCTCTCGCGAAGTTATCGCCTAGCATGTGCGTCGATACGACCTGGTTGAGTTTGCCGTCAGGCATCAAGGAGTCAGCCACGTAAGTGTCCACAGCCCCCTTGAACTTGTCCCACTGGGGCCTACGGAAGAATAGGAAGGGTAGGCCCAGCTGCCGGTGGAGCACCTCCTCCGCCATCTCCTTGTCCTCGATGACCTGCTTCTGTGCTTCCTCGTTTGTTGCGAAGGCGTCGTGGGCCTCGATCCAAGGGAACTCTCTTCCTCGCAGGAGGGGCTTCGTGGCCTTCGTCTCGTGACGGAAAACTGTGCAGGACTGGTAGAACTTCAAAGGCAGGTCCGTGTAGCTTCTAACCCACAAAGCGTACATCTGGTAGAACGCGGTCTCAGAGGTCGGCCTCAGGGCTAGGCGTTTCTCCAGTTTCTCGTCTGCGCCATGAGTTACCCAGAAGACCTCAGCCTTGAAGCCCTCCACGTGCTCGGCTTCCTTTACAAAGTTCTCCTCAGGTATGACCGTTGGGAAGAGGACAGGCAGATGCCCATGTCTCTCAAGAGCCTCCTCGTAAGCGCGATAGATCAGCTTGAGGCTCGTCATCGCCCAAGGCCTGTAGACGATGAAGCCCTTCACGTTGTACCTGTCGTCTATGAGCTCGGCTTCCCGGACGATGCGGTTATACCACTCAGAGAAACTCCCGACCTTGTCAACGTGGAACGTCTCTTTTCCCGTTGCAGCCTTAGCGTCTTCTCCCAACTGCACTCTCCCCCGGCGTCGAACAGCAGGTTCAAGCGAACTCCAATGGACAGCTATAAAACATAGCAGGCGCCTCTCGGCCCGGGCCGCGTTCTCTCTGAGGAGTTCATGGCTGTTCAGCCCTGGGGCACGAGTTGTCAGGAGCCGTGTGCGCCGCTGCTAGATGACACCTGTCTCCGTGGCCAGCTTCTCGGCGTCAGCTTCGCTCAACTTCTTCTCGGTGAGGATCGTGTAGCGGTCCGGCCTGACATCGGCCGCCATCACGAGAGCCTTCACAACGTTCCTCTCGTCGAGGTTCAGTTCCTTCGCGGTCGTTGGGGCATGGACCTGAGCGAGCGTCTGCCGGATTCTCTTCCAGTCCTCGCCGTGGAGTCTCGCTGCGAGGATTGAGCCCACACCACACTGCTCCCCGTGGCGTGCTGCCTTGAAGCCGTCACTCACTGAGAGTAAGTCAAGAGCGTGGCTGAAGAGGTGTTCAGCCCCGCTCGCTGGGCGGCTGCTCCCAGCTATGCTCATGGAGACGCCGCTTCCGATGAGCGCTTTGACGACGATGCGTGTCGCTTCACTTGAGCCCGCCGAGATAACCGTGGCGTGCTCCTCCACCAGTCGTGGGCCCATCAGAGCCATTGAGGCAGCATACTCACTGTAGCTCTCCCCTGTAGCTCTGGCCGCAAGCTGCCAATCCTTGACGGACGTTATCTTTGCCACTAGGTCCCCGCAGCCTGCTGCCAGCATCTCCTTGGGCGCATTGTCTATGATGGCCGTATCAGCGATGATCGCGTTCGGGGCGTAAGCTCTGACGTAGGCTTCGCCAATCTCGCGTCTCACGAAGTGTCTCAGAAGGAAGTTCACGAACGGGGACGATATGCCATCGTGAGCCGCTGACGTGGGCACGCTGATGAACGGCAACCCAAGCCAGCTCGACGCGAGCTTCGCAACGTCGATGACCTTGCCGCCGCCCACCCCGATGATGAGGCCACAACTGGCCTTTTCAGCTTCACGCCGTGCCAGGTTCACGTCTCTGACTCCGACTGTGCCAGAGTCTATGAAGACCCTGCGGACCTTGAATCCAATCCCTTCCAAGCAGCTGGAAAGCTCGTCAGCCACCTTGCTGGTGTAGGTCGTCCCTGAGACAACGCAGGCCTGCGCGCCTGCTCCTAGACGCCTGCATATGCTTGGCGCTTCGTGGATCGCATTTGGGCCCATGACGACGTACCGAGGGATCTCCATGAAGTCCAGCTGCACAGCCTGACCTTCGGCGGCGATCCGCAGAGACCCTTACCGTCTGTTCTCGATATAAAACAATGCGGGACCCTAGGCCTCGAGGGGACTCGTCAGGATGCGCGACGCGGGTCGGTCACAGTAACGTTAAAATACGGCTCCATGGGTTTGTGTTGTGTCAACTTCTCATATGACGTAGAGGAAGAGACGGGATTCCCTTCTGGGAGGACCAAGCCTATGAGAGACTTGGAGAAGCTAGGGGTGCTCCACACAGGGACGACTACAGTGGGTGTTGTCTGCACGGACGGTGTTATCTTTGTCACAGATACGCGTGTCACAATGGGCTACTTCGTGGCGCATAAGTACGGCAGGAAGGTCTACAAGATAGCAGACCATATGGGTATGACGATCGCTGGAACCGCAGCTCATGGACAGAACGTGGTCGAGGTTCTGAGGGCGAACGCGAGCCTCTATGCTCTACAGCACGGGAGGCCTATGCCCATCGCAGCCGCGGCTAGGTTGGCAGCGAACATCCTCTTCGGGCAGCGGTTAGTCCCCTTGGCTCTCCAGGCGATCATCGGCGGAATGGATGAGTCAGGGCCTCGCCTCTATGCCCTTGACCCTTTTGGCAGCGTAACTGAGGAGAAACTGTTCTCAACAGGCTCAGGGTCGCCTATCGCCTACGGGATCCTTGAGACGGAGTTCAAGGAGCAGTTGCAGGTCGAGGATGCTTTGCCGCTGTCTGTCAAGGCGGTGAACTCGGCGATGAAGAGGGACATCGGCAGCGGCGACAGCTTCGATGTCGCTATTGTCTCCAAGGAGGGTTACAGAGAACTCTCTGAGGAGGAGAAACAGTCCGTTCTCGCGAAGATTTCTTGAACGGTGGTTGAGTGAAGTCGCAGCCCGTGGACATGTCGTCCAAGATAAGAGAAGTCATCCTTGAACGCGTCCCCCGCGAAGCGGAGCTTACAAGGATCAACTACGAGGGCTCGAAGCTGGCGCTCTACGCTAAGAAGCCCGAGGTGCTCCTGCAGGATAAGAACTACGTGATCCAGAGTATCGTCAACGCTATCAGGAAACGGATCGTCGTCCGCTCTGACCCATCGATAAGGATGCCCGAGAAGGAGACCGAGGCCGTCGTCAGGGAGGCGATCCCAAAAGAGGCCGAAGTGGCCAACGTCGTCTTCGACCCCACCGTAGGCGAGGTCATAATCGAAGCGAAGAAGGTCGGGTTGGCGGTAGGCAAGGAAGGAGTGAACCTTCAAGAGAT
>CAYRUY010000021.1:14840-24265 GCA_964427455.1 uncultured Candidatus Bathyarchaeia archaeon | reverse complement strand
AGACGATCTCAGAGCTGAAAGGGATGGTTCCGTTCGAGGCCGTGAGGTACGTCACCGAGCCTGTGATGACCATCGCTGTCGAGCCTAGGTTCAACCGTGACCTTCCGAGGCTTGTTGACGTTCTCACGAAGCTCTCGATTGAGGACCCTAACCTGGTGACTAAGATAGACCAAGAGAGCGGCGAGTACCTCATCTCGGGCATGGGTCAGGTTCACCTTGAGATCGCCCAGACGCTGATCACGAAGACGGGGCTTGAGATCATTACATCGCAGCCTACGGTCATCTACAGGGAGAGCATAAGGTCGTCGGCGGGCCCGTTCACGGCGAAGTCGCCTAACAAGCACAACAGGGTGAGCATGAGCGTAGAGCCGCTGCAGCCTGAAGTGATCGAGAAGATCCGAAGCGGCGAGTTGAACGAGAACCTTGACAGGCGGAGCATGGCCAAGATGCTCAGAGACCTTGGATGGGACACCGACGAGTCCAAGAATGTCTGGAGCATCGACGAACACGGCTGCGTACTGGTTGACAGGACGAAGGGCGTCCAGTATCTTAACGAGGTCAAGGACTACGTTATCTCAGGCTTCACATATGCTGTCGATGACGGACCATTAACGCGTGAATTTGCCCGAGGGGTCAAGGTCAACCTTGAGAGGGCTGAGTTGCACTCGGACCCGGTCCACCGTGGCCCCGCCCAGGTTATTCCCATGACGCGGTACGCCATATTCGCAGGCATCCTTTCAGCCGAGCCAATGCTGCTTGAGCCCGTCATGCGGCTCGATGCGAAGTCTCCGATGGACCTTGTGGGAGCTGTCACAAAGATCGTCGCAGGGAGAAGAGGTCAGGTGCTCTCGCTCCAGCAGAGGGGCTACGTCGGCGAGGTTGTCGCAGAGATGCCTGCATCGGAGACCTTCGATCTGTCCGAGGTCTTGAGGTCCTCAACCTCCGGTCGAGCCTTCTGGTCCCTCTCGTTCTCTAGGTGGGCCCCCATACCCTCAACGATCCTTCCACGATTGATAGAGGAGATCAGAAAGCGGAAGGGCCTCTCACCGGAGCCGCCTAAAGCGTCGGAGTTCATCGAGAAGGAGTAGCCTGAACCCTCAGTTGCGCGCTCGCCATTGGTCCTTGATCGAAGAATTGCCTAACGGCTGCAGGAGCCAGACCCTCGGTCTTTTCTGGCTGGGGCATCGCGCAGGACACCTTCACGGGTCCAGCGCTCCCACAGGCCCTGATGACTCTACTTAGTTTCCTGTATCCTGATGAGGTCCGCCGTGATCTTCTTCCAATCTATTATCTTTGTGACTATGTCTATAAGTTGCCGCTTCATCATCGCACCAGCCTTCTCGCCTAACTGGCTCATGTTCCATGTCACGAATGGGGGGTAGAATACTGCTTCCTTGAAAACAGGCTTGTTGTCTTTGACGTCGAACTTGATGTAGCCTATCTCCCTGAGGTAACAGCTGTCGTTGGGACAGAGGATATCGATCTCCCTCATCTCTTTCTTGAGGAAGAGAAGCTTGTAGTCCTCGGATCGGTCAACAAACCTTCCACATGGACACTGAACCTTCCCTTCTGCAACCGTCACCCAACCACGCTTCGAGTACCTTACTTCCTCCTTTCAGTATAAGGCTTTCTCCAGGGGGGACTCGGGAACTCGCGGCAAGTCAGCAGCGCAGACAGGGGCCCGTTTATAAAAGGGGCGGGGAGCATTATCAATTGGTGCGCTTGAAGAGTTGCGAGCCAGGAAAGGAAGTCTAGCGCAGACGCCCCTCGGCGTGCTAGTCTTCGATGAGCAAGGGGCCCTTCTCGACCACAACTTGTTCCCGAGAGTGCCTGAAGAGGCCGCGGAGCGTGTGGAGAGAATCCAGCGCGGCGAGCTAACGGAGGAGGCCCTCGAGCTCGCTCGAAGCCTCAAAGCCAGAGGCTACGGTATCTTCCTGCTGTCAGATGAGGTGGCAGCATCTGCGCTAAGGAAAAGGGGGAGGGTTGCAGCTCGAGCGGTGAAGGATAACCTCGCAGATCGGCTGTTCGCAGAGAAGCCTGCCTACTACGCGGTCAAGACAGGTTTCGTGCAGCGCGAGGAAGAGTACTTTGAGTATTTGCGGTCGCTCTCGCTCGGTTTAGCTCGTCAAAGGATGAAGGTCGCGGCGGGCAGGAGGGATGCCTGGGTGGCGCAAGCCGTGCTGGCCCTTGAGGAGATCGACAAGTCAGTGAACCTCCTATCGGCGCGAGCGCGGGAATGGTACGGTCTTCACTTCCCGGAGTTGGCTGGGCTGGTCGAGAGGCCTGAGGCCTATCTGGGTGCACTCAGCGGAATGGGGCGAAGAGAGAACTTCACCGCTGAAGCCCTCACCGCAAGCGGCCAGACGCCCGAGAGAGCCGCAAGCATCGCCAACGCCGCGGAGAACAGTCTGGGCGCCGACGTCCCTGAGACCGACCTGCTTGAGGTCAAGCAGCTCGCCGACCGGATCCTAGCCCTCATAGAGCACAGGCGTGACCTCGAGGCCTACCTTGGCCGAGCCATGAAAGAGGTTGCGCTGAACACCGCCGCGCTGGCCGGGCATGTCTTGGGTGCAAGGCTGATAGCCTACGCGGGAAACCTCCAGAATCTGTCGAGGATGCCGTCGAGCACAATCCAAGTCTTGGGCGCAGAGAAGGCCCTCTTCAGGTCGCTCAGGACAGGAGCTAGGCCGCCGAAGCACGGAGTTATCTTCCAGCACCCATTGGTTCATCAGGCGCCGCGCTGGACGAGGGGCAAGATCGCACGGGCCCTCGCAGGGAAGATCGCCATCGCCTCTCGGCTTGACGCCTACGGGGGCAAAGACATGGGCGAACAGTTGAAGGCTGACCTCGAGAAGAGGGTTCAAGAGATCCGCTCGGCCTATCCCTCGCCCAAGCCGAGCGTAAGACGTGGTTGAGCGGGCATGCCTCCGGGCGTTGCTCCTCACAGACACTTCCCCGGGGTCTTCTGGGCCTCTTCAGAGGACGGGAGCACAAGGCCAGCAACGATGAACTTGGTCCCTGGGAGAGCGGTCTACGGGGAGAGGCTCGTAAGAACAGAGGGAGCAGAATACCGTGTTTGGGATCCCTTCCGGAGCAAGCTGGCCGCGGTGATTATGAAGGGCCTTAAGCATCTTCCGATGGGGGTCGGCTCGAAGGTTCTCTACCTCGGGGCGGCCTCGGGTACCACCTGCAGCCACGTTTCAGACCTCATAGGTCGGGATGGACGCCTCTACTGCGTCGAGTTCTCTCCAAGGTCGATGCGCGACTTGGTCCAAAACCTCTGCGTCCACAGGGCGAACGTGTTTCCAGTGCTAGCAGACGCTAGGCTCCCCGAGAGATACCGTTCCCTTGTCGGGCAGGTCGATACAGTCTACTGCGACATTGCGCAACCCGAGCAGGCAAAGGTTCTTGCAGACAACTGCGAGCACTTTCTTGTTGAGCGAGGATGTGCGATGCTCGCCGTTAAGGCGAGAAGCATCGATGTCTCGAAGAAGCCCACCGAGGTCTTCAAGGAGGAGATCAAGGTGCTCAGGCGCAGAGGTTTCAGGGTTATGCAACAGATTCCACTCGAACCCTACGACAAAGACCACGCAATGGTCGTGGCAGAGTACCTGAAGCAGACAGGCTAGGTGTGAAGCCAAGAAAGCGAGAAGCCCCAAAGCCGGAGGACTGCCTCAGTTATGAGCACGTTCGGCTTTCCCACAAGGGTGGTTAAGGAGGGTGAGACTCTCCTAGTCGTCCCGGCGGCAGAGGGACCGCATTCACGCGGGCCGGCAACATGGTCGCCCGTCTTCTACAATCCGGGCTCAGCTCTAGGCCGAGATATCTCCTTGTTGGCGTTGAAGGCTTATGCCTCGGGCGTCGGCCGGCCTATCTCCGTGGCCGACCCCTTGACAGGGTGCGGTGCGAGGGCCATGAGGTACGCGAGAGAAGGCCCGGAAAATGCTCATGTTGTGGCAAACGACCTGAACAGTGAAGCTGTAGCGTTGGCCAGACAAGCGGCGGCGCTGAATGGCGTAGAAGGAAGGGTGTCGCTCTACTGCATGGATGCCCGAGTGCTTCTACTAGAGCGCGCCGCGTCAGGCCAGCCCTTTGACCTCATCGACCTTGACCCGTTTGGGTCTCCCACCCCCTTCATGCAAAATGCAGCCTCCGCGTTGAGGGGAGGCGGCGTTCTCGCTCTGGCGGCGACCGACTCCGCGACGCTTTCAGGGGTCTATCCTGGGACTTGTATCGCACGGTATTGGGCAAAGCCCCTCAAGACGGAGTACCATCACGAGGTGGCGGCCCGAATACTGATAGGCTTTGCCGCACGAACCCTGGCAAGCAGAGGGCTCGGCGTGCACCCTCTGTCAACCCATCAGCTCGGGTACGTTCTTAGAGTCCACCTCCAGGCGACCCCTCGCCCGGCGCCCATGGGCGAAGCGCTCTCAGGGATGGGCTACCTACTCCACTGCTTCCATTGTCTGAGACGAGAGCTGCAACCTGGTGCCGTGCCGACTGGCAGCCAAGAATGCAAAAGCTGCGGCCACCGGGTGGCCGTTGCCGGCCCGCTATGGACAGGGCCTCTCTTCGACGTGGGCTTCTGCGCTAAGATGCTTGAGTGCGCGGCTCAAACGACTCTAGCCATGCCGAAGGAGGCATTCGGCCTCCTCGCCGCCTCGTTGCTCGAGGCCTCGGCTCCGCCTACCTACTTCACCCCAGGCAAGCTTGGCGCCAAGCTGAGGCGCCCCCTACGCCCAAGAGCAGAGATCGCGGGGGAGATCAGACGGAGAGGATACTCATTCGTTGAGACTCATTTCGAGGCATCAGCCTTCAGAACAGATGCGCCCGTTGAGGCGATTCTAGACGTTCTGGGCGCCCGATAGAGGTTCAGCCGCCCCCTGGGGCTTCGGAGCCAAGACCCACTCAGCAAGCCTGCTGCATTGATTCGGCGTCACAACGTCGATCTCGCTACACCTGTTGCTTGTCTCACAGGTCAGGCAGGGGCAGTCGATGATCGAGTCTATGGTTAAGGGCTGTCGCACCGGGTAGAGGCGGTACGTCCACCGGTTGGCTGATAGCTCTCTGTCCCGCCTCACAAGCTTCCTTCGCTCAAGCCTCAGAGCGATCCTAGACCCCTCGCGGCTCGTCGCATCGAGCCTCTTCCATAACTCGCTCTGAAGAATGCCTTCCTTGCCAGCCTCAGTGACTATCTCCAACGCAAGCCTCTCGATCTCCCTACGCTTGTTCATGAATATCCCTAGGCTCCGCGGTGGACGATTACATCTATGTTATCGACGAGGCGTAGTATAAGCGTTGTCTGTGTTCGGGGCCGTTTACAGGAAGGGCTCTGCTAGACTCTGACCTCTATGGTCAGGCTCTTCAAGAGGCTTGAGTACCTGTTTCTCACGGTCACTTCCGTGACGTTAGCGGTCTCAGCGATCTCCCTCTGGGTTCGCCTGTCACCTGTCAGTATCGAGGCGACGTAGAGGGCAGCTGCAGCGATGCCCGTGGGACCTCTGCCGCTGGTCAACCTAACCTCTGTTGCAAGCTTGATGATCGTGCACGCTAAACTCTCCGTCCTACCCTGTAGCTTCATTTGGTTTGAGAACCTTGACACGTACTGGAGAGGCGTGATAGGCGGCACGAACTCCCCAAGCTCTTTTATCATGAACCGGTAGCTTCTCCCGATGTCTTTTCTGCTGAGAAGCGAGACTTTAGATATCTCATCTAGCGTCCGCGCGACACCGCACTGCCTACACGCCATGTAAATCGCTGCAGCAGCGATGCCTTGAATCGACCTCCCTCTTATGAGCCGCTTCCTCAACGCCCTTCTATAGATCACAGAGGCGGTCTCAAGGATGTGCCTAGGGATGTTCAGCGACGTTGATATCTTGCTCAGCTCGGCTAAGGCGAAGGCAAGGTTTCTCTCCGTCGCGTCTGAGAGACGCACTCTCCGCTGCCATTTTCTCAGGTTGTAAATCTGAGCCGCTTGGTCGGGGTTCATTCTTCTAGCGTGGGGAAGGCCGCGCCAATCGATCATCGTTGAGAGTCCCTTGTCGTGAATCGTAAACGTCATCGGGGCTCCAACACGCATTCTCTTCGCTTTCTGCTCGTCGTTGAAGGACCGCCATTCAGGCCCAGGGTCCGCCAGCCTGTCAGCTACAACGAAGCCGCAGTCGGCACAGACGACCTCGGCGGATTCGTAGTCCTTTATCAACTTCGTGCTTCCGCACTCCGAGCAACTCCTTAACGACTGGCTCACTCTACTACCTGCCTCCTCCAGGAGCTTGCCCGTAGAGGACTTGGCCACGAAGCTTCGATGCGTTTTCAAGCTTTGTTTTCACAAGGATGTAAGGGGCCCGCGTTGGTCCTATGATGTCCGACACGACGCCGACGGGCCTCAGCTTGACATCGTAGGTTATGGTCCCAATGACGGTCTCACCTTGGGCCTTCACCACGAGGTTTCCGTCTTTCGAGAGGTGGAGCGCCTTGCCTACCCGGTGCAATATCTCTGCTCCAAGCCTCGTAGGGGCCCGCCAACAACCGCTACACCTTATTTAAGGGTTTCCTGAAGCCATGAAGGCCTGATGAGCGCCAGTTATATCTGGTCTGCCCTCTGTTTGACCAATCCCACGGCGAGAAGGTTGAGCACCTTTGTCTTCGAGCCCCGTTTGTCGACGATCAGGCAGCCAGAGCGCTCCCAGATGCCTTGGGGGTGCGCAGCCGTGGCTCGAACCTCAGGGTTGAGACCGAGTCTCTCAGCGATGGTGGCCAGCTCTTCCACCTTGGGCTTCTCGATGCAGAGTCTCGTTGGGAGCCGTCTACCTGCGCTCCTGGCCCTTGTCCCGTCGAAGTATCGAGGCCATATGACAACCCTGCCGTTCAGCTTCACGCAGCACACCTGGCGGATCAGTGAAAGCCTACACTGCTACGGCGTTGATCACGCCGTCGCCGCCTAGCTTCGAAGTAACTCGAGCGTTACCGGCGGAGGTCTCGATCACCGCACCCTTTGTGATGACGCCGGTCCGGTCGTAGTCAACGTTGGCACGATTGCTGACAACCCGGTTAATCTTCAACCTCTCTGTCTTCCCGCTTGCACGGTTAGACACGTTGGCGTAACTCGCCCTTAACAGCTTGAGCTTCTCCGTGCCCCCAAGCCCGGCGCGTCGAGTCAGCTTCCGCTCCCCGAGGGCCGTCTCTGCCGGGAAGCCTCCGCGCTCACTCTTCCTCTGCTTCCTCAGCGGACGCTTCTTGCCCCCTGACTTTTTTCTCTTGTGGAGGTTGCTGTGCCAGTAGGCCACTTTCCTTCAGCCTCGTTTCGTCAGATCCAGGGAGGATCGTCGGAGAAGCGTACGAGCCTTATAAAAGGTTTCTCAGTCACGCAGGTATGTCGAGGTTGATGAACCGGCGATGCAAGGCGATCCATAGGGGCTATTCTGCTTGCGCCTGAACCAAAGACTTGAACTGTCTCTTCATTGTCTTAGGGTCGTGGCTCAACCTGAAGTAGTCTGCGAAGGCATCTGTCGTGCTCAGCAGCTTCGTCCTACCGGCGGGTTTCGAGGCGACGAGTCCCATTTTCTCAAGGAGCCGTACGTGCTCGTAGACTTGACCGCCCCTGACTACTGCCGCTTTAACCTGGGGAACAGGTTGATTCAGGGCGATGAAAGAGAGTGTTTTCAGTGGACCTTGGCTGAGCAGGGGCTTGATCGAGAGTTTCCTCACATGAGGAACATACTGGGCCTTCAGTTGAAGGACGAACCGGCGCTCTGGGAGCTCCAGAAGCTCCAATGCACCACCCCTGCTGCTGTACTCCCTTGCCAGCCTTTTTGCCAACTCGTAGACGCGACGCCTAGATGTTATCCCTAATACGGAACAGAGTGCGTAAAGGTCTAACGGCCGGCCAGACACGTAGAGGGCTGCCTCTATGACGGCAAGGTCATCACCCGTGTCCGCGATCCCTGGCTCTTCCACCACCCGGTGACCGATCATGCCTCTGCCCCTGTTTCGACCGCCGGTGCAACATGGATCTCCCCGGACTCCTCCTGCTGCCACAGCGATACTTTCCTGTCGCAGACGAGGAAGAGCAGGGCGATGAAGGTCTGGATCGCTGAGCGCCTGGGAAGTCCCTCGATGAGCCTAGAGAAGGAGACGAGCTTCTCGCTTTCGAACAGGACTAAGAGCCTCTGGTAGAGCGATCCGATCCTCTCTTCGATCTGAGCCATGAAACTGTCTGGAACTGGTAACGAAAACGGGATCACAGGCTCCATAGATTGGAGTCTTGACTGGGCCTCACTTGGGTTCTCCCCGCCGCCTGCCAGGATCTCTCGTATGGTGGCCAGGAGTTCTTCGATGGTAAGGGACCCGTACTCGTACCTGAAGGGCAGGCTCATCGCGACGATGGGGCCCTCAATAGGCGTTTGGGCGACAGGTGGAGGCGGGGGCTCCTCAAGCTTCAGGACCAGCTCGGTCTTCATCCTGTAGATTGACGCCGAAGAGAGAAGGGCGATCCCCGGGATGGAGAAGTTGACTAGGCCATAACGCCTGAGCTCAGCGATGAAGGATGCGAGGAGACCGGAGAGGTCGATGTCCCAGGGCTTGAGGCCTCTTAGACCTGCAAGGTCGAAGAGGACTGACCACGGCAGTCTGACCCAAGGCGGCTTCTCAGAGATCGCCGTTGGAGGGCGCGCTGTCATGGTGCGTTGCCTCCTTGGGACGGGAGAAGAGGCGAGACGACACCGGAGACCCCGTCCTCTACGTACACCCCGTATATCTTCTCAGCTCGGTCGATTATGGCGTCTTTCAATGAGATGACAATGAATTGTCGTCCCGCTGAGAACTCCTTGATGAGCTCCGCAAGCCTCTCCACGTTCAACGGGTCTAGGTGAGCGTCAACCTCGTCCAAAAGGTGGAATGGGGCAGGCTGAAGTTGGCTTATCGCGAATAGGAAGGCTAAGGCGGCCACAGACCTCTCGCCGCCACTTGCGGAGCTTATGATCCTCTGCCCTTTCCCTGGGAACTCTGAAAGGAGGTCGACGCCTCCCGAGAAGGGGTCCTCCTCGTTCTGCAACTGCAGGCGCCCTCTGCCACCTCCTGTCAGCTTTGCGAAGAAGAAGCCGAACTCCTCGTTCGCCTTCGCGTAGACATCCATGAACGCTCTTCGCTTCTCCCGCTCAACCTCGTCCATGAACGTTAGAATCGCAAGCTTCTCGCTCTCCAGCTGGCTCAGCCTCGAGGATAGCTGCTTATAGCTGTCCTTTTGCTGACCGTACTGCTCTATCGCCAGCTGATTCGTAGAGCCCAGTTTCGCTAATTCACTTGTTAGACGCGGGAGCCATTCCTTAGCCTCGTCAGCCTGAGCCCCTTCAACGTTCAGAGGGCTCTCCCACCCCAACCTCTTCAAGTCTTCCTCCAAGAAGTCTCTCCGGGAGACCTTGGCTTGG